>JANNEH010000067.1:0-4240 GCA_031378405.1 Synechococcales cyanobacterium OTE_75_metabat_409
TTTTGATCGATCAACTCACTGTGAGTTCCCGACTGCACAATTTCACCTTTGTCCATCACCAAAATTCGATCGGCCAAAGCTGCTGCTGAAAGTTGATGGGAAACAAACACTACCGTTTTGCGTTGAGTACCTTCAGCCAAATTCTGTAGAATTGCCGTAGCAGTCTGGTTATCGACACTAGATAGAGCATCATCCAAAATCAAAATTGGCGCATCTATCAATAAAGCTCGGGCGATCGAAGTGCGTTGTCGCTGGCCACCAGAAAGGGTAATGCCCCTTTCACCCACCAGGGTTTCGTATTGGCGGGGAAAGTTAACAATTTCGGGGTGAATTTGGCTCTGTTTAGCTGCGGTTAACACCTGAGCAGTGGTGGCCAGCGGGTCGCCATAGCGAATATTGTTAGCTACCGAGGTACTAAACAAAAAGCTTTCTTGGGGCACAAAAGTAATCGATCGCCGCAAGCTGTCTAAGGTTAATTCGGTGACATCCACATCGTCTACAAATAATTCTCCAGCAGGGACATTTAGTAAGCGGGGAATGGTGTTAACTAGGGTAGATTTCCCTGAACCGATCGGGCCAACAATAGCGATACGTTCTCCGGGGTGAATCACAAAGTTTAAATTCCGCAGAGCTGGTTTTTCCGCACCAGGGTAGGTGAATGAGAGATTCTGTGCCTCGATTTTGCCCTGGAGTTTACCAGGGTCAATGCTATCCGAGGCATCAACGATCTGGGATTTAGCTGCCATAATCGATTCCACTCGATCGATACTCACTTCACCGCGCTGGAAAGCCGTAATAGTAAAACCCAAGAGTGCCGTGGGAAAGATCAGGTTTTGGGCATAGATAATCAAGGCCAAAAAGCCCCCAACTTCAATCTCACCGCTGGCGATCGCCTGACTTCCTTGCCAGAGCAGTGCTAATAAACTAATCGATGCTAAGCCTTGAATGATCGGAAACACCGTATTCCGCGACTGGGCTAAGCGCAGATTAGAGTCAAATACTTTTTGGTTGAGCTGGGCGAAAGCTTGGCGCTCGGTTTCTTCTTGGGCATAGATTTTAATGAGAGTAATGCCGCTCATGTCTTCTTGAATTAGTTCGCTTAAATCCGATAGTCGCTCTTGCACATCTACTTGTTCTTGGCGCAGTCTGCCACTAAACATTTGTACGGTAATTAGCATGATCGGATAAATCGACAGCGCCAATAGAGTCAACCGCACATTGATAATCAACATGGCGGGCAAAGTAAAGGCGTAAGCAAAAATGATGTTGAAGATGCTGAGGAGCGAAAATCCCATCAGCCGCATGATGTTCTCCACGTCACTGGTTGATCGATTGATCAAGTCACCGACGGTGGTAGTGGCAAAGTAAGCGCTGTCTAGATGGGAAATATGCTCAAAAATGCGTTGCTTGAGGTCGGCCTGCACTCGGCGGCCAATCCCAAAGATCAAGAGGCGTGAAGCCATCCTTGCTACCCACGCGATCGAGGCAAAGAGGGTAATGAGTAATGCGACCCACACAATGTCTTGGTACTTAAAGTTGACTTTGAGGTGATCGATCGCGTCTCTGATTAAGAATGGAATGTAGACACTGAGCAGGTTAACGACCAGCAATGTCCCGACTCCTTGCCAGACGGTGAGTCGATAAGGATAAATATAAGCCAGGAGTTTTTGGAGACGTGGATTAGCCATGATGAAGCCTGAGTGGTTCTTTCACCATAACCGATCGCTTGAGGAGCAAGCTACCACATAGCCGAAACTGGTCATATCAAGATAAGGAGTTTAAGTAGCTCTGTAAGTCCGTTATATCATTGAAATCAAATATTCCATCCGTCAAAGAGTTTAGTTGTTTTAAATTTAAACAATTAATCTGTTTTACTACTGCATCATCTAAGCTTCCCAGCTTTCGAGCTAGCAATCGCAATACGGTACTAACGGCCTGTTCTTCTTGAGCCTCTTGATAAACTCTGGTTTCTTGTAATTGAATACCTAGCATTTTATTGACCTCCGCGCGGCTCAGTGTGTTGAATTTGTGAATCATAATGGTTGACACTAGTTCTAGTATCGCAGATTTAACACTAGCTGTCTCTGACCGGCTCAACATAGCTTTAGCTTCTTCTACCACCTTTTTTTTGGGTCGCATGGTCAAAACCATCAAACCTAGACCCCAAGGTAATGCAGCGATATCACCTAGTTCGTCGAGGTAAACCCGAGTAATTCTGCCGCTTTCTGGGAATTCGGCTACTAAGTCACAACATTTCTGCTCAATTTTTCTGCGGGGGTAGATTACGACGGCTTGCCAGTTTTTGAAGGTGTTTCTTTTGTGGTGAGCATAAATGCTGATTTCGGCCATCATTCTTTCATAGAGAAACTCGTCGATTTTTTGTTGGACTTCACAGAAGAAAATGTCGCTTGTTGGTGCTGGGGGCAGAAAAACGCCATCCATTCGATAGCCAACTTGTTTGACTTCGATCGCCTCAAATCTATACTGACCAGCATTTGGCGGGGGATCTGGAAGTAGTTCAAATAGTAAGGCGGGCGATCGAACAAAAAGTTGATAGAAAATTGTGTCTTGTTTCATAGCCTTGATCAATGCAAACTTACTATATATTGCAACAGAAATAGCCGATCGAGTAAAAAATGTGCTGATTCATCCGCTGTGGCTAACTTCGCTGATATTGAAATGCTGTGATAATATGGCCATGGCCTGAACATGATTGATGGTGCCTACCTAGATGAAGGTTGTGTCCGTTACTTAACGTCAAACCATTCACAACTCTTGAATATAATTTAGATTTATGGCACCCACCCGCGATTATACCGACGGCATGGGGTTTGGCAAAGGATATAATATTCTGACTGGCCAAGCTTCGAGTGAATATGTTGAATATGACGGTACTGGTACCCCTGGTGATCAGACAGGGCAAGTCTCGACTTTGGTGTACAAACAAGTCACCTCTGTCGAAGAACTGGCAACCGCATTAGATTTGAATGGTGAGCTGAATGTTAATGCTTCCTGGTTTACCGTGAAGGGTTCAGTTAAAGCCAAGGCATTGCAAGCATCAGTCGACAAAATTAATTCCTATTCGACCTTTGGTTTCATTCATGCCAAGGTTGTCAACATTACCAACAATTTGATCAAGCCCAAACTCAGCAAAGAAGCCCTGGAAGTAATCAAAAATGAAACGATCGAAGGATTTTATCAGCGAGCTGGTCATGAATATGTTGCGGGAATGATCAATGGTGGAGAATTGATCATTACGATCGAAATTATTTCTAATGATGCTGAAACCAAGAAGCAGGTAGATATGGCCTTGAGCGCGGCATTTTCGGCGGCCAGTGTGGTGCCAACTAACTCGGTAGAAGCCGATCTGGAACTTAAATCTAGCTTTAGCGATTTGATTTGTAGTAAAAATGCCAGTATTGAGGTTAAGTGTTATCGTCAAGGTGGCTCAGGGATCTTACCCACCACTCTAGAAGAGGCATTAACTTATGCCAAAAACTTCCCCGATTCGGTAAAAACATCGGCTGTACCTTTGCAGGCAAGTTGTATGCCTTTTAATACTGTGCCCAATTTTCCTGGTCAAATGCAGCAATTAGGATTGCTACGACAGCAACGGGTACTGAAACGTTTATGGCAGCAATACACTGAAACCTTAGATATGTTGTCTAATGTTAACTATGTGCTCACTCGCCCAGAGCAGTTTGATGAGGTGGAAATACAGACGCTCAAAGCGGGTAAGAAAAAACTAGAAGAACGACTAGACGATATTGTTGATCGAGCGCAGGAGTTCGCTCATAGCCCGGAAAAGGTCAAAATTGCTGACAGTGAATCCCCGCTGATCGAGGTGGCTTTACCGGTGCGCAAGGCCGCTGCAACGACAGGTTTGTTGGCTGCGGCAACTCCATCACCAGGCAGTGAGTTCTTTTTTGAGACGGTCACGATCAATTCCACTGGCAATGTGATCAATCGCCAGTCCTGTAGCAATCAGCAGCAAAGATTTACCTTGGTAACTGGGGTCGATCTAGAAATGGTCTATATTCCTGCGGGTAGTTTTATGATGGGTTCACCAGCCAATGAGCTGGAGCGACAAGATAGTGAAAGCCCGCAGCATCAGGTCACTTTGCCAGCTTTCTGGCTGAGTAAGTATCCTATTACCCAAGGGCAATATCGGGCGATCGTCGGTAGCAACCCGGCTAAGTTTTCTGGGGATGCTCGTCCGGTAGAACAGGTCTCTTGGCGG
>JANNEH010000068.1:0-8698 GCA_031378405.1 Synechococcales cyanobacterium OTE_75_metabat_409
CGTTGTGGTGGGCAGTACTATCACCTAACGGTGACGCTATGCGAACGGCTTCGCTCAGTAACGGCCCACCCTTGTATCTTAAGATCAGGTAGAAGACTGCTTACTTAAATAGGAATCGAGCTACTGTGACCGTCGATCGACTAAAGTAGCCGTAGCCTGAGCCGTGGGCACCAGCAAAATATCACTGATATTGACATGGGCAGGTCGAGTCAAAGCAAACCCAATTGTCTCGGCCACATCCATGGCAGTCAGCGGAGTTAAGCCCTGATAAACCCGATCGGCTTTTTCCCAATCGCCATGGAAGCGCACCGCACTAAACTCGGTTTCTACCATCCCTGGATCAATATTGGTCACCCGGATCGGTGTACCCAACAAATCAATTTTTAACCCCTCAGAAATCGCTCTGACCGCTGCCTTGGTCGCACAGTACACATTGCCTGCCGGATAAGTCTGACGACCAGCGATCGAACCAATATTTACCACATGACCGCGTTGGCGATCGATCATCCCCGGCGTAATCGCACGGGTAAGATATAACAGCCCCTTAATATTGGTGTCGATCATTTCTTCCCAATCAGCCACATCACCTGCTGGTAATTTGCTCAAGCCCCGACTCAGACCGGCATTGTTGATCAAAATATCGATCGACTGCCAACCTAGAGGTAATTGGTCGAGCTTAAAGGGCTGGCGCACATCCCACTCGATCGGCAAAAAATTCTCGCGGACGGCACCGGCAGCAACACAGCGATCAATAACTTCCTGTAATTTGGGTGTACGCCGCGCCAATAGGATCGATCGCACCCCCCAGGTCGCCAACAGCTCGGCACAGGCTGCCCCAATACCACTGCTGGCTCCAGAAATTAGTACAGTTTGCCCAGTTAAACTTTGCACCACTATCTCCGAGACACATGCACCCGACGAGTGACTGTAGTAATTCCATCGGGGCGCACAAACACTGCCGATAACCAATAATCTCCAGCTCTGCTCGGAGCCTTGGCATTTTTAAATAACCCGCCGGTAGATAGCAGTTCTAACTTATAGGCGGTGGGTTTACCATAGCCACTAGCATTTACCGGCTGTTCACTAATCGCACCCATCATCACATCATCATTTAACGGCTCTTGGACAATTACATCTACGTTGTAATCTTCACCAGTACGCAGCTTTTCAGGCAATACCATGTCTACAGTAGGTGGCTTGGAACCACTGGTAGAGCGCACCTGTTCGCTAATGATTTGTTGCTGGGTAATTTTGCCATTCATAATCCGCTGACGAGACTGGATTTTGGCAGTAATACTGGTGGGTTTGCCACCTTCGGTCTGACCACCATCAATTTGGGTAATGGTATCGATCGACAGACCATTGCCATCTTGCTTCCAATTTTGCAGTGTGGTGCGGTAGCGCAAATTGGGATAACGCTGCCAGAAACTGCTGACCTGTTTCTGCCATTCACTGCGGCTCATGCCGTCTACGGTATAGCTGGGGGCAAAATTTTCGACCAGAGCCGGAAGCTGCCGACTGTTGGCGGCTCGATCAATTTTATTAAGTAACTCGGTCACAGTAGCTGGGGCGGGCGCTGGAGCGGCAGAGACAGTTGGTGTCCAGCCGTAGGCCAAAGACAGACCCATGGCAGAACCGAGTGAAAGAGATAAACAAAGCTTCAATCCAGCCATTGCAAGAGATTCCCCTGGTATTTGAAAAGTAGATAGCATTGATCTAGTCGGAATAATGCTTTAATTGTTGCAGGTTGCTAGGCTAAATATAGCAATATATTCAGAAAAAGTAGGAAAATTAAAGTGGCGCAGGGTTCGGGTAAGCTTTTAATCGCCGCCAGTGGCACTGGAGGGCATCTTTTTCCAGCAGTGGCTGTGGCTGAAAAGCTCACAGACCTAGAAATCGAGTGGCTGGGGGTGCCCGATCGGCTAGAGACCACCCTGGTACCCAAAAAATATCCGCTGCATCTCATTGCAGTGCGGGGTTTTCAGGGCAAGTCGATCATTAAAAATCTGCAAACCATCCGATTACTGTTAGCCAGCATCTTTACCACCAGAAAAATCTTAAAAAAAGGTAAGTTCAACGGTGTCTTTAGTACCGGTGGCTATATTTCGGCTCCGGCGATCTTAGCGGCCTACAGCTTGGGTTTGCCAGTAGTATTACACGAATCCAACGCCTTACCAGGCAAGGTTACTCGGCTACTCAGTCCCTTCTGTACTAGGGTGGCACTGGGTTTTAGCAGTGCTGCTCAGTATCTGAAAAAAGCTCAGACGGTCTATTTGGGTACGCCAGTACGTCAACAGTTTTTGCAGCGCCAGAAACTAGATATCCCAATTCCCCCGAATATCCCATTAATTGTGATTGCTGGTGGTTCCCAGGGAGCTGTAGCCTTAAATAATATGGTGCGCGATAGTGCCTCGGCCTGGTTGGCTACAGGAGCATTCATTGTCCATTTAACCGGCGATAAAGACCCGGCTTCTCAGGCATTAAAGCATCCCAACTATTTGGCCTTGGCTTTTTGCGATAATATGGCTGGCTTGTTACAGCGGGCAACTTTGGTAATTAGCCGATCGGGTGCAGCCACTCTCAATGAGCTAATGGTCTGTCGGGTGCCCTCGATTTTGATTCCCTATCCCTATGCCGCTGAAGACCATCAGTATGTGAATGCCAATTGTATGGCACATGCCGGTGCTGCCGTAGTTTTTCGCCAAGAAAAGTTGACGGCAGCCTTGTTGGCCGAGGAAGTGCTAAATTTACTGCGATCGCCGCAACGATTGGGAGATATGGCTCATAACACTTCCCAAATGGGAATATTGAACAGTGCCGATCTGTTGGCTGATCTGATTCGAGAATTATTGGCCACCCCGAAAAAATAATTTTCTTCTAGAAAAACCAATTTTTATATGATTATTAGCTCTACAGAAATTGCCCGCCTGCGATCGCAGCTTTTGGAATATCCGGATGCTTTGCTAGCACTAGAGACGATCGCTGACTGTGAAGGCGATCTAGAAGATGCGGCAATGAGCTTGGCAATTCGTGCCGGTCAGGAACCGGGCTTAGATAATAGTGATTGGCTACCAGCTCTAGCAAAAAGATGTCGAGCAGTGCTCTGCCAAGATGGCTTGCGGGTAGATTTGATCAATGGTAATTGGGCAACAGCACTACATTTGTTGCAGACGAGCAAGGTTTGTCCTAATATCTTGGCGGTGCCAGTGTTGTTGTACATCGAGAATGTGGGGATCGATCGATTCTGCGCCCCCCTAGATCCACCCTAAAACAAACACTCCATAGCTTATCCCAAGACTTTTTCGACAGTATTGTAGGGTGGGCAATGCCCACGTCCGGGTTTTAAGGGTTTCAGTCGATTCTAATGTCATCAATAATTGTGCCGATTTTTTGAGCAACTATAACTAGCCACGATTGTTGTTCGATCAGCATTCCTGGTGGTCGATAATAGTGATCAACAATCTGAAATCCAGCAGCTAACAGATGAGGAGCAAGGGTTTTGTATTCCCAGCCAGCAACATAACGAGAGCCGGTCGGTCGATCAGAAAAACCTTCATAGTTACCGCGCACCATCGACATTACTAATGCCCCTCGATCGACTAAAGTTTGCTGTAAATCTTGTAAGACCCGCAACATTTGCTTAGTGGGGACATGAATCAAAGAAGCATTGGCAAAGACACCATCAAAGTAATTGGGCGGCAGATCGAGGTTTAAAAAATTCTGCTTCCACACTTCACAATTAGCTACTTGTTTCGCCATTTCTACAAAAGCTGGAGTGGCATCTAAACCAGTTACGACATGCCCCAGTTGCTGAAATGCTACCAAATCTCTGCCTGGGCCACAGCCCAGATCCAGAATTTTGCCTGGAGTTTGGGGCAGTGCGGCAATTAGGGCTGCTCGGTTTTGAGAGACATCGTGATCCCAAGTACCAATCCGAAAAGATTCGGCGGTGAGTTGATATTCAGCGATCGTGATTTTCTCGTGTTGTTCCATGATGGTGCTTGCTCCGAGATTTAATACAGTAATTACAAATTATGATTACGGTGCTCAGCCAGGTTGATGCTGGGGGACTAGCCCCCAGACCCCCCAGCAGAGGGCGGAACGCCGCCCTCCACACCTCCCGCGTAAGGGTTGATCTTGCTGAGTTGTCGCGTTGTCTTAATTGATCGAATTGAGTTGGATTGACCACCGCAACTGCGCGACAACGCTGGTTGATGGTTTTGAAGGGTACCGATTTTAAGCGGGACATTGTTGCACTTACCCTCACCCCAGCCCTCTCCCAAGTTTGGGAGAGGGAGCAAGAAACTACGCTGGGAGCTCCGACTCCCCTTCACCCCCGCTTGGGAGAAGGGGCTGGGGGATGAGGGCAAGTGCAATATTTCTGCTATTCTGTCCCGCTTAAAACTGCTACCCGTTTTGAATTTGGATTGTTGTATCTAACGAGCAAATCTTACCACAACACCAATTAATGCCAATACTGTAATTATCAAACCTGCCGATAAAACTTGCAGCCAGGTTTGTTGGTTGCGTTGAGATTTTTCGATGCTTACCTGCTTTTTTTTGAGGTCGCTCCAGGTGGCAACCAGCTCATCATAGCGTTGGTGAAGCTGACTGATTGGTTGCTTGCCTTCCCGATCGAAATAGTCTCGTAAGTCTTCGACTTTAAATTGCAAAGACTGAATAGCCTCCCAATCTTTAGTAACTTGTTTCGCCATCTCTGCAAACTGCGATCGCATGGCATCGGTTTTATTGATGGTATCAGCAGTAAGTTGATAAAACTGTTGTTTTTCGTGCTGTACCGAGTCAGCCAATGCTGAGAAATTTTGTTGCAAATGCTCGGAATTTTCGGCAAGTCCTTTTTGTAAACCAGTCAAACTACTATGTAACTGTTGCGATTCCTGGAAATTTTGGGTAACTAGGGTTTGCAGGGCGATAGTACGTTCTCGATCGGCACGAATTATTTCTAATAAACTTTCCAATTCAGCCTGACCTTGCAGCAAGTTTTGCTCCGCTGTACTGCTGCGACTCTCTACCTGACGTTGGATCGACTGTAAGGACTCATATAGGTCACTTTGATGAGCCTGTAACTTTTCATTGGCTTGGCGGAGGGACAAATCAGCCGCCAGAATTTGTTGTAGCATCGGTTCGAGCTGCTGATAGTTACCAAACCGATCGAGAGCAGCCACAATACTTTTTCTGACCCCATCAAAAGATTGGAGCATTTCCTGCATTTGCCGTACTTGCAGCTTGCTATATTTCGCAAGTTGTTCTGTTCGCTGTTGAAGCTGCTGAGATTGGTTTACGTGGTGTTCGATCGCCGTAAATTGGGTTTGGTTACTGCGCTGAATATTTGTCAATTCGCTTTTAACTACGGCGATCGACTTTATCAACTGCTGGCTTTCTAACGCTAGTTCCTGATGCTCTACACCAGAACTGCTGGCCATCTCTAACAGAGATCTTAACTCTTGATCTAGATCCCAACGCTCTTCTACTACGACAGACTTATCTGTCACCGCTGGCTGAGGAGCAATTTGTTCGAGCTGGAGAAAATCCGAATTGGTGCTTTCGTTGCTCGGTATTGTGGACATATCAAGTTTAGGTGGAATGTATTAATGTCTCGCTTTGCAGAAGTATTATAACGACCTAGCCGTGACTACTCAACAGCCTTTATGCCGATTATTTGGTACTAGGCAAACTCTTCATCAGTCTAAATTCTCTGGCTAAATATCTCTGGATGTCTGTGGGTAGAGAGCTAGCGCTGGTGACGCAGAAGCTTATAATGTCGGGTAACGAAAAATAATATAAATATAGGTAATCGCTCGTGACTGCCACCACTTCATCGCCCGCGCGGCGCGTCGTATTTCCTTTTACGGCCATTGTTGGCCAAGAGGAAATGAAATTAGCTCTGCTCCTCAACATTATCGATCCATTTATTGGGGGGGTCATGATCATGGGCGATCGAGGCACTGGAAAATCTACCACCATCCGCGCCCTGGCTGATCTGCTCCCCGAAATCACGGTGGTAGCCAACGATCCGTTCAACAGTCATCCCAGTGACCCAGACCTAATGAGTGATGAGCTGCGTACAGTTTTTTACGAAACCCAGCAGTCTTTTCCGGTCAGTACCAAGAAGGTACCGATGGTTGACCTGCCCCTAGGCGCTACCGAAGATCGAGTCTGCGGCACGATCGACATTGAAAAAGCCTTATCTGAAGGCATCAAAGCCTTTGAGCCAGGACTCTTGGCCAAGGCTAATCGAGGAATTTTATATGTGGATGAAGTCAATTTATTAGATGACCACTTAGTAGATGTATTGCTCGACTCCGCTGCTAGCGGCTGGAACACCGTGGAGCGGGAAGGCATTTCGATTCGCCACCCAGCGCGTTTTGTGTTAGTGGGTTCTGGTAACCCCGAAGAAGGAGAGCTGCGACCACAATTGTTAGATCGCTTTGGGATGCACGCCGAGATCCGCACAGTGAAAGAGCCGGTTTTGCGTGTCCAGATTGTCGAACAAAGATCGGAATTCGATCGCAAACCCTATGATTTTTTGAGTCAGTATCAAAACAAGCAGAGCGCTCTCCAAGAAAAGATTGTAGAAGCCCAAGAGCGGTTGGAGCATGTCTCGATCGACTATGACCTGCGGGTAAAAATCTCAGAAGTCTGCTCGGCTTGCGATGTAGACGGCCTGCGGGGCGATATTGTCACCAACCGCACAGCCAAAGCTTTGGCAGCTTTCGAGGGACGCACAGAAGTCACGGTAGACGACATTCGCCGAATTATTGCCCTTTGTCTGCGCCACCGCTTGCGTAAAGATCCTTTGGAATCGATCGACTCTGGAGTCAAAATTGACAAAATTTTCTCGGAAGTCTTTGGCACAGAATTAGTAGAGCGATTACCTGCCGGGGTCGCTTAAACTAATTTTTCGTTTGCCGGTGATCACCACCCCGTCAGGCTGCGCCTGCCACCCCTCCAAGGGAGGGGAACTAATTAGTTCCCCTTAAGCAACACACCAGTCAATCCTTACGATGGGGAGTTTGAGGGGGTGCGTCCCGCCCCTCAACGGGGGTCTGGGGGCAGGAGCCCCCAGATCACCATTTAGTTTTAACCAGAAATCTCATACCAAACCATTAATTTCCAACCCAAAAAGACCCCAAGAAATTCTTGGGGTCTTTATAAATATCAACAAAAAACCTTAAACCAACGCAGTCGGAGACTCCTGCTTAGCCAAAAACTTCTCTAGCTCAGTCAGCGCATCAGCATCCACCTTCGTTTGCATCGGACAGAACTTCGGTCCACACATCGAACAGAACTCCGCAGTTTTATAAATATCTGCTGGCAAAGTCTCATCGTGATACTCCTTCGCCCGCTCCGGATCGAGAGATAACTCAAACTGACGATTCCAATCAAAGTTATAGCGCGCCTTCGAGAGTTCATCATCCCGATCGCGTGCCCCCGGACGATGGCGACCAATATCGGCAGCATGAGCAGCAATTTTGTAAGCAATCAAACCATTGCGCACATCTTCAGCATTAGGTAAACCCAAGTGCTCTTTGGGAGTCACATAACACAGCATCGCAGTACCATACCAACCAGCCATCGCTGCCCCGATCGCCGAAGTAATGTGGTCATAACCAGGCGCAATATCGGTCACTAGTGGCCCTAGCACATAGAAAGGTGCTTCCGAGCATTCTTCCATTTGCTTGCGCACATTGAACTCAATTTGATCCATCGGCACATGACCCGGACCTTCTACCATTACCTGCACATCGTGCTCCCAAGCTTTGCGAGTCAGGTTACCCAATGTTTTTAGCTCAGCCAGTTGAGCTTCATCAGAAGCATCATGAGTACAACCGGGACGGAGAGAGTCACCTAAGCTGAAAGACACATCATATCTTTTAAAGATTTCAATAATGTCGTTGTAGCTGGTATACAGGGGGTTCTGCTTGTGGTGATGGAGCATCCAGCGCGCCAGAATGCCCCCACCGCGCGATACGATACCGGTTAATCGATTGCGCACCAATGGTAAATGCTCGATCAAGATCCCTGCGTGGATCGTTTGATAGTCCACACCCTGCTGAGCATGTTTTTCAATAATGTGCAAAAAGTCATTGGCAGTGAGGTTTTCTACGTTGCCATGGACACTTTCGAGCGCTTGATAAATGGGCACGGTGCCGATCGGCACTGGGGAATTTTTAATTACTGCGATCCGAATTTCGTCTAGGTTGCCACCGCCAGTGGTCAAATCCATCACGGTATCAGCGCCATATTTGACTGCCAAAGCTAATTTCTCTAGCTCTTCGTCAATACCCGAAGAATTCGGTGAAGCACCGATGTTGGCGTTTACTTTGCACCGCGAGGCAATCCCGATCGCCATCGGTTCCAAATTAGTGTGGTTCACATTGGCCGGAATAATCATCCGTCCCCTAGCCACTTCTGCTTGAATCAAGTCCACTGGTAGATTTTCTCGATCGGCCACAAACTGCATTTCTTCGGTGACCACTCCGGTGCGGGCGTAGTGCATTTGAGTAACGTTGGCTTGACCAGCACGTTTAGCAACCCAGTTAGAACGCATCTTAAATTCCTCTCATTAATAAACAGCTTCCCTCCGCTGGCATTACCCAGTCTCAGGTGCGAGGGTATTCTCTCAGCCCGGTTAAAACAGGGCACCCCTAGCCATCAGAGAATTCTAACACCGACT
>JANNEH010000137.1:0-42210 GCA_031378405.1 Synechococcales cyanobacterium OTE_75_metabat_409
TAGCAATTCAAAGAGCCGAACCCGTAGGTAAATTTCTGGGCTGGAAAGCCATGGCACCAGTCACTCAATGGGTTGTTAATAAGCTAATAAGAGATTAGGGAATGGCTCTCAGCCGACTGACTTTCAAGATGAATTTGCCACCGCTGGTTTCACTAAAACCCTGCACCCGCACTGTATACATGCCAGTTTTTTTGATCCTGGCAAATAGTAAAGAATTACTCGAACCATCTGGGCCATCGTCATTTTTGCCGATGGTTTTGCCTTCTTTACTCAGCAACGTCACCACCGTATCAAAATTATCCGAAGTGAGTTCGATCGCCAGTTGTTCGCCACTATTGAGCTGAATAGCATAATCTCTAGCAAAACCACCATCACCTAGAGGGATATCTCGATCGGTCAGCGTATCGGTAACTTCATTACTTGGAGGCAGGGGAAGAGGGGTGTATACTCTGTTTTCTTGAGCGGCTACCTTGCCCGCATTACCCAATATCAAAAACCCTAGTAGGGTAATTGGCCACAATCCCCGGAAATCTTTAGGCATAAATTTAGCGGTAGCACCATAGTTTTTCAGTCCCTCATAAATATATATCGAACCCTATGTCCCAGTCACCATCCACCGCAGATTTACAGAATTTCTTAGAAATAGCCACCGAAGCAGCTTTAGCTGCCGGTGCAATTATTAATCATCACCGAGACAACTTAGAGGGGCAAATTCAAGCCAAAGGCCGACCCGGAGACCTGGTAACAATCGCCGATCGAGAGTCGGAAACCCAGATTGTAGAAATTTTGCAGCGCCATCTACCCACCCATAGCATTTTGGCCGAAGAGACTGGGAAGTATGGGAGTAGTGATGCTGAGTTTTTGTGGGTCATTGATCCCTTAGATGGCACCACCAACTACGCCCACCAATATCCGTTCAGTGCAGTTTCGATCGGCCTGTTGGTCGCTGGAGTGCCAACTGTCGGCGTTATTTACGATCCTTGGCATCAGGAGCTTTTTCGGGCTGCCACCGGTCTGGGAGCCACCTGCAACCGGCGATCGATTAACGTTTCCAGGGCTGCTACTTTGGCAGATAGCTTGTTGGTCACGGGCTTTGCCTATGATCGACGAGAAACTTCTGATAACAATTATCGGGAGTTCTGCTACCTCACCCACCTCACCCAAGGAGTGCGGCGAGGCGGAGCCGCTGCGATCGACTTGGCTTATGTGGCCTGTGGTCGGTTAGATGGCTATTGGGAGCGAGGCTTATCCCCCTGGGATTTGGCTGCTGGAGTAGTAATACTTCAAGAAGCTGGTGGGTTGGTGACCGCCTATGATGAAAGCAAATTTCTGCTCGATTCTGGGCGCATTTTGGCCACCAATGGTCTCATTCACGCTCCACTCAGTCAAGCTTTAGCAAAAGTTCAAACAACTAGTTGGGAGTTCCCCACAGAATTGTTTTGAGACGCAGGGACAGCGCAGCACTACTAAACATTTAGAGATATCCCGCTATTAGGTTGCCACAGTAAGTATGAATCTCAAACCCACCCAAGGCTTATTTAAATTTGAATTCACCGATCACCATGCCTTTTTGGGAGTATCTGTCGATGCCGATGCTACAGGGGTTCGCGATCGATACAAGGAAATTGCTCGCTTAATGCATCCAGACAGTGCCAATTGGCAAACTGTGGCAGAAAAGATGTTGGCTACTAAAATCTTTTCCAGCGTCATCAACCAATCTTATGGACAAATTTCTAAAGCTGCACAACTGCAAGAGCAACAGGCTATGCTAGAATTGCTAGCCAAGCGGGTGATTGCTGATGCTGGCAAAATTGATATCTCTAGCAGCAGTGCCCAAAGACTCTATCAACAAAATAGTGAAGATTTAAACCATACCTATCATGAGCTTCTTCGTGAATTAGCTCTTCAGCAGTATCGCCAGCTCGATAGCAGTACCGAAATCACCGGCCATATTAGTGAACTAAATATGGTTTATCTACTCCGGAAGCGTAATCAATCTATTCGCCCACCAATAGCTGCCACTAGCTCATCCCCCAGTAGAACGACCGTTAATGGAGTGTCAGAGAACCAAGCTGAGTTAGACTCTACCCTCGAAACACCAAAACCACCAGAAATATCCAAAAATCCCTTACTAGGTGAAAAGGCCATGCGCCGCGCAGAGGAATATATTAATATGCGCAATTGGACGAAGGCCAATGTTGAACTGCGCGAAGTGCTCAAAGATGATCCGAGTAATGCGATCGCTCATGCCCAAATGGCGATCGTCTATTACCGCCAAAATCAGGTTACGATGGCAAAAATGCATATGAACAAAGCCATCCAACTCGACCCCAGCGCACCGATAGTTCGCAATACTAAGCAAGAACTCAAAAAGCTCATGTCTGATGCCCCCGTAGCTAGTAAGTCGGCAACTTCAGCCGGGAAGGGTGGATTATTTGGTATGTTTGGCAAGAAGTAATTTCAAAAAATGTCGAACTAACCAAAATGACCCCAGCAGATCTGTTTAGTGAAAATTTGGACGAATTATCAGAGTCTGAAGCTTCTGCTGCGGCGATCGAACTCACCGTCACCGCTGCTGATACCGATCGGCGCATTGATACCTGGCTCACCCAGAAATTGCCAGAGTTTTCTCGTGCGCGTCTGCAAAAGCTGATTACTCAAGGCCATGTCTTAGTGAATAATCAGCCGATCGCCAAAAAACAAAAGCTGCAAGTAAATGACCAAGTTACCGTCATCATCCCACCTCCAACCTCCCTCGATCTGATTCCTGAGCAGATTCCCCTAGATATTCTCTACGAAGACGACCAGCTCATTATTATCAACAAACCCGCTGGTATGGTAGTCCACCCCGCCCCTGGTCACAGCAGCGGCACCCTCGTCCACGCCCTACTATCTCATTGTCCCCTAGCAGAAATTGGTGGTGTACATCGTCCCGGCATCGTCCATCGTCTGGATCGAGATACCTCTGGGGCGATCGTGGTAGCCAAAACCGACTTTGCTCATCAGAGCCTGCAAGGACAAATCCAAGCCAAAACCGCCCGCCGCGAGTATCTGGGAGTTGTCGTTGGCTCACCTCGTGAAGATATTGGTATTATAGATTTGCCCTTGGGTCGGCACCCAGTCGATCGACAGCGCCAAACCATTGTGGAGCTGGAAGATGGCGGTCGATCGGCCCAAACCTACTGGGAAGTTTTAGAACGGCTGGGTAATTTTACGGTGATCAAGTTTCGCTTAGGCACCGGGCGCACCCACCAGATTCGAGTACACAGCAACCGCCTGGGGTTCCCGATCGTTGGAGACCCCGTATATGGCTGTGGACGCGGGGTAAAAGTAAAGTTACCCGGACAAGCACTCCATGCTTGGCAACTAGAGCTAATCCAACCGGTAACGGGTGAAACCATCAAAGTAGTAGCCCCCTTGCCAGGGCATTTTGAAAAGCTACTGACAGTACTGCGACAGCAGGCGGTTTCTTAGTACTCAATCATCCAGCTTTTCAGCACTCAAAATGAAAATCGGGTCTACCGCTACCAAACTGCGATTAGTACCACGATTTTCTAGGCGATTTATGGCCGCTTGCACCACTTCTACCTGGCGACCATGAAGCCGATCGAAAGTATCTAACACACTAAAAAGATTTTCTAAATTACCAGCAGTAACCACCACTCGCCCCTGGGGTAACAACAGCGACCAGACGGCCTGCAAAATTTCAGCTAAATATCGGCCTCCTTCAATACAGACCCGCTGCGGCTGATCTTGAATAGCGGCCAAACATTCTGGCGCGCTGCCCTGCACAATCTGCACATTAGTCACCCCAAAAATCTCACAGTTGTGGCGAATCAAACTAGCTACTTCCTCATCGCGCTCGATCGCAATTACCTGGCCTTTAGTACAAAGCAATCCTGTCTCGACTGGAATCGTACCTGTTCCCGCCCCGATATCCCACACCACCGAATCTACCTCTAGACGCAACGCCGCAATCATCAACAACCGCACTTCTCGCTGAGTCATCGGAATACCTGGAATCTGCTCAAACAGATCATCCGGAATACCGGGCGTGATATATTTCCACAGTCGATTGGTCATGAGTTTTCCCTAAAGATCAATAAAATATTAAGCTAGCGAATAAAGTTGTTCTTGGTCGGAGTTTTGAAATCCTGTTTGAATTTTAGCCTGGTCAATTCCTCTACCTTACTATCTATTTGCTTCTGAATATCTTTCTGATTCACTCGCCGCGCATAAATTTTCAAATATTTAATCGCATCTTCGGTACTCCCAGCGTTTTCCTTGACCTGAGCCAATACTAAGTAATCGGCGGTAGAAATATTTGGGGAAATATCACCATAAAATTTCAGCATATAGGGCAAAGCCACCGTCGCTAAAAATACCAGAAAAATATAAGACATGCGAATATCTAGCTTGTTACTTTCTACTAAGTACATCGCCAAAGAAAATAGCAAGATCAAGATGCAAACAATTAACATCAAATAAGGATCTTGAAAAAATTGATTAGCGATCGTGCCAGCATCACTACCGGCACGACCAATACAAAAACCCACCAAACCCATCGTAATCGGAAAAGTAAAAGGTCTGACTCCAGAGCCTTTGCCACTGAGATGAAAAATCAGAGACAAAATACTGGCCACTCCCGCCAAGATATTCCAAATATCCATTGCGCCTCGCAGCAGTAAAGAATTTGCGGAAAAAAAGCTTCAGATCAAAAGCTCAGGTATTGCCTTTGCACAAGGTTACCAGAGTTTTGCCTGGACTTCTGCACCGCCCCCAACTCTGGGATAATTTTTTCATGTATTTACCTAGGTCTACCCCCATGCCACAGTTGCTAGCGAAAATTTTGCGGTGTGCGGGCTACTGCTGTTTATTGGCCAACCTGCTCTGGTTGGGTGGTTGCTTCCACAACGATCAGCAGAGTCCCAATGGCAACCCCAATTTACTCCTAGGCAACCCCAGTAATGCCACCACAGATGTGAGCAACCATGAAAACTATCTGATGGTTAAACCCCAATATGTGTTGTCTTACTCCCGGAGTAAAGGTATTCCCAACTGGGTTTCTTGGCGTTTAAACAGCACCGACTTAGCCGAGAAAGGCACCAGTAAACGCCAAAACGATTTTCGCCCAGATCCCGATTTACCAACAAATTGGCCAGCTACCCAGCCCAAAGACTACACCGGTAGTGGCTTCGATCGAGGACATCTCACTAATTCGGAAGACCGCAGCAGCAACCCCAGCAACAACTCCGCCACTTTTCTGATGACCAATATTATGCCCCAATCTCCCGATAACAATCGTGGGGTGTGGGTGGAGTTAGAAAAATACTGTCGAGAACTAGCCCGAAATGGCCAAGAGCTATATATCATCGCTGGGCCTCAAGGCCAAGGAGGCGTGGGTTCACGCGGTGCCCTGCAAAAATTACCTCGGGGTCAGGTAGTACCAGCAAATACCTGGAAAGTAGTCTTGGTGACCACCAAAGGTCGCGGTATCGCTGGTATCGACAAAAATACTCGGGCTTTTGCGGTGTCAATTCCCAATATTCAGGGTATCGAACACAATCCTTGGCGCAGCTACCGCAAAACCGTCCGCGAAATCGAAAAAATCACCGGCTACAATTTCTTTGCTGTTTTACCCACCGATGTGCAAGAAGCGATCGAAAACCGCGAAGACAATAACTAGCTGAGAACATCTTTCAAAGCTGTCCGGGCTGCCAAATGGTTCCGGGTCGAAAGTAAAATCTCCGCTTCGCGCTCCAGTCGATCGGCAGTGCTTTGCATTTCTAGCAATGCCTGTTGTTCTGCGGCCACCCCATACAGATTGCTGGCCACCCAGTAAGAAAGCTCGATCGGTGAACTAGGTAGAGTTTCTGGTAACTCAATTAACTGGTCAGTTAGTTTTGCCGACAATCCGACTACATCTTGAAGTAACACCTCCACTTCACTGGCAACAGTGCGTAAATCTCGCTCTGTCGGAGCATCTTCGATCCATTCCACCAAACCTACCCGATAGGGTTTTTCTCGCACATAGTCCAATACCCGAAATCGCTGCTGACCCAAGGTCAATATTTTCATCCGATCATCTGGCATCCGCTGGAAGTGAATCACCTCCGCACAACAGCCTACTACCGCTGGTTCTTCCCTAACTGGGTCCCACATGAGTACCCCAAAGCGTCGATCAGCTTCCATAATGGTGTTCATCATGATTCGATAGCGAAATTCAAAAATGTGCAAAGGCAAAGGTCGCCCCGGAAATAGCACCACCTCTGGCAAGGGGAAAAGTGGCAGTTCGCGCACGGCGATCGAAGAAGAAGCCATAGGTGTGTCTAAATGAAAGAAGTTGCTCTGCTCTAATTTAGCGGATCTGTAGCCTCCCCGCCAATGCATAGGCCAATTACTAGTTGCGCATATCGGCGATCGCGTTCATGGCAGTATTGGCAATCGCTCGATCTGTGGCTTTTGGTAAATGGTAATAATTGCCCGCCGCAGTAGTAGCCAATTCTTTGGCAAAGCCGGTAGAAATAAACTTATTTTCGGTATCAATCACCAATAGTTTCATCCCCAACACCCGAAAACGGCTGGCGATATCTAGCAGTTCGGCCTTGATATCGGGTTTTTCTCCAGGGGTGATCTCTTCGCCCAGCGATCGCTTGAGCGGAATATTTCCCCGGCCATCGGTAATGGCGATCACCACCACTTGCCCTACATCACCGCTGCTTTGGGCATTCAGCCCTACTCGCACTGCCTGAGTTAAACCATGGGCTAACGGTGATCCGCCCCCACAAGGTAATCTTTCCAGGCGGCGTTTGGCCATGGCGATCGATCGAGTGGGCGGCAACAAAACCTCGGCCTGTTCCCCCCTAAAAGGAATCAAAGCTACCTGGTCACGGTTTTGGTAGGCTTCGGTCAACAGACACATCACAGCGCCCTTGGCCGACTGCATCCGATTCAAAGCCATCGATCCCGAGGCATCGACCACAAAAATAATCAACGCTCCCGATTTTCGAGCCAGTTTTTTACCCCGCATATCTCCTGGTTCTACGATGACCACTCGATCGGGCTGACGTAAGCGCCGCGATTTTTGGTAGGGAGCGGCTGCCCGCAAGGTGGCATCTACGGCAATCCGCTTAACCTGACCTCGGGGAATAATCGGTTTTACATAGCGACCCCGATCTTCAGAAAACACCAAGTTGCGACTGCCAGATTTTCCTTGACGCTGGGCGCTCTGGGCAAAATACATCACTGTGTCATCTAAGATCACCCCTTCTGGATCGAAAATAAACTCTTCTGGAATACTGGGTGGTTCATCTGGTTCGCTTTCCGGGGGTTGCTCTTGATCTGCTGGCGGCTCTTCGTCTTCTTGCTGATCTTCGTCAGAGTCATCCGCGCCCGGTTGCTCGGGTGGTGGTGGGGGCGGCGCTTGATCGTCGGGTGGGTTCTGCTGCACCACTTTAGCCCTGGGCACAATCACTAGTTCCACCGCCCGCCGGAGGTCATCGGCATTCACATTACTGCGTCCTTCCAAAGCAGCAGCCGCCATCGCTACCCGCACCGCAAACAGCTCAGCCCGATGTCCCATCACCCCACCCCGCAGGGCTTCATTTACCAAGTAAGCAATTTGTTCAGTAGCAATGGTCACTTCTTTCAGCCATTCTCTGGCTAACAACACTTGGGTTTTCAGGTTATCAATTTCTTCGGTATATTGACCCAAAAAAGTCTGGGGTGAGTTGGCGTAGTCGATCGCCTGCATCACCGCCTGGACTCGATCGTCCATCCCCAACACCCCATCTGCCGACAGACAAATGGCAATTCGATCGAGCAGGTGTTCCCGCAACGGCCCTTCGGCAGGGTTGTAAGTAGCAATTAGCAAAGGCTGGCAGGGATGCTGGACACTGATGCCTTCCCGCTCTACCTGACTGCGACCATCAGTCAACACCGTCAATAGCAAATTGGCGATTTGGTCGTCGAGCAAATTAATTTCGTCAATGTACAATACCCCTCGATGGGCTTCCGCCAAAATTCCCGGCTGGAATACTGGCTGGCCAGCTTGCAAAGATTTATCTAGATCCACCGATCCCAGGAGCCGGTCTTCGGTGATCCCCAAGGGAATCTGGACAAAGGGGGCGGGGATGACTTTGGTCGGAATTTCGCTGTTGCCAGCTAGTTCGATCGCAATCAAATCGTCCCATTCAGCAGGTTTATTTGGGTCACTGTTGCTGATGCTGCCGGTAACAACTTCGATCGGCGGCAGCAAAGAATGAATGGCTCTGGCCATCACCGATTTGGCAGTCCCGCGCCGACCAGCGATTACTACGCCACCGAGAGTGGGATCGATCGCTGCCAAAAGCAGAGCTAGCTTGATAGCTTCTTGGCCCACCACCGCAGTGAGGGGAAACGCAGTCATTATGGGAGCAGGCATTGGTATCGGGATGAAGCGAATATTTTGAGCACAATTATTTTCAGCATATCAGCCGACGCATCCCCACAGGAACTAGTGATAATTTTTAGACAGTGAGTTAAATCATATTAATTGGTGACAGCGGCAGTCTATGCCCAGTACCTTGGTATAAAATCTACTCGATCTCATCGAGTAATGCCAAATTTATCCCCACAGCCCAGATTTTGAGAAATTCCCCTTAAAATCTCAGCCAAAAGATTGATGCATGTACTAGCTGTCAGGGTTTATCCTATCCAAGAAGTGTTCTCACAAGTAAAGACACCTTTCTAGTTCCCGAGTCTGCTGGCATACCTGCGATCGGACTAATGTAAAATAGAGCCTTTTTCCTAGAGGAAAGCTAAAATAATGAAGCGATTATTGTTGTTGATTAGTTTAATTTGCGCTGTACCGATGGTCGCTGGCATGTCCAGTCAAGCCAATGCTGGTAATCAGAGAGCAGCGGTGGTTGGCCAGACCAAACTTTCTAGTGCAACCAGCTCTTTGTCTAGCAGCAGTGGCAAAAAGAAAGCAGTGGCCTTGAAGCAAGGGCAACCCCTTGAGCCTGCGACTCCCGGCGGGATGCCTACTGTGCCCACCGACCCTACCGCTCCCGTTCCGACTACTCCGGTAACTCCTGAGCTGCCTACGCCTTCTCCTAGTGTTACTACTCCTGCGCCTGCGCCTTTATCACCTGGTGCTTTGCCTTCTCCCACTACACCTAGTGCAACTGGTCCGGCCAGTATGCAAGATGCTCAGAAGCTACGGATGCAGTTAGATGGCATTACCCGCAGAGAATTTGATATCAAGTGTCCTTGCTTTGGCAGTCTGTCGCCCGGCATGACTATCTTTAACCCCTCGGCTTTTGGCGCAGATAACAATACCGTATTTTTATCGGGCAGCTACCAGAACCGCACTCGTTTCACCAATGACTCCGACGGAGAACTGGGGATCGGGATTGGCTTGGGTGATGCTCGGAGCTTCCTAGGTGCGGAAATTTCTTACTCGATCGATAGCTTCGGTCGTAGCCAAGGTTTCGGTAGTGGTGGTTTCAATGCCAAAATCCACAAACAACTCTCCGATGACTTTTCTTTGG
Organism: Synechococcales cyanobacterium OTE_75_metabat_409; assembly: GCA_031378405.1. Taxonomy (GTDB): domain Bacteria; phylum Cyanobacteriota; class Cyanobacteriia; order Cyanobacteriales; family Chamaesiphonaceae; genus JAAFHZ01. The sequence continues at coordinate 9,534 of JANNEH010000137.1, forward strand.
CTGTCGGCTGGAACCGGTTTGCCACTGTTAGGTTTGGCGGTGGTGCTGGTATTCCTTTCGACTATCCTAAAAACTCTTACTATGCAGCGGCTACCAAAGTGTTTGCTACTACCGAGAACGTCGATAGCTTTCTCAGTCGCATTGCCTTAACTGCCGGTGTTGGTAGCGGTCAGTTTCTTTCAGAAAAGACCCTGCAAGATGCTCTGGTTGCCGGTAAAGATCCTTCTGGATTGGGTGTGTTTGGTTCCGCTGGTTTCCGCATTGCCAAGCCCTTGAGTGCTGTTGTAGAGTGGACTGGCCAAGACTTAGCTGCTGGTCTTTCCTACGTGCCTTTCGAGGGTTTCCCGCTGGTAATTTCTCCTTCCTTTAGAGACATTACTGGTGCTGGTAACGGTGCTCGCTTTGTACTAGGAACTGGGATAGCTTACACGTTCTAATACAGTCTTATCATCATCAACTTTCAGGAGAAACTTATATGTCTTTAAACAAGCTTTACAGTGGATTATTAGGTCTGTTGGCCATTGCTACTTTCAGTGGTAGTGCCCAAGCACAGATTTTCTCTAATGCCAGTGGCTACAACAGCTCCAACTCTCATGGTTATACTAGCGGTGCCAATCGCGGTGGTGTGGGTCGTTACAGCGAGTCGATTATTTCTCGTGCGACTCAACTAAACCAGTCTCTGGCAGCAGCTGAACAAGCTTTGGTAGATGCTGAGTACCGGGCTAGCAGCAAGTATAACCAAATTCAGCGCTATGCTCGTCAGCCCGGTAGCGGTCAGACTGATTGCCCTCCAACAGCGGCAGCTTTGGCAGAGCTAGAAAGAGCGAAGGCTAACTTAGCACAAGCTACTGCTGAAGCTAACAGTTTTGTACAGAGCGTGCAAAACCCCAACTCCGAGCAAATCGCCAAGACTAGCTCCTGTGTGAACTGCACTTCTGGTTGGTAGTTAACTCACTGAGTGAATGTCCCAGTGGCATACCCCCTAGGACATTCGCTGGTATAAATTCAAAATATCCTCGCTCGATTACCCAAGGAAAAAAAACTATGTCCAATCGGTTTAAATCTGCGTATCGTTTGGGTTGGGCTGTGATTGCTGGAGCTGTGATTGGCTCTTTTGCCCAGTCTGCCAAAGCCGCTGAAGATTTTAATAACAACTTCATTCGCTTCGAAAAAGATGTGGCTGTAGAATTCGAGTTTATGGAATCTCGTGGCGCATATCAATCTACATTCGGTGTAATTAACTTGGTGACAGGTGAAAAAACTCCCCTGTTAGCCGAAGTTAAAGCCTCTGATGATCCTTCTTTGGCTTCTCCTCGCAGCACCGACTTTCTTGGTACTCCTGGAAATACTGTTCCCCAGCCTTTAAATGAATTCTTATTTAAAGCTGGTCAACCCTACGCTTTCTACTTAGATTCTACCTATCAAGGCAGAGAATCTGGCACTGTTTACTCTAGTAACAACCGTAACCTGAATGGTCAACTCCAGTCCAAAGTAGGTGACATGAGTGGTTTATCTAGCCAAGGTTTAGCAATTGAATGGGATGATACCGGTTCGGTACTATCCCGTCGCGATGACCGTGACTTTAATGACTTTAAAGTAATGGCTGGCGGTAACTCCACTACTGGCTGTCGTCGTTAAGTGATCTCTCTGGCAATAATCGTTTAATCTAGGCAGGGAAACGTCCCTGCCTTTTTAATTGGCCTTAAAATGACTGGAGGGCGATCGACAGATCGGCAACGTTAGTGCCAGTGGCTCCGGTAATAATTGTTTGCCCCATTTGACGATCTTGCACAGAAGTTAAGCAATCAAAAAAACCGTAACTGTCATGGCGCTCTAAATACTCCAGCGCATCTAACCCTCTGAACCAAGCCAACTGACCGGTATAGGTATGGGCGATCGCTCCAGCGGCTGGACTAGTGCCGTCAATGCCATCAGTACCAATGCTGCCAATCCAGACTGTGGGTGAAGACTTACTCAGTTTGTTAGCTTGCTTTTGCCACTGGTGATACTCTTTTCGCGACAAGTTTAGCCGGGGAGCCGCAGTATCCAACTCGATCGCGGCGGCCAATACCAACTCTTGGTTTCGACCACCCCGGCCCCGACAGTTAGCCGGTAAAGTCACGGTGGTTTCGCCCCCATAGATCAAGGCAGTTCCTGGCGGCATAGTTTGGATTGATTTAGCGATCTCTCGACCTTGGGTACTGGCCTCTCCGTGCATTTGTGTGGTCACAATTGTCTGATAGCCACAAGATTGCAAATGCTGGGCAGCAGCTTCACAGGCTTGATGATTGTTACCAATGAGAGTATTGTGCGCCGAGGGTCGATCGGTCAGACCCGAACCAATTACAGCCAGCGCATCTCCTACCACATCCGATAAAATCAGCCCTACCACCTGTCCCGGTGCGGCTAAGTCTACTAATCCCCCGGCCTTCAATCGATCGAGCCGCGATCGCACCGCATTCATTTCATAAATATCTGCACCGCTGGCCAATAGAGTTTGATAGATCGATCGCAGAGTATTTAGCGAAATCTGGGGTGGTGGGTCGCTTAACAACGCGGTAGCTCCGCCGGAAACTCCTACCAAGATCAAAGTATCGGCAGTACAGTCGGTCAGCAGTTTCCGTACTGCTTGGCCAGCCGCCAGACTTCCCACTCCTGGTAAGGGATGATCACCCTGCACCACCTGCCAATTAGATGGTAAAGCGTTGCCGATCTGTGGTGACACCACTAGACCGCGATTTATTTGGCCAGTCAAAATATCAGCTAAGGTCTCGGCCATCAACCAAGCGGCCTTGCCCACCGTTAATATCCGCAGATCCTGGGTATCCCAAACTCGGTCAGCCACCTGACAGCCAGCGGCAGTTAGCCCCACAAACTTGCGGATAGCTCGATCGGGCTGTACTGCCTGCATACCAACCTGAAAAGCTTGAAGTAAATGATCTCGCATGATTCTATTGAATCCACCGCCAGAAAGGATGTTTTGCGCCTTGCTCTTGAATTTTATGCACTCTGGTTTCTAGTGTCTGCCGCTCGCGAGGCGAGAGCCGCCAAAAGCTTTGACCAATTTGCCATAGCATACTGGAAACAGTCAGAGACAAACACAAAATTAGACCACCGCCGCCGCCCCACAGATGAAAAAACAGACTGTATTTTAAGCCAGTCAGGCTGAGATATTCAGCCAACTGCAACAGGCTCTCACGCATTTCCCAGCAGCTCCAAACCCCCAAAGTTAGCCAAAGTAGCATTACTAACAACCAGCGCAGGCACATATCCACGCGGCGAAGCTTAGCAACCTGCTGGTCTAGATTTAGATCGGTGGTCATGATTAGCTGCTAACACTTATTGGTAACTGGCGTTGCTTGCGGGCGCGCCACCAAGCCAACAATGTACTGGCAATAAAAATACTGGAGTAGGCTCCGGCAGTAAACCCAATGATTAAACAAAGGGCAAAGTTGTGCAGTGTTTCGCCGCCAAAAATGAAAATCGAAAACAAGGTTAACAGCACAGTCAATGTGGTGTTGATTGATCGAGTGAGAGTTTGATTCACAGCATCTTCCACAATGCCCTCGATCGGCTCGCCAGGACTTGCTGCCACCACTTCCCGAATTCGATCGTAGATCACCACTGTATCGTTTACCGAAAAACCAATGATCGTCAAGATGGCTACCACAAATAGGCTATCTACCTCTAGACCAGTAGTTAAACCCAGGATAGAAAAAATACCCACGGTGATAAACACATCGTGGAACAGTGCCACAAAGGCAAAAAAGGCATAGTCTGGCTGAAAGCGCACTGCCAAATAAGCATAAATGCCTAAAAAAGATAGACCAACTGCCAACAGACCATTAGTAAACAACTGTTTCCCGAAGGTGGGACCAATAGTATCATTCTGAATTTTGCTGGCATCTAGTTTGCCGACTTTTTCCGTCAAAACATTAGTGAGCTTATTACGAGCTTCTTGCTTGAGTTCGCGAGTCCGAATGGAAAAACCAGTTTTGCCAACCGGCTGTACTGTACTACCGGTTAAGCCTTGGCTTTCAGCAATTTGGCGTATTGCATTAATATTGATCGGCTTAGCACAATTTTGGGGATCTCCACAATCTAGCTCATATTGCAGCCTAGTTCCGCCCACAAAGTCCAGACTAGGGCGTAAAGGAACACCCATAGTCTGCCAAGAAATAACCATTGAGATAATCCCGGCCAAAATGACTGTCAAAGAAATCAGCCACCAGGTTTTACGCTGTTTAATAATTGCAAGTTTCATGAAGATCTCCTATGCGGCAGGCTCAGCCATATTTGGACAAAACAGTTCAGGTTTTTGACGAAGCTGGGGAAAGCCCAATACCAACAACAGCATAAAAGTACGAGTACAGGTTAATGCCGTAAACATACTCACCACCACACCCAGACCCAAGGTAAAAGCGAAGCCTTTGACCAAACCAGAACCAAACCAAAACATGGCCACACAGGCAATGATGGTGGTGACATTGCCGTCGAGAATACTAGAAAAAGCCCGATTAAAACCAGATTCAACCGATCGATAGAGAGTTTTGCCAGCCCGCAGTTCTTCTCGGGTGCGCTCAAAAATTAGGACATTGGCATCGACAGCCATGCCAATGCTGAGAATAAAGCCAGCAATGCCGGGTAGAGTCAGGGTGACACCGAGTAAATTAAAGACCGCTAAACTCAAAATGGTGTAGATGATCAACGAAACATCAGCCACCAGTCCCGGCACCCGATAATAAACCCCCATAAAGATCAACACCAACATTAAGCCACCGATCGCTGCTTGGATACTGCTCTTGATACTTTCTTGACCCAAAGTTGCACCCACAGTTCGGTTTTCTACGATTTCTACCGGTACTGGTAAAGCACCTCCTCGCAGAGAAATAGCCAAGGTTTCAGCATCTCTGGCCGTAAAGTCGCCATTAATTACCGCGCCGCCACCGCTAATGCCATTGGCTTTGTATTGAGCATCCACAATCGGATAAGAAAGCAAATCGCCATCTAAAAATATGCCGATACTCCTGCCAGTACCTGCCAAATTCTTGGTCAAATCCGCGAACTGTTTGCCACCGATATCATCAAAACGCAGTGATACATCCCATTTATCGCTCTGCTGACTAGATTCTGCTAGGGCTGTTTTCAGATTTTTACCAGTGATTTTTGGTTCAGTAAACATCTCAGCTACAGCAGCGTTACCTTTTTTGACCGCTTCTTTTGCTGCTTGAATGGTTGTGGCATCCTTCGTCTCCGATTTCTTCAGAGCCGCTAACGCAAACTTGGCAAATTCTTTTTGCTGGATGGTTTCTTTGAACTTTTCTTCGGTACTAGCTTTTTGCTCGCGGAAATCTAGTTGAGCAGTGCCACCTAGAACTTTTTCGGCCTCTTGCGGATCACTAACCCCTGGCAACTGTACCAAGATTTGCCGGTTACCCATGGTTTGGACTAGTGGCTCCGAGACACCCAATCCGTTTACGCGGTTTTCAATCACCTTCTTAATATCTTCTAAAGAAGATTCAGTGATCTTGGGAATATCTTTGGTGGTTTGAGCTTCGATGGTCAACTGTGAACCGCCCTGCAAGTCCAGGCCTAAGCGCATGGGCATTTTGACCAACAAGGTGATGGCGGCAGCTACCAGCAGTAAAATAAGTCCTAAAATAAGCCGCTGTTTTTGCATGGAAGAGAAATTAGTGAGATGGGACTGAAAATTGCCTAAATAGCCTTATGGGAACCAGCCAGAGGCCAATCCTCTAAACACGACTAGCAACCATATTTTTGACTGCTTCTACAATTTGGGGTGGCTGAATGATCGTGAGATGCTCTAGCTTACCGTTGTAGGGAGTGGGAATATCTTGAGAAGACATCCGTAGCACGGGGGCATCTAACTCGTCAAAGCAAGTATCGATAATTGAGGCTGTTAGTTCTGCCGCAATGCCGCCGGTCTTCATGCATTCTTCCACAATGATTACTCGATGAGTCTTTTTGATCGAAGCCGAGATAGTTTCCATATCCAGTGGCTTGAGCGAGATCAAGTCGATCACTTCCGGATCGTAGCCTGCTTTTTCTAAGATCGCCACGGCTTGTAAAACGTGATAGCGCATCCGAGAATAAGTCAAAATCGTGACATCCTTGCCCGATCGCACCACTTCAGCTTTATCAAGAGCACAGACATAGTCGGTATCTGGCAGATCTTCTTTGAGGTTATAGAGCAGCACATGCTCAAAAAACAACACCGGGTTGTCATCGCGAATGGCGGCTTTGAGTAGACCTTTGGCGTTGTAAGGAGTCGAACAAGCCACGATTTTCAGACCGGGTACGGCTTGGAAGTACGCTTCTAATCTTTGGGAGTGCTCGGCACCTAGTTGTTTGCCCACACCACCCGGGCCGCGAATTACCAAGGGGATTTTGAAATTACCCCCAGAGGTATAGCGCAGCATCCCGGCGTTATTAGAAATTTGGTTGAAGGCCAAGAGCAAGAAACCCATGTTCATGCCCTCAATGATTGGCCGTAGACCAGTCATTGCCGCCCCGATCGCCATGCCAGTAAAGCTGTTTTCGGCGATCGGAGTATCGAGAATGCGCAAATCACCAAACTTTTTGTGCAAATCTTTCGTGACTTTGTAGGAGCCGCCGTAGTGGCCAACATCCTCACCCATTACCAGAACCGCCGAGTCTCTGGTCATTTCTTCGTTGATCGCGGCACGAAGGGCATTAAAAAAGAGGGTTTCTGCCATGGAATATAATTAACGAATATATCGAATTTTACTTACTCAACCTAGGATCTTAGCTTAAATGCGACTTGGATCTCTGCTGGTGATGGTCAGACTGGCAAATTCGATCAATTGGTGATTTCTTGGCTATAATAAAAAAACAAGGGGCTGTAAAGGTTTCGACGTGTTGGCGAAAGCTGCTCCGTGATACAGGTCGAGAGGGAGTCCACTCTCGTTAATATCGGCTCAAAAATAAATATAGATGCAAACAACATTGTACCTTTCGCTCGCAAGGCAGTAACTGCCTAATCTAAACCCTTAAAACCGGTTTCGAGCATTTACAGTTCCGACTCCGTTGAGAGCTGTAGATAACCCCCAACGGATGCTCTACTCAATTGCCTTTGGTCGGCTGAGTGGCTAAGAACCCACCAAAGAATCCTGTGATCCGGGACAATGGATCTCTCCCGCCCCAAGGGTTAGAAGGGCTAAACCTGTGAATGAGCGGAAAGTTAATACCCAAGGCGGACGGCAGTTCGACTCTGCCCAGCTCCATTATTTAATTTCGACTAAATAAAATTCCATAGTCTCATCGCTCTAGAATATGTCGGCGATTCTTGCTATCATAATCGCCTGACGCACGGTTGAACCGAATGCTAGTGGATGAGGAAGATATTACATGTCTAAAGGTATTGATTTTAGCGGTCGCCCCTTCCATTTTTTGGGAGTGGGCGGTATTGGAATGTCGGCTCTGGCTTATGTCTTGGCCAAACGGCAGTTACCGGTGTTTGGTTCCGATCTCAAACGCAGCAGCATTGTTGAACGGCTAGAATCTGTCGGCGTACAGGTTTTTGATGGACAAAATGCCAGTAATATAGATTCCTTTCAAGACCAATTGCCTCAAGTAATTTGCTCTACGGCAATCAACAAGAGCAACCCAGAATTGGCAGCAGCCCTAGAAAAAGGCTGTGATGTCTGGCATCGATCGGATGTATTAGCAGCCCTAATCGCCGAATATTACAGTATTGCGGTTGCTGGCACCCACGGAAAAACCACCACCAGTAGCATGGTGGGCTGTGTGTTGGTAGCAGCGGGGCTAGATCCCACAATTATTATTGGCGGCGAAGTCAGTGCCTGGGAGGGAAATGCCCGCACCGGTAACAGCGAATATTTGGTAGCCGAAGCCGATGAATCGGATGGCTCGTTGACCAAGCACCGGCCTCAAATTGGCATTATTACCAACATCGAGCTAGACCATACCGATCATTACGGCAGTCTAGAGGCGGTGATTCAAACTTTTCAGACTTTTGCTAGTCAATGCCAGCATGTGATTGGATCTTTGGATTGTCCGCTAGTCTCCGAAAAAATCCAGCCTACTATCAGCTATGGTATCCATCCCGACAGTACTGCCGACTACACAGTTAAAGAAGTTGTTTACGGCTCTCACAGTACCAAGGCCAAAGTGTATGAACGTGGCCAGTTTTTGGGCAACTTAGAATTGGAAGTACTGGGGGAGCACAATCTCAGTAACGCTTTGGCTGCTGTAGCCGCTGCTCGTTTGCTGAAGGTAGATTTTGCCCCGATCGCCTTAGGACTCTTACAATTTGGCGGAGCTAAGCGCCGTTTTGAGCTGCGCGGTCAGCATGGTGGCATTAGTTTTATTGACGACTACGCCCATCACCCCAGCGAAATTGCGGTCACTCTCACCTCCGCCAAGCTGCGTATTCAAACACCTAACCGGGTTGTGGCTGCTTTCCAGCCCCATCGCTACAGTCGGACTCTGACTTTCTTGGCCGGGTTTGCGGAATCTTTGGCTGCTGCCGATGTGGTGGTCATTACCGATATCTATAGCGCTGGTGAAACCAACGATGGGCGGGTCAGTAGTGAACAGCTAGTGGCCGAAATTCGCAAAATCAATCCGCAGGTTGTCTATCAGGCCACGCTATCAGAAGTTACCGACTTCTTGACTAAAAATCTCAAAGATGGCGACATGGCGTTGTTTCTGGGAGCTGGTAACCTGAACCAGATCATTCCGGATGTGATGGCTTTCTACCAAAAATAAACCTATGACCCTTTCGCTTGAACGATCGATCGATCCTGCTAGTCTCAAGATTTTGCCCCAGGTTGCCTTGGCCAAATTCACCACTTGGAAAGTAGGTGGCCCAGCAGAATGGGCGATCGAACCAACCAATTTAGCCGAAACCCAGGCCGCGATCGCCTGGGCGAAAGCAAATAACTTACCAATTACTTTTCTCGGTGCTGGCTCTAACTTGTTAATTGGCGATACTGGTTTACCAGGGTTAGTGATCATTACTCGTCATCTGCGTTGGATTGAAACAAAATTTGATACAGAACTTTGTCAGATCGAAGTTGGTGCAGGCAAAATGATTGGCAGTCTGGCTTGGCAAGCCGCCCGTAAAGGTTGGACAAAACTAGAATGGGCTGCCGGGATTCCGGGAACGGTGGGCGGTGCAGTAGTGATGAACGCTGGCGCACATGGCTCCTCGATGCAAGATGTATTGGTCTCTACTCAGGTCTTAAATACCCAAGGTGAAGTATTGACCCTGCAACCCGCCGATCTGGATTACAGCTACCGCCATTCCAATCTACAAGGCAGCGATTTACTAGTTATTTCGGCAATTCTCCAACTCACTGCCGCCGTCAATGCTGCGGCAGTGGTCGGTAAAACTCAAAAAGATTTAGAACGTCGTCACACCACCCAACCCTACGATCAGCCAAGCTGCGGCAGTGTATTTCGCAATCCTTTGCCCCAGTTTTCGGCCAAGCTGATTCAAGATGCTGGTCTCAAAGGCCATCGTATCGGTGGGGCAGAGGTTTCTGAGCTACATGCTAATTTTATTATTAATTGCGGCGGTGCCACTGCCACAGATATTTTTCAGCTCATTGGTTATGTAAAACAACAAGTCAAAGACAAGTGGGGTGTGGATCTAGAGACCGAAGTGAAAATGATGGGAGAGTTTCCAGCTTCGATAGGGTAAGCTAGACTTGAGTTTTTATTTAGAATTTAGAGTGCAATCATGACCCAAGGAAAAGGATTTGGCGGCGGTTTTGGCTTAGGCAAGATGAAAGAGCTAGCCGATGCGTTTAAAAAGGCTCAGCAGGTGCAGGAAGATGCCAAGAAGCTGCAAGAAGAATTAGAACAAATGGAAATTCCTGGTCAATCAGCAGGTGGCCTAGTACAAGTAGTCCTCAGTGGCAATCAAGAACCCCGCAGTGTAAAAATTAGCGCTGATGCAGCGGGCAAGAGCGGCGATGAACTTTCTAAGCTAGTTTTAGAAGCTCTGAGTGATGCTTATGAAAAATCTACTGAAACTATGCGCGAGAAGATGGAAGCTTTGACCAGCGGCCTAAATATCCCCGGTTTGTAAGTTTTTTTGCTCACCCCCTATTCGACGGGCGAGCCATTGGTTCGCCCTCAGTAATTTATGGCTACTAAGCTTTTGTTTGTCTGTTTGGGTAATATCTGTCGATCGCCTGCGGCAGAAAATATCATGAATTATTTGGTAGCCGAGGCGGGTATCTCGGCTGATGAAATTATTTGTGATTCGGCGGGTACTAATAGTTACCATATTGGCCAACCACCCGATCGCCGGATGCAGGTGGCTAGTAAAGCGCGTGGTCTACCGACGGTGGGCAAGGCCCGAGCTTTCACGGCAGCAGACTTTGAGGCTTTTGACCTGATCCTGGCAATGGATCAGGAAAACTATCGTGGAATTAAAGCACTCGACCCTCAAGGGAAGTATGCCGACAAGGTGAAGATGATGTGCTCTTATGCCCAGCAGCACTCCGATCGGGAAGTTCCTGACCCCTATTACGGCGGTGAGGCTGGTTTTGACTATGTGATTGATCTGTTAATGGATGCCTGCGGCGGTCTGCTGGCTGAAGTGAAAAAATAAAGTCTCGATCGGTTGTCCTAAAGCCCAAAAGTCATGCTATGATTGTAAATCGTGAATGGCGCGGGTCGATGCCCGAGTGGTTAATGGGGGCGGACTGTAAATCCGCTGCGAGAGCTACGTTGGTTCAAATCCAACTCGGCCCATTCATGAAAAACAATGCGTCTTGGAGTTTTTTCAAGGCGCATTAAAATCCCGCCCCGCCTTTGTAGCTCAGTGGTAGAGCACTTCATTGGTAATGAAGAGGTCACGGGTTCAATCCCCGTCAAAGGCTTGGTTACGTAACGCTCTGCTGGTAAGGCTCCTACAGATTAAACTATCCTGTAGTGGCTATTTTTGCTATGTATTTTTAGCGTGAATAGGTGCTGTTTTGGCTGGTTTGGTCTGTCTGTAGACCACCTTATAGACCACCGCAAAAATGAAAGTTTGGTATGAGACGAAAAAGACCGGCCTGTTATTGATCAGGTTTCGGTTTGAGGGCCAGCGTTACACCCTGACCACTGGGCTACATGATTCTGAATTTAATCGGGATATTGCTGACAAAATCATCGGTCACATAAAAGTAGATGTTGGCGCTGGTTATTTTGACCCAACGCTATTGAAATACAAGCCCAAGAAGTTAGGAGCCAAGCCCACCAACATCAGCGCTGTAGAGCTATTCCGTAAGTATTTCTCATTTGTTCAGAGAGATAGAGACAATGGGTTAGCACCGGGTTCTATTGGCCGGTATAAAGCGATCGTTCTCAAGTTAGAAACTTGTCTGGGCACGATGCCAGCGGCTCATGTAACCGAGGCTATGGCAAGGAAAGCGGTCAAAGTCATGGCCGAAACCATCTCGAAAAAGACTATAAAAACCTATTTATTCGCCCTTAGAGCCTGTTGGAATTGGGCGGCATCGGATAGCAAATATCATCTAACCCCAGGCGTTAACCCTTGGGCTATTTGCATCGAAAAACTAGGCGATATGCCACCAGCCCAGCGGAAGAAAATCTTTGCTGTCTCTGAGTTACAGGCTATCTTCAAAGCCTTTTCTGACCACCCTATATACAGCCACTATGCTGACTATGCCCGTTTCTTGGCATTGACTTCCACTAGACCAGGGGAATCCAACGGATTGCGATGGAGGCATCTATCTGATGAGTTTGATACCGCTTGGATTGGGGAATCTATTAGTCGATCAAACCAGAAAAGCACTAAGACCGGGAAGGCGCGTGATGTTCAACTTGTGTCCAGTTTGCAGCAGGTTCTAGCCGATCGTCATGCCAGATTACAACCAGAACCAGACGATCTAGTTTTTCCCAATATGAAGGGACTGCCGATCGATGACACTGCCTTTATCAAAATCTGGAAGAGGATTTTAGTTAGCTGTGGGGTTGAATACCGAAGCCCATACCAGTTAAGACATACGGGGATTTCTATATCACTTCATCATGGGGCGAATCCGATCGCACTGGCAGAGCAGACAGGCCATGACAAACGGGTAATGCTATCGACCTATAGCCATGCGATTAACCAGGATTGTTTGATGATTGATATCCCAATGAATTAATATGCATGTATCAACAAAAAACCGGCAGCTTTATAAGAGCAGGCCGGGAATCAAACAAATTGAAAAATATTAATGAGGTTCATTATGACATTTAGTCACGTACCCCGCTCTAAAGAGGCGGGGCTTGTAGTAGCCCTAAGCTAGATCTTGCACTAAGCAAGCCAAGCCTGAGCCTCTGGGGAGCGAGACAATCTCCCCCAATGCGGCAATATTTCTACTGCCATTTAGATCAGCATCTCCAGACCAACCACACTTACCACAACTAAATTTCTTACCCTTGCGATACGATTCACCTTTCAAGGGATGAATTGCCAAACATTTATGACACATCTGGCTAGTGTACGCAGGATTAACAAAATGCAAGCTTACTCCATACTTTATTGCCTTGTAAGTCAGAAACGAGCGCAACTGGTGGAATGCCCAGCTATTACTTAATCGTCTTTCTTTCTTACTGCGTGGCTGCAAGTTTGCTCTATTTCTAATTCCAGTTAAATCTTCCAGCGCAATAGCTTGACTATTAGCTTTTGCATATCGGATCAAGTGGATCGAAATTTTGTGGTTAGTATCTTTCTGGAAACGCTGTTCTTTGCCCGACAACCGTATCAGTAGCTGGCGAGTTCTTCTCCTTCCGCTACGCGTGCCCTTCGAGGCTTTGCGCTGTAAGCTAGCTCTCACACTAGCTCTCTTATTTCCTGACTTCAGTTATTTTCTTTCCAGAAAACTTCTCCCCGTCAGACGTAACAGCTATATCAGTTCGACCCAAATCTACGCCCAAGACTTTAGATGTTTTCTCAGGTTTAGTTGATGCAGATTAGAAGCCACTTGAACGCCCTTGAACCGCCAATAACACCCCACTGATCCTATAATCGAGAAAGCCCCAACCAGTGAAGGCTAGGGCTTTGCTCGATCGAACGGACTGTTAGAAGCAGCGCGATCGAAGGATAAACATCAATAACCAAAGGATAACACCATGACCGATGAAGAGCTGAGAACATTAGTAGGAAATTTGGCAGTAGCAACAGCCAGTAACACCGAAGCTAATAGAGAACTGAGAGCGACAGTAGAGAGCCAAGAGCGGATTATGACCGAAGGCTTTGCCAGCTTAACAGCTACTGCCGAGAGCCAAGAACGGGTTATGACTGAAGGCTTTGCTAGCTTAACAGCCACTGCCGAAAGCCAAGCCCGAAGCATTGAATCAATGCGGGAAAACATTACAAACAACACAGAGATAATGGCGAATGCTTTGGAGTTAGCGGCAGCATCACAACGCACAGCAGCCGCAGCCCAAGAAACAGCAGCCGCAGCAATGGAGCTATCGGCCAATACTTCTAGAAACCTCGATCGACTAGAACAAAACATCGATCGCCTAGAAGAAATGATGGGGATCGTCATTAGAGACAACCAAGCCGATCGAACAAGAATCGCCAGATTAGAAGACCAGAATTAATCGCCTGTAAGTAACTGTATTTTTTGTAACATGACCCGCTAAATGACCCGTTAGTTTTTTGTTAGTGGCTGTAGCCATTACGGTCAAACCTTTCCAAGCCTGAGAGCGACCACGTTGACATCGAAGAGGTCACAGATTCGAGTTCTGTTGTGTCCATTGGTTGGAAGAGGTTATTATTATTCTGGTCTTCCTTTTTAACAATGCCCAATATGGGAACTGCCATTAGAAAGCGCAAGAAAAAGACCTTCATCCCGCGTCTGCTGATGTTGAGTCTCTTCGGCGTTACGGCTTTTGTATCTATCTTTTACCTGAAAAACTTTTTGAGCGACGGTGCCGGTATTGTCGGGCAGCTAGACTCTCCTGTGCTGAAGTTGGCCTCGCAACAGCCGATCGAACGTGCTGGCACTCTGGCTGACATTGTAGTACAGAGTGGCGACAAAGCCAACGTTAGTAGGGCTAAATATGTGTTGGCCACCGATTTAATCCAACAAGAGCAGGGCAGCAAAGCACTACGCTACCTAGATAACCTGGAAAAAGATTACTCTTTGTTGGCTCCATATATTATTTGGAAACGAGCCTTAGCCTACGACCTAATCGGCGATCGAGCAGCGGTAGAACGCCACCTCACCGAACTGGTCACCAAATATCCCACAGCACCTGTTTCGGTAGAGGCTTTAGAAAGATTGGGCAAAAAAGACCCCAGCATGTGGGACAAAGCCCTGCAAAAATTCCCCAATTATCCTCGCACCCTGACAGTGTTGCAGAACATGATGGAGCATAGCCCACGCAACACCGAGCTAATGTTTACCTATCTGCGCAGCGGCGGTACCAGGTTGGCCAAAGGGGTGGAATTAGCCGACAAACTCAGTACCGAATATGCACCAGCCTTGAAGCCTGCTGACTGGCGACTATTGGCTGAGACCTATTTACAAAATCATTTGCTCGATCGGGCTACTTTGCCTCTCAGTCGATCGCCAGTCACCCCCGCAAACCTGTTAGCGATCGGTCAAAATGCCCGGGCTAATCGGAATGTGCCCTTGGCTAAAACTACTTACCAAGAGCTAATCGCCAAATTCAAAGAGTCCGCAGAGGTCGATCGAGCTTTGCTCGAACTCGCTGAGATGTCTTTGAATGACACTGAAGCCATGGCTTATTTAGACAAATTAGGTCAGCGCAATAACCCAGAACTATCACCGGCTGCTTTGTTTCGCAAATCTAAATTATTAGAAAAAAGCGGTGGCCATGCCAAAGCCCAAGAAATTGCTGCCGATATTGTCCAGCGCTTTCCCCGATCGGAAGCCGCTGCTGGTATTCGCTGGGAACAAGCCCGCAGTGCGGCAGCTCAGCAAGACTTCGCGAAAGCCTGGGCGCTAGCCAAATTGATCGTGGTGGAAAGCCCTGACAACCGCTACAGTGCCAGAGCCGCTTTTTGGATTGGCAAATGGGCGCAAAAAATGGGGCGAGAAGCAGAAGCTAAACAGGCTTTTACTTACACAGTTGTCAAATACACCCAGTCTTACTATGCTTGGCGGGCAGCAGGTAGCTTAGGCTGGAATGTGGGTGACTTTAAGAGCCTGCGGGAAAGTACCCCCAAACTAGAAAAACCAGCAGTTAATCAACCCTTACCAGTGGGTTCCAACACCCTCAAAGAGCTGTATCAAATTGGTGCTTACCGAGATGCTTGGACTTTGTGGCAAAACGAATTTCCCGATCGAGACAAATATTCTGTCCCAGAACAATTTGCCGAAGGCTTAATCCTGCGCGGTTTGGGACGCTACCAATTGGCCTTGGCCAGGGTTTCTCAGCTAGAAAAACGCGATAGCTCTGCTGAAAAAGAACAGCACCAACAAGCCAAACAATCTGCTAACTATTGGCACGCACTCTATCCCCTCGCCTACAATGAGCAGATTCAAGCTGCGGCGCAAAAACGACAAATTTCACCCTTGCTGGTATTGAGTATTCTGCGTCAAGAATCCAAGTTTGACCCCGAAACTCGATCGCCAGTAGGTGCGCTGGGTCTGATGCAAGTTATGCCCACTACTGCCGCCTTTATTGCCCCCAAGCTAGAAATGCCTCAATATGAATTAATTAGTCCTGCTGACAATATCAAGTTGGGCACTTGGTACTTAGCGCATATGCATGATGAAGTCAAAAATGACTCTTTGTTGGCAGTGGCTTCTTACAATGCTGGCCCAAACAACGTCAGCAAATGGGTGAAAAAAATTGGGTTTAATGATCCTGATGAATTTGTCGAAAATATTCCTTTTGACGAAACTCAGGGCTATGTGCGCAACGTGTTGGGGAACTATTGGAACTATTTGCGCACCTATAACCCAGAGATTTTACAAAAAGTCTCGACGCTATTGAGCGAAAATAAAACCTGATATCTGTGATTTCTTATGAGACCGCTACCTGTTCGTATTTTTCATTGGTTAAATCTGATTGCTCTGTGGGGTTTAATCAGTAGCGGTTTACAGATTTATAACGCCAACCCAGTGTTCGGTGGCCGGGAAGGCTTCCATTTTCCTGGTATTTTCTTATTGGGAGGATGGTTAGCAGGTGCACGAAATTGGCACTTTACACTAATGTGGTTGTTTGGGCTAAATCTGTTGGCCTATGGGTTATATATTTTGGTCGATCGCCGCTGGCAACACTATTTCGTTCAGAAAAAAGATCTCGTCGCGCTGACCCAAACCAAAAATATCCAGCGTCGGCAATTTGCTTGGCACCGAATTTTGTATACCATTGCTCTACCGCTGTTGTTACTATCTTTGGTCAGTGGCTTGGCCATGTACCAACCCTCCCAGTTACATTGGCTCGCCCGTCGTCTGGGTGATTGGCAAACCCTGCGGACGATCCACTTTTTGGGAGTACCACTCCTCATTGGGCTGGCGATCGTCCATGGTACCAATGCCAACCGCATCGGCAATGGGGCGTTACTTCGATCGATTTTCTCTTTCAAGTCTCCATCTTCAAAATCCCAATCTTCAAAATCCCAATCTTCAAAATCTCAGTCTTCGTCAAACCCATGAGCACAGATCACAAAATTTCTAGACGGCAACTTTTACAGTGGGCAGGAGCCGGACTATTGTTCAACACCGCTGGGACATTGCTCTCAGAGCCACTAGGCAAACTGATTATGCCGGTAAACGAGAAACTGGATGAAGTTCTTTTGTCTCAGCAGCTCATCCCCGAACTGTCCTTAGACAATATGGAGTTAGGCAAGTTAATTGTCAATAGCTATAAGGGTACGCCGAAGATCGATCTCAGCAACTTTCGCTTGCAGGTCGGTGGTCAGGTCAAAAGACCGCTCAGCCTCACTATGAATGATATTCGCCGTATGCCCTTCGATTCCCAAATTACTCAGCATGTTTGTGTAGAAGGCTGGGCAGCAGTGGTGCAATGGGGCGGAGTGAGGCTGTTAGATATTCTACAACTAGCCGGAGTGCAGCCCGGTGCGCACTATGTGTACTTTACTTCTGCCGATGGTTACTACGAAAGCTGGGACTTGGCTTCGGCGCAGCATCCCCAAACTTTGTTGGCCTACCAAAAAAATGATGCCCCGCTGCCCCCCGAACATGGTGCGCCGTTGCGGCTAGCAGCACCGTTGAAGCTGGGTTACAAATTGAGCAAGTGGGTGACGGCGATTACCGTCACCGATCGATTGATGGCCGAGCGCGGTTACTGGGAAGACCAAGGTTATGACTGGTTTGCCAGCATTTAACATTAAATTTCGGTATTAATGACTTGCCCTAAATGATCGTGTTCAACTTGGGCATCTTGGAGCAGACTATCCCAATTATCTGGGGGATAGCCGTTTTCCAGCATCTTTCTAAAAACCGCATAAGCATCTGTTTTACTGTCGTATGCCCGCTTGGAATTATCATCATTTACCCAGACGAAGACAATGATTTTCTTGGCTTGATGGTATCTGAAAAATAATCGATACTGTTGAAAAAACTTAGCGCGGAACCAGTGTTTATAGTCATCACCCAGGGTAGAACCTTGGCGATATTCGTTGCGGGTAGGATCTTGAGGAATAACATCAAAGGCTAGTTTGAATATAGCAGCTAGACGTTTTGTGGCTTTTTTGCTCTGGTATTCTTCAGGGAATTTTTGACGTAACTCTGTTACTTGTATCAGCAGTTTTTCTAGCTGTGCGAGGAAAAGAGTATGAGCAAAGATACTCCACCCGTTGATTATGATGGGCTGATCATCTTCAGACAAAGCTATTCATCCTCATCAGCGAGTAATTCATTGAGATCGAAATCAACTTCAGATACCAATGATTGAATTTTGCTAACTAAACCGGAGTTGATGGGCTGTAGATTCTGAGGATTTTCTTGCATATCTTGTGCCATAAAATCTAGAAATTGCTCCAGGACAGGATCGTTTCCTGCTGGTTCAGCCCGTGAAATCAGTACGGCTCCATTTGGGTAGAGGGTGTAACAGATTTTATCATTTTTGTTCAGACCTAGATATTTGCGCACAGTTGCTGGAACTGTAGTCTGATATCGATCGGTCAAGGTGGATTCTGAGCAGGGGACTTGCGTTATGGCCATAACAATCCATGGAAAGCTTAATTTTAATGGTAATGCATTTGCATTGTCTCGTCAATCTGTTTACAGACCTCAGGGGTTTTATCAACAAAGGAGCGGTAATGTTCCCGCCACTAAACGTGACGGGGTGTTGAATTATGATGATAGGAGTGTATCTAATTTACCGGCTGCATCCAGGGCATGGAGATCATCACAGCCACCAATGTGGGCATCGTTGATAAAAATTTGTGGTAACGAGCGGCGACCATTGGCTCGATCGGCCATTTTGCTCCGGGCATTTTCGTCCCCATCGATCGAGTACTCGGTATATTCCACGCCTTTTTTATCGAGCAATCCTTTAGCCCGAATACAAAAGGGACAGGTGCTCCAGGTGTAAATTTCTACATTATTCGCGGTGGCGGCCATGACTTAAACTCCAAAAAATTGCAGGTAACTTTACTTAATTCTATGATTGTTTCCAAATGTTAAGCAATATCTCTGTCTGGCTGGGCAAACTAACAATATCCTGCTCTCGACCTAGGCGGTACTCACACATAATTGTTGATGCGCTGATTTGTGACCAGGATCTGTCCGGCTACTCTAAACGATTACATTTTTCTGCTAGAAAAGCTGCTAGACTTGCTCTAGCCATAGTTCTCCGACTCTTCAGGTTCCCCCGACTATCACTCTTTTTCCATGTATAGTTCGATAACTCCGCGACCTGCCACGCACGGGGGCGAGGTCGCCTCGCCCCAAACGTGTACGCAGGTTGCGCCCAAGGCGATCGACCAGTTTCAAGTGCAATTTTGGGGTGTGCGGGGCAGTATTGCCTGTCCCGGCAAGGATACTGTTCGCTATGGCGGCAATACTTCCTGCGTGGAAATGCGGGTGGCTGGTCAAAGATTGATCTTTGATGCCGGTACTGGTATTCGGTTACTAGGTGATCAAATTACTGCTGAAGGCACCGCAAACTCAGTGGGACATATTTTTTTCAGTCATTCTCATTGGGATCATATTCAGGGGTTTCCCTTTTTCTCACCGGCTTTTGTACCGGGTAATCGCTTTGATATTTATGGCGGCCTGACTCCTAACGGCATCACCATTAAAGAACGGCTCAATAACCAAATGATGGACCCGAATTTTCCGGTACCGCTGAAAGTGATGGGTGCCGAGATGCATTTTCATAACCTAGAAGTAGATGAAGTAATTCAGCTTGGTGATGTGACGGTAACCTCAGCAATATTGAACCATCCCGGCGGTGCTACGGGCTATCGGGTGAGCTATGGTGGTCGATCGGCAGCCTATGTGACTGATACTGAGCATCGCTTGGGTGAGTTGGATGCCAATGTGTTGAAGTTGGCCAAAGATGCCGATTTATTTATTTACGACTGTACTTATACCGATGATGAATATGCCCATCCGACCAATGGTAAGGCCGGTTGGGGTCATTCTACTTGGCAGCAAGGGGTACGGCTGGCTCAAGCAGCGGGGGTGAAGCAGCTCGCAATTTTCCATCACGACCCCAGTCATGATGATGCTTTTATGGATGAAATTGCTCGATCGGCAGTAGATTTATTTGCTGGAGCGATCGTGGCTCAAGAGGGTAAAATCTGCGATTTAAGCCAGGTTTTTTAACGCCACCTGTGGATTACCCCAAATTACTTTCTCGTGTTTATAAATCACCATCCCCGGCTGCGCGCCTTTGGGTTTGTAAACATGTTTTGGTGCGGTGTAAACCACTGGTACTGCTGCACTTTGGCGGCTGCGACTGTGATAGGCCACTAAATTAGCGGTGTATTGCAAATCTGCTTCTTGGGCTACTTCTCCGGCAGGCAACCGGAGTAAACCATGACTACCAGCAATTTCTTGAGCATGAAACCACAGGTCATAATCTGTAGCCGTTTTAAAAGTCAGTAACTCATTTTGGCGATTGTTGCGGCCAATTAATATCTCAAAGCCGCTGGGACTAATGAATTTATGGGGCAGGGTTACCGCTAGCGGTTTGGAGCGATTGGGGGGCAACGGCAGATAGCCACTCTGAATTAATTCTTCTTTGATTTCGATCAGAGTGTCTAAATCGCTGAGCTGTTGATAAATTTCGATTTGCCCTACACTGTTTTCCACTTGTGCCAAATAACTCAGCTCTGCATCCACCGCTGCCAGCAGCGGTACCACGATAGTCTGAGCGCGTTTGAGCTTTTGAAATTGTTTATAGAGCGCTTGGGCGTTTTGAATGCAGTTTTTTTCTGGTTGGAGGGCGATCGCTACTGGCTCACCGGTATCAAAGTCGGCCAAAGTAATCTCTGGCATTCCCGGTTGCCACAGATGCAAATAGGCCATCAACAAGTCGGCTTTACTGCGGCTCAGATCGGCATCTACCGATTCAGCTAGACGCGATCGAAAAGTTTGAGCTTTGACTTCCAACTTGGTCATCACTACTTTCAGCTTCTGCAACAGTTGTTGGCGGACAGCCACAAAGTTCGATCGACCTAAAATTTGTTGAAAATAACTGTCTACCAACTCATTTACTGACTTAGCCGGACTCTTGGCTCCCCAACCCATCACACTGTAGCCAGCCTCTGTCCACACCGGTTGCCAAAGGTTGCTGGTTGCCATTGATTGTAACCAAGTCTGCCAAGCATCAAATAGCGATCGCCATTGCTCATCAGATAACTGATCAGTCGTAATATCTGTCGCCAACCTGGCTGACACCAGCATCCCACTGGTCATAGCTGTACTCAAACCCCGATAACTGGCAATCAACCGCTTGGTTACTAAGCCGGGAATTAAACTCACCCGCTCTTGCCAGTCGCCGATCGATTCTTCCAAGCTGGGCGCAGTACTGAGCAAAGAAGGCGGTAGTTCATAGGGTTGACCAGTCTGGACAGTGCGGACAGAGGACTGTTTGTTACTGACTTGGTGAGCGGTGGAAATAATTAATCGATCGGCATCTGTGAGGGTGGCGTTACTATATTTACCCATCACTTCCACAAATAAGTGAAACTCGATTTCATCCCCTGGCCTGCGGGCAAACTGCAAATCCATCACCCGCTCCCAAGGAGCAATAGGTTGAATGTTGACTAGGGCTAAACCACCAAGTTGCGATCGAAGCTGTTGGCTAAAAGTAAAAGTATCCGGAATCTTGGGTGGCGATTGGGTCATGGCAATGCGGGATGCTTCGGGGTGCCAAGAAATACCCAGCCAGCCCCGGCCTTCAAAGTTGCGCAAGCCTAGGGCGATGGTGTGTTTGTCGAACTGGTAAACGGTTTCAAGCCGGGCGGGAATCCAGTCGATCGACAGCTCTTGGCAAGCGGCGGTGAGGGTGGTGAAGTCTACTTGTTGCATAATGGCAGCATACCGCGAAAATCAGGGAAATTTGAATGCGTTTTTTCATTGATCGATTCTCAAATCTGCCCGACCTTGGCTTTTTATCTCATCAAATAGCTGATGAATAGTGTCTTTTGCGTAATCATTGCCTTGACCTTGATCGAGTTGATCAACGCCTATTTGGATGTCTTGCCGAAGCTGGGAGAGTTTTAAGGCTTGCAGTTCTGCTTCTACTGCTCGTAGTTGATCGATCGTGGCTTGAAAGCTTTCGGCATCTTGAATAATGACGGCGGCTTCACCGTTGATCGTTAGTACCAAGGGGGCGTGGCTATTACGCACTTGCTCGACGTAGATGTTGGCGTTACGTTTGAACTCGGTCAGGGAGTGAATATTTTTGAGACTAATTTCCATTGGGCTAATAAGGATCTTAATTAGATGTCTTATTATAAGCCTTATTCTGAATTTCGTCCTGGATTTTTCGATCGATTACTTCGACATAGCTCAATACTAGTTGATTGCGTAATTATGCTGAATTTGTCTATTCATGCAATCTGAGAGGTTTCATGACTGCTGATGATAAAGCTCCCGGATTTATCGATCTTCACCCAGTACATAGAACTAGGGGTGAACTACTACCTTGAAAACTCACAATGCCTATTATGAAACAATCTTCACCAAGTATTGCTTTACTCGTAGATATTGAAAACATCAAAATATCAGTTGCTTTAGAATCTGCGATTATCAAGATTTTTCCATCAGTAGAAATGATCAAAATTGCCGTTGCTAATTGGCAGTTACTCAAAGGAATCGATCTGGAATTACTTGATCGGGGATATCATCTCTTCCATGTTCCTACTGGTGTTAATAATGCCGATTATGAGCTAATTAATCTAGGCTGGATGCTCAATGATGTTAGTGAATTAATTATTGTTTCTAGTGATAAATTTTTTATTCAGTTTGCTTCTAAATTAAAGTTTGGCCTCAAAGTAACATCCGTTGTCTATTATTCCCAAAAACAATCTGCATTTGTGATCACCAAAACACAGGTACTGCCAATAGAAGATGAGTTAGTATCTACTATTCAATCCAAAGCAGGATCTAAATCCTGTAATCAGACCCATCCATTTACCTCTCAACCCCAATTTGCTCAAGCCCTCAAACAATTAGTTGCCAAAAAAAAATCTATTAACAGTCCAGCAGCTCTTGGTACCGAATTTCACAAAGAGTTTGGAGTCAATGCCTCCAGTGTAATTACCCAATGTCAAATTCCTGTCAGCTTTACCAAATTTATTATAGATAATGGAATTCTGTCTGACACTAGCTCTAAAGATAAACTGATTAACAACATTAGGCAATTAATAAAATCTCATCCTGATTTGGTTAAGGAACCAGGAAGATTAAGTGGTGAATTCAAAAAAATATACGGAGTTTCAATATCAGAACGAATGAAGCAAATTGGGATTACTGGCAAGCTGAGTAAATTTATTGCCGAGATTCAACCAGAACGGAATTGCGATCAAAACTAAACAAGCCTGCTTAATTACTATCTAATAATTGCAAAAATATCAATCTGCCCAAACAATTTAGAGTAATACCGATTGTGGTAATTTTGCCGTCCAGAGTTGAGTAAAAATCAGCGGATTGGCTTCAAGCCCTCTCGGTAATCATAGTAAATTTTCTTGCGCTGATACTTGTCATCAAACAACAAAGGCCAATCTTTGAGCTTCATCCAGTTAGTAATCCAGCTATCACCATCGCCCACATTCCAATGAGTAATACCGTAGCGTTGCTTCTTGGGCACTAGGCGCTGATACTGTTGGGCAACAAACTTGTATTTTGCCCCCTGTTGTTTTTGTAGCTCTGAGCTATAGACCAAATCAGGATTTTTCTTCCAGTTAGAAACCAACACATCCAACTCCGAAATATGCACCAGTAGCCCAGATTTAGCTGTTTCCCGGATCGCTTGGGTAATATTGGCTTCGGTAGCATTGAGATCTAAATGGAGCTGCAAGCCTAAGCCATCGATCGGAATTTTGCGCCGTTTAAAATCGGCCACCATTTTATTAATCGCGGCAATCTTGCGGGGTTGCGTATCTTGGCCATATTCGTTATAAAACAATAGCGCTTTTGGGTCAGCAGCATGAGCATATTGAAAAGCCCGCGCCATATAATCAGAGCCTAAGTGCCGTGCCCAGATACTGCCATTATCGTTTTCGCTGGAGGGATTAGCATGATTATTCGCCATCCTAACCGTGCCATCATCATTAAACCCCTCGTTCACCACATCCCAAGATTTCACTTTGCCCCGATAGTGACCGACCACAGTTTGAATGTGGGTTTTCATGACATTTTCCCAAGCTGCCCGATCTCCTTGAAATTCTTTTAACCATTTGGGCAGCGTGTCTGGTGGATGCCAAAGCAAAGTATGGCCATGGACTCGTTTGCCGTTAGCTACTGCCCAATCTACTAAATAATCGGCTTTATTAAAACTATAGCGATTTTGTTCAGGATGGATCGATACCCATTTTTGCTCCGTTTCAGGGGTAATGCTGTTAAATTCGGTTTTAACCACATTTCGATAACCCGATCGCTGTTCTAACAATGAAGGATCACAGCCTACCCCAACTGGAAAAGGTGCTACTTGCCACAGTGTTCGATCGGGTAGTGATTTAGCGGTAGCCCAAAAGTTCATCAAGCTATTGGGATCAACTGACCATAACCCCAAAGTCATGATGGCAGCGATAATCGCAATTAAAAAATGTTTAATACCCATCATTTTCTTTTTCAATCAAGAGGTCTGAAGCTAGTTGGCATGATCACAGTTTGCCGTGCTCTTGCAAATAACTTAATAACCAATTAGCCGCAGTAGCCCGCCTGGTTTCAGCGGGGCCGAATTCGCCAATTTTGTAACCCTTGAATCCCAACTTTTCTTTGAGCAATTGTTTATTAGCTGAGGGAATCGATCGAGTAAGCTTCACACTCGCCGGACGACCGGCGATAAAATCTGGGGGTTGGGGATAGTCGGCCAGCCAATCAGGAGATACCAGTGCCACATCCCAAACTTGGGCAGCCCGATCAAACCGATAGCCTAAGGCTTGCCACAACAACTGGTTTACCACCATATCGGGAATTTCTTTGTGCAAAATTGCCCAAATGGTATCGGTATTGAGAGCTGGTAGAGGTGGCCAAGTCAGGTTGCCATAGTCTACCGGTTGGTCAGGATCAAGAGGCATAGAGATTTCTGCAAAGTTATTGAGATCGATCTTACCTGCGATCGCTGCTGGTTGGCTTCTCCCACAGTGGCCTGATATGATGAAGCACAGCTAAAAAAATTATTCATAAATTCATCATGGTTTTGACACTCGGTTGGGTATCGCTATTTGTTCTGTTTACCTTTTCTATCTCCATGGTAGTTTGGGGTCGGAACGGCTTCTAAGGCGCTTTGGCCTCGGTCGGACTCGGCTGAGGCACCGAGCCATTTACGGGAGTTAACTTCTCTAGCAAAATCAACGAATCCATTACTTCTTTGACGATCGGCGCAGCCACAGTCCCACCAAAGGCTTCGCCTTGGGGTTCATCCATCGCCGCAAACACCACATAGCGATGGTTACTATTTACTGGCAGCACCCCAATGAAGCTAGTGATTTTGGCGTTTTTCTGGTAACCGCCGCCACTAGAGGCTTTTTGGGCAGTACCGGTCTTCCCCGCAATTTCAAAACCCGGTACTTTGGCATTGCCCCCGGTACCTTTTTCTACCACCGACTGCATCATTTTCAAGACAGTTTCGCTGGTTTCAGCAGAGAAAATTTGGTGGGGAGCTGGTCTTTTTTCGGCATCTTGGCGTAGGCCATTGCTATCAAATAATCCTTCTACCACATAGGGACGCACTAACTTGCCGCCGTTAGCTAAGGCTCCAGTCATCGTCACCAGTTGAATCGGGGTCATCGATAGACCCTGACCAAAAGCAGTGGTGGCTGGTTCGATCGGCGATTTTAAAAACTCCGCCCGATTTTTGAGGGTGCCTTGGGCTTCAAAAGGAATATCTATGCCCACCTTATGACCCAATTCCAGCCGTTCTAGCCAGCTATAGTACACATCTGGCTTCAGGCGGCTCATCATTTCTACCATGCCCACGTTGCTAGAATATTGCAATACCTGGGAGGCATCGATCGCCCCATGGCCTTTTTTATCGGAGTTACGGATCGTATGAATTCCCACCGTGACGGCACCGCTGTCATTAAACAGGGTTTTGTCGGTAATCGCTTTGTTTTCTAGAGCGATCGCCACGTTCAATGGTTTGAAGGTAGAACCTGGCTCATAGAGGTCGGTCACTGCCCAGTTTTTAAAGATCGAAGGTGTGTAACTAGGGTCGTTATATTTATTGGGATTAAAAGTCGGCTCTACCACCATCGCCCGGATTGCCCCGCTTTCGGCATCCATCACAATCACCGTGCCCCGCTTGCCTTTCCATTTAGCCCGTTGATTTTTCAGGGCTTTGCGGGCAACCCGCTGTAGGCGCATATCTAAAGTTAGCTTGAGTTTTAAGTCATCATTGCGCAAAAAGTCTTCGGTCACATAGTCTGGCAAAATACCGCCGTTAGCCGATCGACTGAAATGAAATTCGCGCACTTCGCGCTTTAAAAGTTGTTGTTGACTGCGTTCCACTCCGGCTTGGGCGTTGTAACTCAGATCCACATAGCCCAACACCTCCGCAGCCATTTCTTCCTGGGGATAAATCCGTCGGTAGTCTTGCATCGATTGCTGGACTTCTAATCCATCATTTTTGAGCGCAATAATTCGATCGCGCACTTCTTGGCTGAGTCGGGTGCCCAACAAAATGCCACTGGGCTGTTTCTCAAACCGAACAAGTAAAGATGCTGGGCTTACCTGCAAGATGGGAGCCAATGCCTCAGCAGTTTCTGACTTAGAGATTGCTGTCTTGTCTTGTTTGAATAGCCGGGGATGGGCAAAAATCGTATAGCTGGGTTGGTCGGCGGCCATTACATCCCCATATCGATCGACGATCGGGCGACGGGGTACAAAGGGGCGTTGGGCTGTTTGTTGACGGCGTTGGGCTTCTTGTTGCAAATTAGAACCATCGATAATTTGGATGGTAAACAGCTTCACAGTGAGCGCCAAAGCAGCACAAATTAAAATTCCCCACACCAGCAGCAGGCGATTGGTTAATACTTGCGCTGTGCCAGAGCGGTGGCCAGATCTACCGCCAGCTCCTTTGCGTGCATTATTAGAAGAATTTTTACCAGAGAATCGACTGGTCATGGGGTTCGCTCCTAATAGCCTACCGTGATCGAGATTTCTGGGGGAGCAGGGGTCGCGGCTGTTTTTTTGCTTGGTGAAGCTGGGCCATCGATCGCGCCACTGGTACCTTCGGTGATCGGCACAAACACTGCCCGACTAGGTGATGGATCAATGGTGCCGCTGGTATTTTTCTCGGCTAGCTCGGCTGCTTGGTTCCGAATCCGGGCATTGATAATGGCCTGCTGACTTTCTTGGTTGCGCAGTTTTTGTAATTGCCGATGATGGCTTTGCCATTGGTCTTGGGTGTATACCATGTAACCATATGCTACAAAAGACATCGCAGCCATGCCCAAAAACAAATAGCGAGCAGCAGATTCTAGTCGATCGAGTAATCCGATCCACTGTAATAGATCAAATGATTGCTTACCCATTTGCTGCTCTGATTGCGGCTTTGGCCGTCCTGGTTTCTGTGGTTGAGCACCCACAGATTGGTCTGCATCAAAAGTATCCATAATTAAAACTTCGGAGGTCAAATGCCCCTAACTTCATCAAATCATAACATTGACATCAATCACCGAACATTTCTAGGATAATAGGGACGCGATAGTAAGATCTATGAAGCTATATAACTTTTCGATCGGCATAATTTTACTGGGAATCTTTCCTTTGTTTTCGACTGTTTATTCCACTGTGGCTATAGCTCTGCCGCCTGCTAGTGACCTGCCAGAAGAATATCTGCGCGCCCAAATTATTTTAGAAGCTCGATCGCCTTTAGATGGGGAAGTAATGGCGGCGGGTGAATACGCTGACTTGATCGCCCAGCTAGAAAAAGAAATTACTGATCAAGAAGACCGAGTGATAGTTAACAAGTATCGAGAGGCCGCCTTTTTACTGCGGGTACGTCGCCTATTGATGTATTTTGGCCTCCAGATCAATGCGCGTTAATACCTATCCTTTTGTGCTCGCCAGATCCAGGTGATCTTGGGGGAGCGATCCAGGATACATTTAAGCTGGAGACCGATTAAATTTCTCCGTGATATTTTAATGGAAATTTACTCGCCGATCTTTCTCACACCATCATTAGGTAGCTTAATTTATGTCCCTCACCATCGCAGCGGATCGCATCGATCGCATTGTCAACAATCAGCATCAGAATCCTTTTGAAGTGCTGGGACCACACCAAATCGATCTAAACGGTAGCCAAGTGTGGGTGGTGCGGACTTATCAGCCCAATGCCAGTGCTGTAACACTGCTGCTGCCCGAAGAGCGACAAGAATATCCGATGACGGCAGAGCATCACCCCAACTTTTTTGAATGCACAGTGCCAGTCAAAGAGTTAAACAACTATCAGCTCAAAATTACCGAAGGCGATCGGGAACGGGTAACTTACGACCCCTATGCCTTTCCTTCCCCAGCTTTGACCGAATTTGATATCCATTTATTTGCTGAAGGCAACCACCAACACATCTACGAAAAAATGGGCGCTCACTTGGGTGAGCAAGATGGAGTAGCTGGCGTGTACTTTGCTCTGTGGGCACCTAATGCTCGGAATATTTCGGTGCTGGGTGACTTTAATAACTGGGATGGGCGACTGCACCAAATGGCTCTGGGTGGGAATGGCACCTGGACTTTGTTTATTCCGGGCTTAACGGTGGGGACAGCCTATAAGTATGAAGTAAAAAACCAGGCTGGCCATGCCTACGAAAAATCTGACCCCTATGGCTTCCAGCAAGAAGTGCGCCCCAAAACTGCTTCGATCGTCACTGATCTAGGAAGCTATCAATGGCAAGACAGTGCTTGGCTCGATCGCCGCCGCCATACCGATACTTTGGCGCAACCAATTTCGGTGTATGAATGCCATTTGGGTTCTTGGTTGCACGAGGGGGCAGACACCCCGGCAGTTTTGCCCGATGGCTCGTTGGAATCAACTGTGATTGTTTCTGAAAATAAGCCCGGTGCCAGATTTTTAACTTACCGCGAACTGGCTGGTAAATTAATTCCCTATGTGCAAGAACTGGGCTTTACCCATATAGAACTGCTGCCGATCGCCGAGCATCCTTTTGATGGTTCTTGGGGATACCAGGTCACTGGTTACTATGCTGCTACTGCCCGCCATGGTTCACCCCAAGACCTGATGTATTTTATTGACCAGTGCCACCAAGCAGGTATTGGAGTCTTAGTAGACTGGGTACCAGGACATTTCCCTAAAGACGGTCATGGCTTGGCCTTTTTTGACGGTTCTCATTTATATGAACATGCCGACCCCCGCAAGGGTGAACACAAGGAATGGGGCACCTTGGTATTCAACTATGGCCGCAACGAAGTGCGTAACTTCTTGACTGCCAATGCCGTATTTTGGTTCGACAAATATCACATCGACGGGATTCGGGTAGATGCAGTGGCTTCGATGCTGTATTTAGATTACTGCCGGAAACCGGGTGAGTGGTTAACTAACCAGTATGGTGGTCGGGAAAATATCGAGGCGGCGGATTTCTTGCGTCAGGTGAATCACCTGATTTTCAGCAATTTTCCCGGGGCTTTGAGTATTGCCGAAGAATCTACTTCTTGGCCGATGGTTTCTTGGCCAACCTATGTCGGCGGCTTGGGTTTCAACCTGAAGTGGAATATGGGTTGGATGCACGACATGCTGGACTATTTTGAGATGGACCCTTGGTTTAGGCAATTCCACCAAAATCACCTGACTTTTAGCATGTGGTACAACCACAGTGAAAACTTTATGTTGGCGCTGTCTCATGATGAGGTGGTGCATGGCAAAAGTAATTTGCTGAACAAAATGCCCGGTGATGACTGGCAGAAGTTCGCTAACGTGCGCTGTTTATTAGGTTACATGTTTACCCACCCCGGTAAAAAGACCTTGTTTATGGGCATGGAGTTTGGTCAGCGCAGCGAGTGGAATGTTTGGAACGATTTGGAATGGCCGCTGTTGCAGCATGAGGCGCACCAACAGCTCAAGGGCTTTGTAGCTGCGGCTCATCGCTTATATCGCAGCGAACCCGCCTTATATACTCAAGACTTCGATGAAGCTGGCTTCCAGTGGATCGACTGCAATGATAACAACCACAGTGTGGTGTCGTTTATCCGGCGGGCGAAGGACAGTGACGAGTTTGTGGTGGTGATCTGTAATTTTACTCCTCAACCTCAGAGCAATTATCGGGTGGGTGTTCCGGTACATGGCTTCTACGAAGAGATTTTCAACAGTGATGCAGCCATTTATGGCGGTAGTAACATGGGCAACCTCGGCGGTAAATGGGCGGATGAATGGTCAATTCACAATCAACCTTGTTCGATCGAACTCTGTCTGCCTCCTTTGGGCGTAGTTGTCTTAAAGCTGGGCACACCGCGTACCGAATAGTCTGAGAATCAAAAAACCGCCCAACCTTAAACTAAGGTTGGGCGGTTTTTTGATGAATATCTTGGTTTTAGCCAAATCTGCCGCTAACATAGTCGGCGGTTTGTTGTTCAGCGGGCTGGGTAAAGATCTGGGAAGTTTCGTTGAATTCCACCAACTGACCCATGTACATAAAAGCAGTGTAATCAGAAACCCGAGCGGCTTGCTGCATACTGTGAGTCACGATCAAAATGGTGACTCGTTCTCGCAGTTCGCCAATCAACTCTTCGATGCTAGCGGTGGCGATCGGGTCTAGTGCCGAGGTTGGCTCATCGAGGAGCAGAATTTCGGGGGTAGTAGCCAAGGCTCTAGCAATACAGAGGCGCTGTTGCTGACCACCAGATAGGTTAGAAGCCAAATCATTTAAGCGATCTTTGACCTCTTTCCAGAGAGCGGCATTTTGGAGAGCTTCTTCTACCTTTTGCTCCAATACCGAACGGTTTTTCTCACCGCGTACCCGCAGGCCATAGGCCACATTTTCAAAAATAGATTTAGGAAAAGGGTTAGGTTTTTGGAAAACCATGCTCACCCGCATCCGTACTTCGATCGGGTCTACTTTGCGCCCCAGTAAATTAACTCCTTGGTCTGTCCAGATATCGCCTTCATAGCGATTCCCAGGATATAGATCATGCATCCGGTTAAAACACCGCAGCAGAGTGGTTTTACCACAGCCCGAAGGGCCAATCATGGCTGTTACCTTGCGGTCATACACTGGCATATTAACTTTCTTCAGGGCGTGAACAGTACCGCCGTAGAAAAAATCTAACTTGTCTACTTCAGCTTTCTTGGGTAGCTCGGCTTTGTTAAGATTTTGCATATTGGTCATATTAGATACCTAAATTTTACCACTTGATACTGCGACGTAATTGATATCGTAAATAAATTGCGATCGCGTTCATGCTCAAGGTCATGACAATAATTACAATCCCAGCGGCAGCGGCGTTTTGCTGGAATGCTGGGTCTGGCCGCCCCACCCAATCGAACATCTGAATAGGTAGCACCGTAAAGGGTGAAAGGAGGTTTTCCGGTAGAAAGGCAATAAAATTTACTGCGCCAATTACAATTAGCGGAGCAGTTTCGCCAAAAGCACGGGAAAGGGCGACGATCGTGCCCGTTAAGGTAGACCCAGTAGAATAGGGCAAAATGTGATCCCAAATGACTTGCCATTTGGTGGCACCCAAGGCATACGCAGCTTCCCGCACCGTACCCGGAATCGATCGAATTCCTTCGCGGGTGGCCACAATTACTACCGGTAAAACCAGTAAAGCCAAAGTTAACCCGGCGGTGGCTAGGCTTGGCCCTAAGTTCAACCCATATTTAAAAATTCCTAAACCCAGTAACCCATAAATAATTGAAGGTACGCCAGCCAAGTTAGTAACGTTTACTTCAATCAGGTCAGCCAACCAGTTTTTCTGGGCATATTCTTCCAGATATACTGCTGCCCCCACACCCAAAGGTACGGCAACCAAAGCAGTCAGGATGATTACAATCAAGCTACCAACCCAAGCTGAGTAGACCCCAGCATTTTCGGCTTTGGAACTGGGGAATTTCGTTAAAAATCCAAAGTTTAGTTGCGGAGCACCATCAATAATCAGCTTGGTAATCAAAACTCCCAAGACCAAAATGGCCACGCCCATGGTGGCGATGCCCAGTACTCCAAAAGCACTATCAAAAAACTTGCTTCTCTCGATCGTAGCCTTCAGGTTTTTATTTTCTTGAATATCAGCAGGCACTGCCACTGATTTTTCGGCAGGAAAAGTCATGTGTTGCTCCTAGTAAGCCTCGCGGTATTTCTTCTTCAAGAAATGGCCAATAATATTGAATAACAGAGTCATCATTACCAGCGTCAAACCTGCTGCAAAAATGGTCTGATATTCTAAAGTGCCGTGGGGTAGATCACCTTTAGAAACCATTACGATGTAGGCGGTAATAGTGAGAGCTGGATCTAGCGGATTAACGGTGAGATTTGGTTGTCCGCCAGCAGCGATTGTCACAATCATTGTTTCCCCGATCGCCCGTGAAATTCCTAGAATATAAGCCGCTGAAATTCCCGAAATTGAGGCTGGGAGTACCACATTTAATGTGGTGTGTAAGCGAGTTGCCCCCATGGCAAAAGAACCTTCGCGCAAAGCAACCGGTACTGCTCGCATGGCATCTTCACTGAGCGAACTAATGTAGGGAATAATCATAATTCCCATCACCAAACCAGCACTGAGCATACTCGACCCACCCATGCTAGGGATCAGAAATTGCAAAATTGGACTCACGAACAACAAGGCAAAGTAGCCATAAACCACTGTGGGTACACCAGCTAATAGTTCTAGTACCGGCTTAATCACTTCTCGGACGATCGGCTTAGCAAATTCGCTGAGGTAGATTGCCACAATGGTACCCATCGGAATTGCCACCAGCAGGGCAACAGTAGTAATTACTACTGTCCCAGTTACCAGCGATATGATGCCATACTGTTCGTTATCGGGAATATTTGGTGACCAAGTTTTATCTGTGATAAATCGCCAGACGG
>JANNEH010000156.1:0-14749 GCA_031378405.1 Synechococcales cyanobacterium OTE_75_metabat_409
CGATCGAACGATCCCATTTTTCATCACTACTGAGAATCACCGTTTTTTTGATTGCTGAGACTTGAGCGGCAGTCAAGCGGCGCGCCACCCGACTGGGAATACCATGCCCATAGCGAATATGTGCTTGACCAGCAATCACCACCAACTGAGTGCCAGGATTTTTTTGATAGAACTCTGCCGCAGTAGCCGCCATTGTCTCATCCCAGAGTAGCTGGGCAGTATAAAACCGATCGAAGTCCGGGCTGGTCACGGTGGCTTGAGCTTTGTGTTGTTGGTAAGAAGCAAAGATTAAATCTCGGTAGGCCAAATTAGACTTGTCAATTTCTGCGGCGGGGGGAATATATTTAAAATCTGCACTTTTTAGGCTTTCTAAGCCACCTTTGGCTACTTTTCGCAGGATTTCTGTAGGAGTATTAAGAGCAATTACTGGAATCTGGCGCTCTTTGGCTAGTCGCAGTAGCGGCGCGTAGTTTTCCCAGGGCCAGCCCCAACGTTTTTCATATTCAGTTTGTTGCACCAACTCCTGCTCGGAGATCTGTCCGGCTAAATAGCGATCGATGATGGGTTGGTAGGGTTTTTGAAACATTTCTAGACCGATCGCTAACTGCGGTTTTACGGCGTACAAATATTCTAAAATCGCCAGTTGATCGGCATGGTCAGAGGCCGAATCGTGAATTTCGCCCAGGTAAATAATGTTGGCAGAGGCGATCGATTGTAAAATCTGCTGTTGCCCGGAGCTAAAATTGGTCGATCCAGGTTCAGCTCTGACCTCAGCAAAAACTAGCCAGCTACAGGTTACTAAACCGATCAGAATGATCACTAATCGCCGTAAATTCATCGAAATTCCTGGGTTGATATTGGGTTAACATAACTCACGAAGCCCCGAAAATCTAGGTTGAGATTATGCCCGATCCCACTAAGCTGTCTGCCCATTCCGCCACATCTGAAATTGAAAAGCTGGCTTATAACGCCATCAACGAAAATTGGTTCGAGTATCCTATTACGGTCTATCCACATAACACCGACTAT
The DNA here is from genome assembly GCA_031378405.1 of Synechococcales cyanobacterium OTE_75_metabat_409. Taxonomy (GTDB): domain Bacteria; phylum Cyanobacteriota; class Cyanobacteriia; order Cyanobacteriales; family Chamaesiphonaceae; genus JAAFHZ01. The sequence continues at coordinate 1,030 of JANNEH010000156.1, forward strand.
AGCGGTGTGGTTTGGCATGGAGCTTATGCCACTTGGATGGAAGAAGCCCGGATTGAATGTTTGAAGTCGATCGGGATTGATTTTGTGGATGTGGTCAAGATGGGCTGCGACTTGCCCGTGGTAGAAATGTCTCTGCGTTACCATCGATCGCTAACCATGGGATCTGAGGCGGTGGTGAAATGTAAGGTGCAAAACCTAGATGGAGTGAGAATTAAGTGGGATTATGAAATTCAATCGGTCGATCGAGAAACCACATACTTAACTGGCACAGTAGCTTTGGTGGCAGTAGATATGGAGAAAGGCAAGATCATGCGCCAAATTCCAGCGACAGTCAAAGAAGCTTTAGTGAGATTAACGAATTAATGATTAGCAGCAACCAAGCAGCAGAGCTAATTCTAAGCATCAGCAGGACAGTGACTGAGATCGAAACAGTCCCGCTGAGCCTTGCTGCACAGCGAATTTTGGCAGAACCAGTAATCAGTAAGCTCGATTTTCCCCATTGGGATAATTCGGCCATGGATGGCTACGCGGTGCGTTGGGCAGATTTACAGGCAGGAGTTGATCAATTACAAGTAGTGAGCGAAATTCCGGCAGGAGTGGCACCCACCCGATCGATCCATCCGGGCGAAGCAGCCAGAATCTTTACCGGTGCCATGTTACCACCGGGTGCTGATACGATCGTGATTCAAGAGCATACCCAACGAACCGGTGATGACTTACAGATTATTAGACCAGCAACTGCTCAAGGCGAATTTGTCCGGCAGCGCGGTGATTTTGCCCAAGCTGGGGAGGTATTGCTGACTCCCGGCACTCGTTTATTGGCTGCGGCGATCGCAGTATTAGCCGCCGCCCAGTATCCCGATGTGCGAGTCTATCGTCGCCCTAAAGTCGCGATTCTTTCCACTGGCAATGAGTTAGTTCAACCAGGAGATCCGCTAGCACCCGGCCAAATTGTCGATTCCAATCAATATGCTTTGGCTGCCTTAATTCAACAGTGGGGCGGTGAGTCAATTTGCTGGGGTAGCGCACCCGATCGACCCACTGAACTAGCAGCAGCGATGCAACAGGCGATCGATTCAGCAGATATCGTGTTGTCTACTGGCGGCGTATCAGTAGGAGATTATGATTATGTCGATCGTATTTTGGCCGAGTTGGGTGGTGAAATCCACATTACTGCCGTGGCAGTGAAACCAGGCAAACCCTTGACCGTGGCCACCTTCGATCGCCCCGACCAGAGAACTTTATATTTTGGGTTACCAGGCAACCCAGTATCGGCATTGGTAAGCTGTTGGCGCTTTATTTATCTGGGTTTTCAGCAAGTATCGGGAGTTGCTGCCCCCATATTGCCCTGGACAACCGCCAGCACCACCCAAGATCTGCGATCGGATGGTAAGCGAGAAAGTTATTTATGGGGACAAGTGCGGCTCAACTATCTTGGTCAACCAGAATTCACGACAGTTGCTGGTGGCCACAGCTCCGGCAACCTGATCAATCTAGCCCAAGCTAATGCCTTGGCCATGGTGCCGATCGGCCAAAACATGATCAGCGCCGGAACATCAGTGCAAATCTTGCTGCTCTCGTAAATCCTCTAACCCCCTGAAATAGGGGGTTAGAGGATTAAATACCAGATATTCAACTTTTTCAATAGAGAACTTAAAAGTTTAAATAACCGTATCGTTAGAAATCATCGCATTTTTCAACACCACCACAATCCCACTGCGAATATAAAATCCCTCATCCTCGCGCTGAGCCTCCTGCACATTATCCTTATTCACAATTTGAACATTAGTACCAATGCGGGCATTCTTATCGACAATAGCTCGTCTGATAGTGCTGCCTGCACCAATTCCCAAAGATACTTCACCGCGTTCAGCATTAGACACCCGTTCACCAAACGGCTCGTACATATCTGCACCCATAATCAAGGCATCTTCGATCGTGCAGTTGGCACCGATTCTGGTTCTTACACCTAAGACAGAATGATGTACTCGACAGTTTTTCAGAATGCAGCCTTCACTGATCATCGATTCGGTGATCTGAGCATCAAACATTTTTGTAGGCGGCAAATACCTAGATCTGGTATAGATCGGGGCATTTTGATCATAGAAGCTAAAGGGCGGCAATGGTTGCTGAGTCAAAGCCAAGTTAGCATCATAGAAAGATTCGATCGTTCCAATATCTTCCCAATAACCATCAAACAAAAAGGCTTGTAGGTTATACTTGCCAGCCGCACCAGGAATAATTTCCTTACCAAAATCTGTCTGGCTCGGAGATGCCTTCAACAGATCAATCAATACTTGCTTCTTAAAGACATAAATCCCCATCGAAGCAATGTAGGGTTGCTCAGCAGCTTGTTCAGCAGTGAGTCCTAAAGATTGGGTATCCACTCGCATGGCTTTTAATTCATCGCCTTTAGGTTTTTCGCTAAAATCTACAATCCGCCCTTGGCTATCAATTTTCATCAAGCCAAAATCAGAAGCCCGTTTTTCATCCATTGGCACCACCGAGATGGTGATATCGGCATTAGTTTGACGATGGCGTTCTACAAACAAGCGGTAATCCATCCGATAAAGATGATCGCCAGATAAAATAAGAAACTCATCTACATCAGCCTCTTCAAACATCCACAAATACTGACGCACTGCATCAGCAGTACCTTGAAACCAGTTGGGGTTTTCAGGGGTTTGTTGGGCAGCCAACACTTCCACAAAGCCTTTGGTAAAGCCGCTAAAATTGTAAGCGGCAGTCAGGTGGCGATTGAGAGAGGCCGAGTTGAACTGAGTAAGGACATAGAGCTGAAAGATCTCTGAATTGATACAGTTACTCACCGGAATATCGATCAGCCGATATTTACCAGCCAGCGGTACTGCCGGTTTGGCTCTGAGCTTAGTCAGGGGGTACAGTCGAGTACCTGCGCCACCGCCCAGAATGATGCTTAAAACTCGTTTCACAAAAACCTCTTTTTAACGCCTATGAATCAATCATCGGCCAAGGGCGGCTATTAAATCAACCAGGATTTGTTAATCCTCACCAGCGGTAAAGGTTCTGTTCTAGTACCACCGCAGTTCCAGCCAGCCGATCGCCCAATCGCAGCTTACTGTGATCAAAGATCATCAGCACATCAACAACATTAAAAACCACGATCGAAGTATTCCGGGTAAGTAATTGGAACAGATTGCAAGGGCGACGAGAATTAGCATCGATTACCCCAATCCGCAGCAGTCTTTTGCCAAGGCTTTGACCATTGAAGGCATCTGAGAAAAAGAAGTACAAAAAAAATATCACTGTAGAAACTTGAAAAATCAGCCCCTCACCAAAAAAATTCCCTGGCGAACCCGAAAGTAGAATGCTGGGCATCATGATTGCCATTAATATACAGCAGTCAAACAATCGAGCAAATAAACGTGTAGTCCTGGAGGCCATGTTACCAAAATTTTAATTGCTAGGATAATACCTCAGTTATTCGACAAAAGTAAATACATTGGTTTAATAGAAAAATAGCCACAAAAATCCATTTCAAGAGTCTGGATGCTCAAGCTCTTTTTTAGACAGATCCTGAATCGATCGGCTGAAACCCAGTACTACCAGAATATTGGCGATCGTCAAAAACGACTCTGCCCCACCATGTAACCAGTCCACATTGGCCAAACTCTGTTTCAAAACCAACTCGGCATACAGTCCTGCTGGAATCGTCACGGCCACAAACACCAGGGTCATATAGAATCCCACCAAGGCCAACTTAGGAGTCTGACCAGACTTAGTAAGAAACCACAAAAAGGCCAAATAGGGAAACAGGGAAGCCCCAAACAGAGATTCTTTGTTCACAATGCTTGCTCCTCCTGGCTTTGTTTCCAGATCCACCAGCCCGCTAGCGCCATGGTACTGTTGCCAATCAGGGTGGTAGCCGCCTGGACTCCTACCAACCATTCTAAGCTGGGTTGATTGTCAAAAAAATGCCAGACACAGGCACACATGGCGCTAATTAATGCCGGTAACATCCCCCAGCTCAGAGTTTTCCAATAAGGCCGATCGAGTTGGTCACCATAGACCCAGATCAGGCCGATCGCGGTGATCCATTCTACTACACTGGATACATGGATTACCCAAGTGGGTAGTGAAAGACTATGCATCAATCTAAATTTTGTACAAGTAAAGTATATTTAGCCACTATCTCCATATTTAGCCACCATCTCCGCACCATCAGACCGTAGAATAGTCGCAGATTCCCTGATTCTCTAGAAAAAATGACAGAAACTCAAGTGGTGCTATGCGGCTATTATGGCGCAGGCAATGGCGGTGACGAAGCATTGCTAGCTTCTATGTTAGAGATATTGCCGCCCAATGTAAAACCACTGGTGCTGTCAGCAAATCCTCAACAGACTCAAAAGCGCTATGGCGTGGCCGCGATCGATCGCAAAAGCTTGAATGTGATCAACGCTCTCCGCAAATCTACAGCCCTGATTTTAGGCGGTGGGAGTTTGATTCAAGATGCTACCAGTGTGCGCAGTGCTCTGTATTACGGAGGACTAGTGGGGCTAGCTCAACAATTTGGCTTACAAACAATTGCCATCGGCCAAGGCATTGGGCCATTGAATCAGCAGCTTACTCAATGGGTCGCCCAACGCGCTTTTGGTGCCTGTAGTGCCCTCAGTGTGCGAGATAAAGCCTCGGCTTTTATTTTGCAAGATTGGTCAATTTCTTGCATGATGGCTCCCGACCCAGTGTGGAACTTGGCAGCGGTGCCATTGCCAGAATTAGCCGATCTGCCCACGCCACGCATTGCCGTGACTTTACGAGAGCATCGCGATCTGACTGCGGAGAGATTGCAAGTACTGATCCAAGCCCTGACTGAATTGCAGCAGGCCACCAATAGCTTGGTATTAATTGTGCCTTTTCAGGCCAGTGATGTAGCGATCGCCCAACAGATTCATGCCCAAATCCCCGAACATAGCCTAGTAATAATTTTGGAAGACCCCCGCCAGCTCAAGGGCATTTTTCAAGGAGTTCATCTGGCGATCGGGATGCGTTATCATAGCCTGATCATGGCTGCTGCCGAGGGCTGTCGCTGCTTTGCCCTGAGTTACGATCCCAAAATCGACCAACTCATGGAAGATCTAGAAATTCCGGGCTGGGCAATCCCTAATATTCCCCTGGGTAAAGATCAAATCTTAGCAGCTTGGTTAGAACGGTTCCAGGAAGGGCAACCCCTGGGAGAAAAGCGCTTAGGAGAGCTGCAAACCAAGACGCGGATTCACAAAGAACTGTTAGCTGCGGCCTTAAATAACAAAAAATAAATCTATTGCAAAGTCATCTATGATGGATGATTAAGTTTGGTTACTCCCGATCGTTAGTTTTGCCCGTTATCTAGAATCACTTTATCTACCTCGATAATAGCCATGAGCGATGTTTTCTCAACCTCTCCAGTTAGCCCACCGGCTGTCGATGTGGAGACCATCTACACCACCGTTTCTTCCCAAGGAGAATCCACCGATTGGCTGACTGTGGTGAAGAATCTACGGCTAACCAACCGTAAGCTCCTAGACCAAATCGAAGCCTTAGAAGTGAATTTGGTAGCAGCGAAGCAAGAAAGCATTGCTCACCAAGAACGCTGTCGAGCACAGGGCATCAAAATTGTCCAGCAAGATGATGACTTGCAAGCTGCACGGGAACGAGTGACGGCTCTGTTCGAGCAGCTCGAAAACTCCCATCAAATTAGTCAGCGTCAGCAAGTTTTAGTTGAAACCCTTTCCCAAAAACTAGAAATTGCCCAGACCATCGTGGGAGAACTCGATACCGAGAATGCCCAACTGCGGCAAAGTAACACGGAGCAAGCCCAGAAGCTATACAAAACCGAAGCCGTCGCTCAAGAGCTATACCGTCGCCTCAAAAATCAGCCTGCTCCAGAACCAGCGGCTGCTAATTCTGATATTCAGCGGGTACAAATCGCTGAAGATACCGCAAACAGCAACGATAATTCAGATTCTGGTCCGCACTCTGGCCCCTTAGAATTTGAAATGGAGCCAATGCGCCCCAATTGGCCAGCTCCGGCGGTAGAGGCGGCAGCAGAAATGAAAGCTAGACCCCATACTACTTTGGAACTGCCAAAGTTCACTAAGAAACAAGTGCAAAATTAGCTGTAGCTTTGATTTCCTGAATCTTTTTGGGCTAAAATGCGAGGGTCTGTCTTCAGACCGAATGTTTTCGTGATAAACAGTCGATCGCAGCTTTACATAAAAGGATTGGAACCAATGGCCTTCGAGCAACCAGCATTACCCTACGAAACCACTGCTTTGGAACCGCACATGACGGCCCAAACTTTTGAGTTTCATTATGGCAAGCACCATGCTGCCTATGTTACAAACCTAAATAATTTGACTAAAGATTCTCCGATGGCAACCATGTCTTTGGAAGAAATCATCAAGGCAACTTTTGGTGATGCCAGCAAGGCCGGTATTTTTAACAATGCTGCCCAAGTTTGGAACCACACTTTTTTCTGGAATTCGATGAAACCCAGTGGCGGTGGCGCTCCTACTGGTGATTTAGCAGCGAAGATCAATGCTTCTTTTGGTAGCTTAGACAAGTTCAAAGAAGAGTTTAAAGCTGCTGCAACCACTCAGTTTGGTAGTGGTTGGGCTTGGTTAATCAAAGATGGTGATGGTTTAAAGATTACCAAGACTGGTAATGCCGAGAATCCGATCGCTCATGGTCAAACTCCTCTGTTGACTCTGGATGTTTGGGAGCACGCTTATTACATCGATTTCCAAAATCGCCGCCCCGATTTCATCACTGCTTACTTGGAAAACCTGGTGAACTGGGATTTCGCCGCAGCTAACCTAGCTGCGTAATCTGAAGTCTCCAGAAATCCGAAGTCTGAGCAGAAATCTGAAGTCTGAGCAGAAATCTGAAGTCTGAGCGGAGTCGTTCGCGTAGCGTTGCCCTTCGGCAAAGACTGATCAAGCGTAGTCCGTGAGAAATCCTCTGACTGCGCTTGCCGTTGGGATTCGACTCCGCGACCTGCCAGACAAGTGCCCGAATGCATTCGGGCAAAACTGTCGCAGGTCACCCAACTGTTTAACACGATCGAGGATGATTATCTATCCTCGGTTTTTTGTGGTCAACTAATCCATCGCTAACTCGCCAATCACATCTAAGCGGGTGTATTCACCCACATTGATAAACTTGGTGGCCATGGTTTCCACCACCGCTGGGCTGACCCAACCCATTTGTTGCAACAAGTGCAACGCTGTCGCATATTTACTGCGAGAACTACCATCATTGGCTTTAATCGCCAATCCCATGCCTTCGCCCACCTTGCCAATACATTGAATTCCCTCAGCTCCCGATTTACTCACCAATTCTCCTTGGGTGAGCTTCATTAACTCGGTATCAAAGCGACCTTCACCACCAATTAGTTCCGGGTGATGCACCATCGATCGCACAATGCGCTCCAATCCCAAACTATCTCCAGAAGCTAAATGTGCATACAGCGTAGCCATTTGATCTAGCTGCATCAAATAAGTCGGCGCACCGCAGTCGTCGTGAGTGCAAATAAATTCGTCAGCGGGCATTTTCAATAGGTCAGATAGCTGCTGCAAAATCAATCGCTGCACCGGATGTTGCCGTTCTAAGTAGTTTTCTACCGGCCAACCATGGGTACGACAGACGGCTAACATGCCAGCGTGTTTACCAGAGCAATTATGTTCTAGGGGGCTGGTTTTACAGTCGGGGGTAGGGCATTGGAGATGTTCAGCTTCGAGTTCGGCTCGCCATAAAACGTTGAAGGCTTGGCGGGTGTGGATAATTTCACCAGCATGGGAGCTGCAAATAATGGCTAGATCTCGATCGCCCAATTGATATTTTTCTAAGATGCCGCCGCTGGTGACGGCCAGGGCTTGGAAGGGTTTGAGTGCCGATCGAATGAAAGTGGCATGGCTATGATCACCAGCTACTGAGAGGGTGCGGCCACGTCGATCGCACACTACTGCTTGCGCGTACTGTACCGACTCTACTAATCCTTCCCGCAGTAGATTTACGGTAATCGGTGCGCTTTTCCCTCTGGTCATAAATTTCTCGTGCAGAACTGTCAACTATGATAAACGAAGTACGGAATCCTTTGCCATACCGCCAGTCTGAGAGTTTTTATGTCACAGCGATACAGACTATATTGATTCACTCAAAGAAACAAATTGGTATCGACATGAAATAATTGACCAAGCAACTCAGCTTTGGATCGATCAATCGCAATCTCACCAGCAATCACATCATTTACAACCGATTCAGAACCAAAGATCCCGATCAAGTCAGATGGCTGCGTATCACGCTGATCCATTAAAAACAGCAGCATTGATGATGGCTTACTTTCCTGTATAGGCTGATAAAATTCTTGCTCAAACTTTTCGACTAAAACAACCAATAACTCATAAAGTTCATTTTGTTCTGGTGTTCGATCAGACAAGTGCATCAGCTTCTCTACTACCACCAAAGCTTGCTCATTTTCCTCTTCGGTTTTAATCAGTTTAGGCTGATATTCACATAACAAATCCTTATATCGATCAAGATTAAAAGTAAGGGTCATTCTTCCATTGCTCCTTATCATATTCTGCATGTGTGAGAACATATTTAATATAGATTAACTGTCTTTCGTAATCGATACTGACAATTAATCGATAATTATTACCCTTGATATTAAACACCATGAAATTACCAACGGCCTCTGCTTTCGGAAAAATCTCTTGGACATCAATCAAATTTTCCCAAGCAGTTTTGGATACAATCTTGTACCAATTATCTAAAGCATCTCGGACATCAGCATGTTTTGCTGCATATTCTCGCAGCGAACGATAACTGATGATGTGCATTAGGTGTTTTTGGCGGTTGTGTGGTCATTATATACTTTGAGATTCAACCTTGACACTAAAAAATCTCAATTTCTGCAAGTTGATCGATCACCACGCTAGCCTTTTTCAAATGAGGAGCTGCCACACCCCAAGCTATCGCAATACATCCCATCCCTCCGGCACGCTGAGTCATTTCAATATCTCCTGCCGAATCGCCAATCATCAGGGTTTTATGAGGGGGAACTTGGAGTCGATCGCAAGCCGTCAAAAACAAACTCGGGTCAGGCTTAGTAACTTCTCCATCTGCTCCCATCTCTAGGCTCAGCAAAGATCCAAGCTGATGATGACGCACAAAGTTGGCTACATCGTTACTGGGCGCATTAGATAAAATGCCTAGCTTGATCCCAGTGGCGCACAGCATCGTCAACAGCTCCCGACTACCAAGGTGCATCTTACCAATATCGTTAGTAATGGTTTTATCGGCTTCCGCAAACGCCTGCTCCACCAAATTCTTAGCCGTAACCCAGTCTCGTCCGGTTTCAGCAACATAGGCCGCCGAGGCAATCAAGCTTTCTTGGCGACTGCCCACTGCCATCAAACCAGCAGGATCGAGGTTGCTCCCCAAAATACCAAAGGCCATCAGTAACGGTTCACCTACACCCGGTATCTGGGCATCGACCAACCGTGCTCTTTTTTGGGCGAGTTGATACAAATAATTACTAGAGTCCTCCAGAGTGCCATCTTTATCAAAAATAACGGCCTGGATTTCGCGAAATTCCAAGCCTCGACAGCGAATATTCAGCATAACTTTATGATGGCAGAGAGTCTGTATTACCTCGATTCTACCCTAGAGTTAGCTCATACCGGCATATACACCCGACCATCCGGCATCATTGCTTCCGTCAAATTAACACCCACCATATTGGCGCTACTAATTTCTGCCCGCCGCATGTTTGCCCTGGTCAAATTAGCATCTTCCAAATCAGTCTTAGCTAACTGGGCATCACCCAAATCGGCATTGGTCAAATTAGCAAAACACAAAATAGTCCGGGTCAGATCGGCCTTGCCCAGCCGCGCTCTGGTTAAATCAGAATTAGTCAGGTTAGTTCTACTCAGATCGATCGCAGTCATTAAAGCACCGCGCAGATTGACCTCGATCATATTGCAGCCAATCACCTTAGCGCGCTCCAGTTTGGCATTGGTCATATTCACCCCGGCCATATTGGTTTCATGCAAAATCGCATCGGTCAAAACCGCCCCAGTCATATTGGCTCCCGTCAAAGTTGCGCCACTGAGATCTACCCCGCGCATCACCGCTTCAGTCAAATTGGCATAGGAGAGATCAGCTTTGCTTAAATTTGCTCCAGAAAGATTGGCATTGCGCAAATCGGTATATTGCAGCTTGGCACTGCGCAAATCAGAATTCGCTGCCCGTTTTTCTGAGCGTAAATTAGCTCCCCGTAAACAAGCCCCTGACAAATTAGCCCCGCTCATCCGCACCCCGCGCATGTCAGATTCAACCAAGTTACTATCCATCAAGTTCGCCCAGGTCATTTCGGCACCCTGCAAGTCTGCCGAGAGCAGTGTCGCCCCATGCAGGTCGGCATCTCGCAGATTTACCCCCTTTAGACTGGCTTTAATCAGTGTGGCACCACCTAGCTTTGCCCCAGAAAAATTTGCTCGATCGAGTTGGGCACGGTTGAGATAGGCAAAGGTTAAATTAGTTCGACTCAAGTTGGCATCAGTCAGCACAATATCAATCAGATCCTGTCCAATCAAGCTGAGATTACTCAGTTCTGCCCGGACAAACTCCCGTTCACCGGTTTGATAACGCCACACTAGTTCTTCCACGTTCATAGATGCTTGTCTGTCAAGGATGTTCGCCTAGCTATTGTGCCCAAGTTTCTGGCCACACCTAACTAAGATCGATCGAACTTATCGATCTTTTTTGGGAAATTTCAGTTAACATAGTACAAATCAACCGTATAAGTCTGTAGCAGGTGTCAATGGTAGCCAGTTCTTTTGTTGACAGTCCTTTTATTTTAGAATCTCCCTTTCAGCCCGCTGGCGATCAGCCCCAGGCGATCGAACAAATTGTGGCCAACTTACGGGCTAATCAAACTCATCAAACCCTATTGGGAGCCACCGGTACCGGCAAGACCTTCACCATGGCCTCGGCGATCGCTCAATATGGCCGCCCCACCTTGGTTTTGGCACATAATAAAACCCTGGCTGCTCAGCTCTGCAATGAGTTCCGCCAGTTTTTTCCTCACAATGCTGTCGAATACTTTATTTCTTATTACGACTACTATCAGCCCGAAGCCTATATTCCGGTCACTGATACTTTTATTGAAAAGACCGCCGCGATTAATGAAGAAATTGACATGCTGCGTCACTCCGCCACTCGATCGTTGTTTGAGCGGCGGGATGTAATTGTGGTAGCTTCAATTAGCTGTATTTATGGTTTAGGCACACCAGCAGAATACCTGAAAGCAGCGATTCCTTTTGCGGTAGGGATGGAAATCAATCAACGGGAGGTCTTGAACCAGCTCGTGACCATTCAATATGTGCGCAACGATATCGAAATGGGACGGGGCAAATTTCGGGTGCGGGGAGATGTATTGGAAATCGGCCCAGCCTATGAAGATCGCACCATCCGCATCGAGTTTTTTGGCGACGAAATCGATGCGATTCGCTATGTTGACCCGGTGACTGGGGAAGTCATGCAGAATGTGACGGCGATCAATATTTATCCAGCGCGTCACTTTGTGACTCCGGCAGAAACTTTGGAACTGGCGATCGCCGATATTCGCAACGAGCTAACCAGCCAAAAAGAGCACCTAGAAGGTCTGGGCAAATTATTAGAAGCCCAGCGCATTGATCAGCGTACTCGTTATGATCTGGAAATGCTAGGGGAAGTAGGCTACTGTAACGGTGTAGAAAACTATTCTCGCCACTTAGCTCGCCGAGGGGCAGGCAATCCGCCAGAGTGTTTGGTGGATTATTTCCCAGATGATTGGTTATTAATGGTGGATGAATCTCATGTGAGTGTACCCCAGATCCGAGGGATGTATAACGGCGACCAAGCTCGCAAGAAAGTATTGATTGACCATGGTTTTCGGTTACCTAGTGCGGCAGATAATCGCCCATTAAAAGCAGAGGAGTTTTGGCAGAAGGTGAACCAATGTGTATTTGTTTCGGCGACTCCGGCAGCCTGGGAGCTAGAGTTATCTGGAGAATTCTTGATTCAGCAAGTCATTAGACCCACCGGGGTGATCGACCCAGAGATCTTTGTGCGCCCGACCACTGGCCAAATTGATGATTTGTACTCCGAGATTTTGCTGCGGACTGAGCGGGAAGAGCGGGTATTAATCACCACTCTGACCAAAAGGATGGCGGAGGATTTGGTGGATTATTTCAAGGAGCGTCAGGTGCGGGTGCGCTATCTGCATTCCGAGATTCAGTCGATCGAGCGCATCGAAATCATCCAGGCGCTCAAAAATGGCGAGTTTGATGTGCTGATCGGGGTCAATTTACTGCGGGAAGGATTAGATTTACCGGAGGTATCGCTGGTAGCGATTTTGGATGCTGATAAGGAGGGTTTCTTGCGATCGGAGCGGTCTTTGATTCAGACCATTGGAAGAGCGGCGCGGCATATTCGGGGGCAGGCGATTTTGTATGGCGATAATATGACGGACAGTATGGCCAAGGCGATCGAGGAAACCGAGCGCCGCCGGAATATTCAATCTGCCCACAATAAGCTGCACAATATTACGCCTTTTTCGGTGAAGAAGAAGGAGAGCAATTCCATTCTGGAATACTTGGATGTTTCGCGGCGTTTAAATAGTCAGCAAATTGAGGCAGTAATTGAAAACTTAGATGAGGTTTCTCTGGATAAAATCCCGGAGATTATCCAACAGCTAGAAATAGATATGAAGGCTGCGGCGAAGGAAATGGAGTTTGAAAAGGCTGCGGAGTTACGCGATCGAATTAAGTTGTTACGAGGAAAGTTAACAGGATCTAAACTGTGATTTTCTAGCCAAGACTCACATTTCGTGAGATCTCGGCTGCTAACATGTTAAGATAATAAAATCCTACTAAATGGTAAGATTTAACGATGAGTGCAAAAATAAGTATCACACTAGATGAAGAAGTTTTAGAGTTTGTCGATCGATCGAGCCACAATCGAAGCCAGTTCATCAACCAAATACTGTCTCAGGCCAAAAAGAGCCAATTGTTGCAGGAGTTAAATGATGCTTATACAGAACTAGCCAACGATTCTGAATATCAAGCCGAGGTTAAGTTATGGGATGTGACAGTAGGAGATGGGATAGATGCCGCAGGGTGATTTACGGTACCGGAGAGGAGAAATTTGGTGGGTAAACTTAGACCCGACAGTAGGCAATGAAACAGCGAAGAAACGACCATGCCTAATTCTTCAGAATGATATCGGCAATGCTAGATCTGATACCACGATGGTTGCGCCTTTATTAAAAAGCTTAAAAGCTTATCCGTTTGTAGTCAGAGTTGAAATGACTCCAGAGAATGGGCTAGATGAAAACAGAGGAATCCACCTTGAACAAATGAGGGTTGTAGACAAGCTGAGAATCGACAGTCAACTAGGAACACTAGAGGACAAGTACTGGGGCAAAATAGAGCAAGCTGTTGGTATTGTACTAGGGTTTAATGCTGCTTTTGAATGATCGACCATCAACTTGGAAATTGATCATTCCGTTTGTACCATGGGCGATCAAAATATTCTCAAACCATCATGTCAATCGACAAATCAGTAGCGGTGTAATCGTCAGTATCAACGTAGGGGCGGGTTCATCCAAAATTCAAAACACGATATAGAATTTATCAATAAAAACCCGCCCGCCCCA
>JANNEH010000210.1:0-61439 GCA_031378405.1 Synechococcales cyanobacterium OTE_75_metabat_409
CACTTACGACACCTTGATTGTAGCCACCGGAGTCAGTCACCATTATTTTGGTAATGATCAATGGGCTGCCACAGCCCCAGGTCTGAAGACCGTAGAAGATGCCTTAGAAATGCGTCGGCGGATCTTTATGGCCTTTGAAGCCGCCGAAAAAGAAACTGAGCCAGAAAAACGTCGTGCTTGGCTTACTTTTGTAATTGTTGGTGGCGGTCCAACAGGGGTAGAATTGGCTGGAGCGATCGCGGAATTGGCCTACAGTACTCTCAAGAAGGATTTTCGGAATATTGATACTGCCGAAGCCAAAGTTATACTAGTGGAAGGACTCGATCGAGTGTTACCGCCCTACGCACCAGAGTTATCGGCTAAGGCGGAAGCCTCGCTGGTGAAGTTGGGTGTCAAGGTACAAACTAAAGCTTTAGTTACAAATATTTCAGACAATGTTGTAACTATTAAACAGGGCGACCAAACCGAAACGGTGGCTGCGCGGACTGTGCTGTGGGCTGCTGGGGTTAAGGCTTCCTCGATGGGTAAAATTTTATCTGAACATACTGGGGTGGAACTCGATCGAGTGGGCAGAGTGATGGTGGAACCCGATCTGAGCATTAAGGGATATCCACAGATTTTTGTAATTGGTGATTTAGCGAACTTTATTAAGCCAGAGGGCACTTCTTTAGCTGGAGTCGCACCGGTTGCTACCCAGGAAGGAAAGTATGTAGCTGAATTAATCACCAAACGACTAGTCGGTGAAAAGCTACCCGCTTTTGAATATTTTGATGGCGGCAGTTTATCGGTAATTGGCCGACATTCGGCGGTGGCTGATATCGGTTCAGTGAAGCTGTCGGGGTTCTTTGCTTGGTTAATTTGGGTATTTGTCCATATCTATTATTTGATTGAATTTGATAATAAATTAGTGGTGTTTATTCAGTGGACCTGGAGCTATTTTACCCGTAAGCGCGGTGCTAGGTTAATTACTGGTGATGAATCTCTTGGCCAAATTGGTGTTGACGATCGAGGTGATTACTTTATATCTCCAAAAATCAAGGTTAATGTATAGTTCTCGACAGAGACGAGACAGAAGTCGGACTTCTCTAAGAAGTCCGACTTCTGTCTCTGAGAGCAACTTCAACATTGGTTGTTTTCACCCGTACCGGAATCTGCCAGAGAATTTTAGCCTGATCACCACCACCTCTTAAGGTATAAACCCAAGAAAGTAGCCTTAGCCACCAACGAGGATTGCGGCTTTCGATCGCCTCCTGCCACTGCCAAGCTAATCCTGGCACCCAACCGGCAAAACAGAAATTCACCAGTGCCGCCACCGTAAAACTAAAGTAACTCACCAACCACCGTAACAAATCCTTAGTCCCGGCCATCTGCCAAATCCATAGCAACAACAACGGGTTTTGCCAAGCAGCCTTCAATGCCAAACGATTAAATGTCAACCAATCAGTCCGATCTTTAATAAAAGTATCGGCTACCTCTGGCTGCTCATTAGCTAATAACCCAAAGAAATTATTTAGCATCACATTCACCCGCTGGGGCGGCAAAGACTGACCAGTTGGTACCATCATCCCTTTCGAGAACATCCAGGTAACCGCCACATTACTCTGATAAGCACAGACCAAATTTAGATCTGCTGCTTGGAGTAAATCATGGCTCAGAGCAGTATTGAGTAAATGGGTCAAACGAGGCATGTTGCGCACCAATGAACCAAAGCCGGTGAAAACTAATGGAGACTGCAAAGAAGCAGCATCCCCGATCGCCAGTACTCGATCGAATGCAATAGTCCGGTCTTGGCGGCTGGTCGTAAAATGTCCAGGGATATAACCAAAAGTCGGTTTACGCCACTCTAGCTGTTCCATATCGCAACGTCGATACTCTGGCAAAATCGTAAAAAAGTCTTCATACATTTCTAGTAATGAACCCGGATTTTCGGCGTTTACCTGGTGGTAGTGAAACAGGTAAATGGTAATTTCATCCCCGGCACCAGGAAACAACTCCCAAATCAACTGTCGGCCTCGGGAAATGTCGCCATGACTAAATAGCACATCGCCATATTGGGCATCCCAGACTTCCTTCGCAAAGCCTTGGGAAATCGCCGCTCCGACGGTGGGGCAAACACTGTTGAAAGTACCTGATCCATTGAGCTGCCAGGCGATCGGTGAAGCCGTACCCATCGCATCGATCACCAATCTGCCACTGGCTACTCGCGGGCTACCATCTGGCAAATAAGTTGCTGTGACTGTAGCCGATCGACTGGCCACATCAACTCTTTGAAACTCAGTTTCATCCCAAATTTCACCCCCTGCTGCCCGCAGCTTGTCACCACAGACCCGCAAAAGTTTTTCGGCATCGATGCAGATATTGAGTACTGTAGGAGTTGCCAACACCTTAGATTGCAGGTGGGCAGGATTGTTGGCATCGAAGAATTTGCTAAAGCCATTTACATATTCTCTGGCAATCACGCTCTCAAATTCAGCAGCAGTAAATAGTCCCAGGTCAATCAAACGCTGAAACTCATCTCGGGAAATATTCCACTCTCGATTCATCCGCCCAAAGGGCAAACGTTCTAGCAACAATACCCGATAACCAAGATTGGCCATCACTGCGGCATGAATCACTCCCAAAGCGCCGCCGATATAAATTAGGTCATACTCTGGTGGCTGATTGCTGCTACTACCAGGAAAGACTACCTGGCGAGGCTGCTGGGGGTTGCGAACACTTTCCCGCCAGCGTTTTTCCCACCAATACACTCGCTGTAAATCGGCTGCACCATTGGGCATTTTTTGGAAATATTCGGCAGTCTTGGGATAAAAAGGAGCGATCGCCTGAAAAATAGACTGGTTACTGAGATCGATCACCGGTAATTGGGGATAGTGATGAGGAAAAACCGATCGAATCTCGGTAGTCAAATGCTTCAAAACTCGCTGTTCACCATTAATCACCTGACTTGTCCAACGAAATACCTTGAGATAAGTTGTCCGCTGTAAAGACCATAAAAATACCGCTAACTCCCCATCATCAAGGATTAGCTTTACGCCAGATGCTGTCGCTACTTTATCGCCAGGAGCCAACCACTGGGTTTGCAGCCAGTCTTTGACTTGAGCGAGTTCGGGCGTAGGGATCTCTAGGTATAAAAGTTCTTCCATGATGCTTATAAAAGTTGTTGGTAGGCAAAGATACTGGGTGAGGTGAGCGAAATCCCCACCCACTAGGTTTCAGAGAATCATTATATTGTTGATGATTGTGTCTCTTGATAGTTCAGTGATTATGATTAAGCCGGAACCTTCAATCCTTTGGTTGCCAACCACTCGGTGTTGAACAGTTTAGATTGATACCTGGCTCCACCATCACAGAGCACGGTGACAATTGTGTGTCCAGGACCCATTCGTTGGGCTAGTCTCACCGCTGCTGCCACATTAATGCCCACCGAACCGCCCATAAATAGCCCATCCCGGCGCAAAAGTTGATAAACCACATCCACACATTCTTGATCGTCAATTTGGATGGCATCATCGATCGGCACCCCGGCCAAATTGCCAGTAATTCGGCTATTCCCAATCCCTTCGGTGATCGAGCTACCGGCCATAATCAACTCACCGGTTTTGACATAGCTATATAGGGCACTGCCTTGGGGATCTGCTAAGACATTTTGGACTTGGGGATTTTTTTCTTTCAAAAACATTGCCACCCCAGCAAAAGTTCCACCAGTACCTGTAGCTGCTACCCAGCCATCTACTTTACCATCGGTCTGCGCCCAGATTTCGGCGGCAGTGGTTTCGTAATGAGCATTGCGATTGGCAAGGTTCTCAAATTGGTTAGCCCAAACCGCATTTTCTAGGGCTGCTGCCAGCCGCCCCGAGACTTTCACATAGTTCTCCGGGTTGATATATGGAACGGCAGGAACAGTGCGCACTTCGGCTCCTAAGGTTCTCAGGGCTTCGATTTTCTCGATCGATTGGGTCTCGGGAATCACAATTAAGCATTTATAGCCTTTGGCATTGCAAATATGGGCAAGACCAATGCCCGTATTGCCTGCGGTGCCTTCGACTACGGTGCCACCGGGTTTTAATAATCCTCGCCGTTCAGCATCTTCAATAATGTACAGCGCTGCCCGGTCTTTGACTGAGCCACCGGGGTTGAGAAATTCGGCTTTGCCTAAAATTTCGCAGCCGGTGGCATCGCTAAAGCTGTTGAGGCGAATGAGGGGGGTGTTGCCAATTGCTGCGACGAAGCCGCGTTTAATGTCCATAGGGTCGAATCGATTGTTCTGCTCTGCACAGCATTATCCCTCGAATCGATCGAGCCTGTCTACAAAAGGTTCCTCTCCGACTTTTGGTAAGATATCTTATAATCTTCAGCATTCCTCCTTCTACTTTGTGAAATTCTATGCCTAACGAAGAAGTTTTGAATGCCATTGCTGGCGGTCTGGCGATTGTGATCTCGATCGGAGGAATTTTGATGATGTTTACAGATACTTTTACTAGAAAGAAAAGGTAATATCGAGTTTCATAATATTTGGCCAAAATGTTAAAGACTCGCGGTTTGAAACATGGCACCCCTATGGGTTAGCTGATTGATCCCTCTGAGAGAACTGTCTTTGTAGCCTTTCTCCGATCGCCAACAACATAAATTGCGGTAGTACCAGCATTCTACGCCAGCGGCTAGGCTCCTGCATTAATCGATACAGCCATTCTAAATTTAGTCGCTGGAAAACAGCCGGAGCACGTTTCTTGGTACCCGACCAAATATCAAAACTACCACCAACTCCGACCCAAATTGCTTGGGGACAGATCTGGCGGTTTTGAGCAATCCAGAATTCTTGGCGGGGAATGCCCAATGCGACCAAAATGATTTTGGGTTGTTGCTGCTGCAACTGTAAGATTAATTCCTGCTGAACAGACTCTGAAATATAACCATCAGCCTGAGCAACGATCGATAGTTTTGGTAACTTTTGCTGCCAAAAAGCTACAGCTTTAGGTAATACCTCTGGCTTGCCACCATATAGAGCTACTGGGCAAGCTGCTCCTCGCTCTCCGGCTAACTGTAGTAATGCTGCTCCTAAATCTATGCCAGCACAGCGTTGTTGCCGAATGCCATGGAGTCTCAGGGCTATTACAATACCAGAACCATCGGCAGCTATTAAATCAGCCTGTTGTAAAATTTTGCTGAGTTCAGGGTTCTGATTAGCTTGCATCACCATCTCGGCATTCATGGTCAATACGTGGGTACCGATGCCTCGATCTAGTCGATCGACCAACCAGCCATAGTAATCTGACGAGAGATCTACTGATTGGCCTAAAATTTTATGTTTACTCAGAGTCACGGGTGAAAATATCAAGTCACTGCCATTAGCTTACCGCAAGCCTTGCCCAATATATCTAGAAATACATTCAGACTGTAGGCATGACTTTGGTCATGTGTCTGCTGAATTGAAGCATTACTTTAGATCGATGATTCTAGCTGTTGCTACACATATAGTTAAAGGTAACATTACTCATTTTCAATACCCAGAAGGATTTACTCATGCTGAAGAAAATTGCTCCATTTGCGATTGGGCTACTCACCGTCGTTTCGATCGCCCCCAGTTCTCAGGCTATCACAGCAGCAGCCACTCAGCCTCAATCTCTACAGCAACCCTCTCAAGACCTCCACGCCCAAATTCAGATTATTATTGGCGGCGGACGGCCAGAATACCATGGAGGATATCGCTGGCGAGAAATCGAGCGTCTGCGCCGGATAGAAATCGAGCGTGCAGAAGAGCGTCGTCGCCAAGAATACTATTCTCGCCGCCATCGTTCCCGTGAAGGGTATGGAAGAAATCGCGATGGCTACTATGGCGATCGTGACGGCTACCGTCGCTAAATCAAAGTGAAAAAAAGTGAAGATTATGGAGGCAGATCTAATGAGGTCTCCTCCTTTTTATTGAAATTAATCGAAAATCAAAACTTACAAATAGATTCTGGCTGTACCGGACAAACTTTTTTAGTTATTTGATTGTTACGCAGATCGAGATTTTTCAAGTTATGTAGGGCGGTTAGTGATTCAACTTCAATAATTTGATTGCTATTAAGCCACAAATCAATTAATTCAAATAGCCCTGCTAAAGGTCGGACATCCTTGATTTGATTGTTACTCAAAAATAAATAGCCCAAATTACTTAACCCTGACAAAGAATTTACATCACTAATTTGATTATTGCGAGCATCCAGATAAATCAGCCTGCTTAAACTTTTCAAGGGCTTAATATCACTGATTTGATTGTCAGAAAAAGTGACCCCATATAAATTGGTGATTTTTGCTAATGGCTGGATATCACTAATTTGATTACTATTGAGCATGACCAACTCCAAATGACTTAAGATCGTCAATGGCTTTAAATCACTAATTTGATTGTTACTCAGGTCAAGAAGCTGGAGATTGCTCAGCTCTTCTAAAGGTTTGAGATCAATAATTTTATTTTCATTGAGCATGATCCCTTCTAAGTTTTTCAAGCCTGTCAGTGGTTGTAAATCGCTGATCTCACTATTGTTAAGATCTAAAATGGTTAGGTTACTGAGTTTGGTATCAGCTTCTTGGCAATCTATCGTTTCAGCTTTTTCCAGCAATACATCGATCGTCTTTTTGGTCTCGGCAGGCAAAGATTCTTTTTGCTCACACCATTGGGTAAAATTTTTGTTGACAATATGTTGTGGGACGACTACCTCACTCCATAATATTTTTAATGCCGTGGCTGCGAGCAGGGCACAGATTAATGACCCCAGTGGCTCAAGAACTTTTTTCATATTTTTGTGATGGGTTAAGTTTTCAAAATCTCATCCAAAATAGGTTCTGCCCCAAAACGAATGGCATCAGTACAAGGCAAACCAGTTTCTAAGGTAACTTGTTTTAGATAACTTTGCAGTTCTTGAGCATCCAGATTGATGCCGTTGATGGCGATCGCTACCACCTTAACTGCTGAAAAAGCCCCTGCTGCCGCTGCAATTTGTTCATAGAGCTGGATTACTGCTGGTAAGGGTGGAATAGTTACTTGGGGACAATTGCGAATTGTTGTCTGACCAGCTTTGTGTACCAATACCAAATGAGTTGGCTGACTGCCGCGTACCAATGGTAACGTCGCAGTTGAACCTGGATGGAGCAGAGAACCCTGGCCTTCGATGATCAATAAATCTTGACCAGTAGCATGGTCGATCACCGCCTGTTCGATCGCCCCCGCTGCATGATCTACTTTTACTGCATCTAAAGCCACGCCGCTGCCCACAATCATTAATCCGGCTTGACCAGTGGCCACAAACCGAGACTTAACACCTCGATCGACGCAGGATTTTTGTAACTCTAACCCCGCCGACATTTTGCCGATCGCCATATCTGTCCCCACCATCAACACTCGTTTGCAGGGCAACTCAGCGGCCAAACCCCGCCCGATCGGCGGGTTAGCTGAGGGGGGCTGGCGCACATCCCAAATCCATTGACCGGGTTGCAGTGCTGGTAAATTAGGATGACCATTGAGCTTGGTATGTAAACCATTGACGATCGACAAACCCGCTGCCACTGCGGCACTCAGCTCTGGCCACCAATCATCGGGAATAACTCCCCCAGAAGGCGCAATCCCAATCAACAGAGCATCAGGCTTGTACTCCAATGCCGCTTTAATATCTGCGACCACTGGGGCATCACGTTGAATACCAGTGCGCTCTCCTACCGATTCACCAGGGGCTTCTCGATCAATCACCACCGCTACTGGGTTGGGACTATAGCGCAGCACGGTCAGGCCAGTTTTACCATTTTGGCCTTTGATCCCACCATGTAAAAGAACGGCCAAGCGATGATGAGATAGAAGCATATACAATCGATAGTTTTGCCATAAGCGTACCAGCTATTAGGGGCAGCAATTCCAAATTCAAAAACACCAACCAGCGTTGTCGTGCAGTTGCCGTGCGCAAGGGTTGCCCTCCCTCCACAGGAGGGCCTTGCCCTGCACGGGCTGTCAACCTTACTCAGTTTAGTAAGTAAAGACAACGCGGCAACTCAGCGAGATCAACCCTTACGTAGGGGAGTTTGAGGGGAGGCGTTCCGTCCCACGGTCTTTGATAGCCGCCCGCAGGTGGCGGCTTCAGACCTTCTCAATGGGGGTCTGGGGGCTAGCCCCCAGCATCAACCCAGCTTATTACCAGGAATCTGAATTTGGAATTGCTGTATTAGGGGTTAGCTGGTACCAATAACACCCTAGTTCTCGGCTCGACCCATCACTAATCCCCACAGGAAGATGGCGACAATTGCACCAACTACTGCCAGGCCAATGCTACCCAAACTAAATAGGTGTTTAGGGGCAGTGGTAGCGAGAGATTTATACTTGATTAAATTATGTGCAGCGCCACCGATGAAAGATCCAGTGATACCCAAAGCCGCTGTTTGCCAGAACCCGCCGCCCTGGCGACCAGGCATAATCATCTTGGCGATCGCCCCAGCAATCACACCCAAAATAATCCAAGACACAATTGCGATTATTAAACTCATTGATTGTCTCCACGATTTTGATAAACTCTATCTCTTTAGGATAGCGATCGAGTAAACAATTAGCGATTTACGCAAAAAAACATCACATAAAGATCTTAGACCAAGCAGCGATCGAACCCGGCTTGTAAAGCCATCTGATTTAGTCCCCGTCCAATAAACACCAACTGATTCACCCGAGATTCCCCAGCTTGCCACAGCCGATCTTGGCGACCATCAAAAATCATATGGACTCCCTGAAACACAAAGCGGTGCTCCTGACCAACCAAGTGTAAAATTCCCTTCATCCGAAAAATATTTTCGCCCTGAGTCCTCACTAACTCCGACAGCCAATCATTCAGCTTTTCGCCATCCAAAGCACCATCTTTGAGAATGGCGATCGAACCCACTGTTTCGTCATGGACATGGGCTTCTTCCCCTAAAAAATCTGGATCAATGGCCAGAGCACGTTCTAAATTAAAAGCATCAAGTCCTAGCACACTATCGATCGACAAGGCCGATTGTTCAGTGCGATAAATTTTGGCGATTGCATTCATTGCCCGGATTTTTTGCTCTAGGGCATCCAGATCCGCTGCGCTTACCAGGTCAATTTTATTCAAAGCGATCACATCGGCAAAAGCAATTTGTTCTTGTACTTCCTCGGCATCCCAATGCTGTAACACATGCTTGGCATCTACCATGGTCACCACCGCATCCAAATGGGTCTGGGCTTGTACATCGTCATCGACAAAAAAGGTCTGGATCACCGGGGCCGGATCAGCGAGTCCGGTGGTTTCAATTACTAGTCGATCGAACTTGTCTCGGCGCTGCATTAAGTTGCCAATAATCCGAATCAAGTCACCGCGCACCGTACAGCAAATACAACCATTGTTCATTTCAAAGATTTCTTCATCGGCATCAATGATCAGTTGGTGGTCAATGCCTACTTCGCCAAATTCATTTACGATCACGGCGATTTTTTGGCCATGTTGCTCGGTGAGAATCTGGTTCAGTAAGGTGGTTTTGCCCGAGCCGAGATAGCCAGTAAGCAGGGTAACAGGAACGGTAGAGGTAGCCATAAATCAGGTAATCCGGTGAGTAGATTGGCTCCAGCATAACGTTGTTTATTGTTTACTAAGGTTTTTGGATCGGAATTGGCAGATGAAAAACTTGGAGGGCGATCGTAATCATGGTCAAAAATTGCAGAAAGCCCAGGTTATCTAACAAAGTAGTAACCAATGGCCCACTAACCAATGCTGGATCTAGATTAAAGCGCTTCAAAGTCATCGGTAGCAAAGTACCTAAGGTCACGGCCACAATACTATTTGAAGCCATTACGATTCCGGCTACTACTGCAACCCAGCGGACTTCCGGTGGCGTAAACAGCAAAGCCAACACCACCATTAAACTGCCCAGACAGATCGCCACACCCAAACCTGCCGCCAACTCGCGTCGGATTACTTGCCACAGATCTGCTGGGGTAACTTCCCCTACACCCAGCGATCGAATAGTTACGGTCAGTGCTTGAATTCCCACCGTGCCGCCAGTGTTAGAAAACAACGGCATGATTACGGCCAAGACAGGAATTTTAGCAATAGTGTCCTGAAAAGGAGCAATAGCATTAACAGCACCCAAGTACAGCACCATAATGCCCATTAGCCAGGGCAGACGGCTACGAATTTTCGCCAGCGGTGAAGACAGGGAAGATTCATCACCACTGCTCACCCCGGCCAATTTTTGAATATCTTCGGTGGCTTCTTCTTCAATGATATCTACCACATCATCGATCGTGATTAGCCCCACCAACCGATCTTCTCGATCGACCACCGGCATCGCAATTAGGTCATAGCGCTGCATCAACCGAGCCATTTCCTCTTGGCTGGTTTCGGTACTGACTTTGATCACCCGATCGCTAGCAATATCTTTAATTGGGGTATCAGGCAAGGTAAACAACAATTGCCGCAAAGACACCACTTGCAGCAGCTTGCGGTTGTCATCAGTCACATAGGCATAGTAAATCGACTCTTTATCTTGGTCGTTTTGCTTCATTTTGGCCAAGGCTTGCCCCGCCGTTAAGCCCTGCCGCAACCGCACATACTCAGTGGTCATCAACCGACCAGCAGTGCCTTCTTCGTAACCCAAAATAGTAGCAGTAGCCTGTCGTTCAGCAGAACTAAGCTGCGATAGTAAGCGTTTTACAACCCCGGCTGGTAATTCATCAAACAGCGCGACCCGTTCATCGGGACTCATGTTTTCGATAATTTGACAGACCTGGCTGTCGTGTAGCCCTTCAATCAATTCTTCCTGAACATCAATTGGCAGATATTCAAATACATCGATCGCGTGATCTTTGTTGAGTAGCCTAAAAGCAATAGCCCGATCGCCAGGATTGCGATCGGCAATATAATCACCCACATCTACAGCGGGCAACAGATTCAACTCAAATTTGAGTTGGTTGAGATCGGTAAGTTGGGCTAGGTCTACTTTGCTCTGTGGGTTTAACACTCATTCCCCCGGGTGCATTGCACCATCACCATCATAGTGCTCACTAGGCCAGATATACAACCATCCCAGACTCAGTAAAAATCCTGTGCAGAGGAAGATCCCAAGGATCGGTAGGAATTTTTGCTACTGAGGCTTGATCAAAAGCTATCCCAATCTTCATCACCTTTTCCCAGTCCGGGTTAGCTAGTAGTCGATCGAAATAACCACCGCCATAGCCCAACCGATACCCCCTGGGATCGAAACCCACCGCCGGAATCAACAAAGCCGCGATCGATTCTAGATCTACCAAAGAAGCTGTAGCTAGTGGTTCTGCCAAACCATAGACATTTACTGCCAATTGGTCTGAGGGCTGCCAATAGTGCCAAGCCAGTTGTCGATCAGCTAGACAGCGGGGTAAACCCCAACGATAGCTGGAATGCTCCCAAAGATTTCTCAAATCTGGTTCTTGGCGGTGTGGTCGATAGGCCAAGATAGTTTGGCCGGGTGAGACCTGCCTAGCCAAAAATTCTTGCAGATGTGTACAGAGTCGATCGCTATACTCCCGGTACAAATCTGGCGCTAAGGCCATTCTTGATTGCAGTAACTCTTGGCGCAGAATAGCTTTTTCCCGCAAATCGAGTTTGCCCCTAACTAAAAGTTTGTTTGTGAATAACCTGAACTATCCCATATTCCTGCAAATTACCATCCCGCCGCAAGATGCGCAGGCGATTATCGACCATCATGCGCGCATCATTGCGGGGAATTGATTGGAAACTAATGCCCTCGGCCTTAGAGTTGACCAAGAAAAACATCCGTTGGGCATAGAGCGTCGTAAATAACTCTTGACTGTCTTCTAATTCGCAAATGCGATACAACAAGCCAAATGTCGGGTGATTGAGATAACTTTCTGCGGTCATTATTATAGGGTATCGAGATTTTAGAATTGGCTAGCGTTAACCGATATTATCGGCTGTTTTGCGCCATCTGATACAGTAAGAATCCAAATTTTGAGTTTAAGCTGCAAATTTGCCAAATTTATTAATTTATCAATTGGTACGAAAAAGCCAGGGGCTGATGCTCCTGGCTAGGTAGTCACAATTATTGAAATCTAATAAGCACCGTTGTTCTTAGGAGCTACAACCACACCCACTGTTTTCAAGACTAATGACAGATCCATCGCTAAGCTGCGACGCTTGACATACGCAACATCTAATCGAACCCGTTCTTCGTAAGAAATATCGTTACGGCCAGAAACTTGCCACAGACCAGTTACACCAGGTTTTACCGACAATACATAATCGATCGACTCACCATAGCGAGAGAGTTCGTCTTTAACCAAAGGGCGAGGCCCAACCACGCTCATTTCTCCTTTTAAAACATTGATAAACTGTGGCAACTCATCTAAGCTAGTTACCCGCAAAAACTTGCCAATCCAAGTTACTCGGGGGTCATTTTTGAGCTTAAAAGTCTCTTCAAACTCCCGGCGCATTTCTGGTGATCTGTCCAGTAAATCTTGGAGTTTTTTGTCGGCATTGGGCACCATGGTGCGGAATTTCATGCAACCAAAAGAGCGGCGGTTGCGCCCTACTCGCTGATGGCTAAAGAACACTGGGCCAGGAGAAGCAACATACACGCAAAGAGCTAAGAGTAGGTATATTGGGCAGCCCAGAGCTAAAATTGCGCTAGAAAAAGCTACATCGAAGGCTCTTTTGGAAATTCTGGAAACATTGAGCTGTGCAGAATTATGAGGATAAAAAGCCTGACTTAAGCGCCGACTACGGCTCAATCTACTAAATGCGGAAAAACGGTTATTTACGGTCATATTTAGTGACAACTTTGCTACTACCACGGTTGCCAACAACCTTAACATTACAAATCTTACCAGTGGGTAGTTTCACGGATGCTCTAGGTGATTTTACGCATAAATGCTGAGCTTTGAGGGGAAAACAGAGGACAAATAGTAGGGAAATGACCTAAAAGCCTCAGTAGATATACGGTATTAGACTTTGGCAAGGTCGATCGAGGTCACAGCAATTATGTGATTTCACCTGTACAAGCTGGCAGTTTCGGCGGGGATCGGCTAGGTTATCAAAAAGCCGAATTCGAGAACGTACATTTACACAGGTTTTTTTTCCACACAGGAGTTTTCCATCATGGCCACTACCAACCCCATCCTAGAAATTGAACAAGAATTTGGACAGAGCATTTGGATGGACAATCTCAGTCGCGATCTGATGACCACTGGGTCGCTGGCCAAGTCGATCGAAGAAGGTGTACTGGGAATCACTTCCAACCCGGCAATTTTTGAAAAGGCGATCGTCGGCAATGCCGTATACGACCAAGACATCGAAGCTGGTATTCGCGCTCACAAATCTTTAGACGAAATTTATGAATCTCTAGTATTCACCGATATCCAAATGGCTGCTGACGTGCTGATGCCGGTCTACGAAAAAACTCAAGGCATTGATGGTTATGTAAGCGTGGAAGTACCTCCTACTATCTCTGATGATACCGAGAAAACTATTACTGAAGCTTTTCGCTATTTTAAGGTGATTGATCGACCCAATGTAATGATCAAAATCCCTGGCACCCCGGAAGGTTTGCCCGCTGTAGAAAAAGTGATCGCGGCGGGGATCAATGTGAATGTGACCTTACTATTTTCGGTACAGAGCTACATAGATACTGCCTGGGCTTATATTCGTGGTCTCGAAGCTAGGGTGGCCAAAGGCGACGATATCAGCAATATTTCTTCGGTAGCTAGCTTTTTCCTCAGCCGGATCGATAGCAATATTGATAAACGATTAGAAACTGCTGCAACAGCAACCAGTGATGTAGCTTTGCAGACTAAGCTACGGGGTTTAAAAGGCAAAGCGGCGATCGCCAATGCCAAAATCGCCTACCAAGAATATAAAGAAATTATCAATAGCGATCGCTGGCAAGTCCTGGCTGCCAAAGGAGCCAGAGTACAAAGACTGCTCTGGGCGAGTACCGGCACCAAAGACCCGGCTTACAGCGATGTAATGTATGTAGATGGCCTGATTGGTAACGATACTGTCAACACCTTGCCACCCCAAACCATTACTGCCTGTGCCGACCACTGTGATCCCGCCAGCCGGATCGAGTCCAATGTGCCCGAAGCTCGTCAGTTGATCGCCGCTCTGGGTGAAAGCGATGTCAATATCGATGTAGATAGCGTGATGGATGAACTACTTGCCGACGGCATCGAGAAATTCGTCCAGCCTTTTGGTACCCTAATGGCCAGTTTACAAGGCAAAATAGATGCGTTGGCGGTAGCGAGGTAAACACATGACCGCAATTTTGACTAATCCCTTACGGGTTGGCTTACGCCAAGAAAAACTGCCTGAACCACAGATCATTACCATCTTTGGAGCTTCAGGTGATCTAACTCAGCGCAAGCTGGTACCTGCCATCTATCAAATGAAGCTCGATCGACGAATGCCCCAAGAAATTACGGTGGTAGGCGTAGCGCGACGAGACTGGAGTCACGAGTTTTTTCGAGAGCATCTCAAACAGGGGGTAATTGAATTTGGCAACGGCATTCAGAGCGAAGCGGCCTGGGAAGAATTTGCCCAGGGCTTGTTCTATTGTCCCGGAGACATTGACAAACCAGAAAGCTATTTGCGCCTACGGGCTTTTTTGAGTGAACTGGATGAAAGTCGGCGCACTTTGGGTAACCGGGTATTCTATCTTTCGGTCGCCCCTAATTTCTTCCCCGAGGCGATCGAGCAGCTTGGTGCTGCCGAGATGCTTTCCGATCCCCAAAAACAACGTCTAGTAATCGAGAAGCCTTTTGGCCGTGATCTGATCTCCGCCCAAAATCTCAATCAAGTTGTCCAAAAAGTCTGCCAAGAAAAGCAGGTCTACCGGATTGATCACTATCTGGGCAAAGAAACCGTCCAGAATTTATTGGTGTTTCGGTTTGCCAATGCCATTTTTGAGCCACTCTGGAATCGCAATTATGTAGACCATGTGCAAATTACCGTCGCCGAAACCGTGGGGGTCGAAGACCGGGCAGGTTACTACGAATCGGCTGGGGCTTTGCGTGACATGCTGCAAAATCACCTAATGCAGACTTTTTGTTTGACGGCGATGGAGCCACCTAACTCCTTGGATGCCGATAGCATTCGCACTGAAAAACTGAAGGTTTTACAGGCTACCCGCTTAGCTGACCTGCAAAATCTGGAACGCTGTGCCGTGCGTGGCCAGTATAGTGGGGGCTGGATGAAAGGCAAAGAAATTCCTGGTTACCGCCAAGAAACTGGTGTAGATCCCAACTCTACGACCCCTACTTATGTGGCCATGAAGTTCTCGATCGATAACTGGCGTTGGAAAGGAGTACCTTTTTATCTACGTACTGGTAAACGGATGCCCAAGAAGGTTTCCGAGATTGCGATTCAGTTTAAAGAAGTGCCTTGGCTGATCTTTCAATCGGCAGCGAAACAAGCCAACCCCAATGTTTTGGTGTTGCAAATTCACCCCGACGAAGGTATCTCTTTGAAATTCGAGGCCAAGATGCCTGGGCCAGATCTGCGGACACGCACAGTCGATATGGATTTTGGCTATGACTCTAGCTTTGGGGTAAAAAGCTCCGATGCTTATGATCGATTGCTTCTAGACTGTATGTTAGGCGACCAAACTCTGTTTACTCGATCTGATGAAGTAGAAGAAGCTTGGCGGATCGTGATGCCAGCCCTCTCCGCCTGGGAAAATGATCGCAACCCCAATACTATTCCCCTCTACGAAGCGGGTACCTGGGAACCGATCGAAGCCGAACTGCTGTTGAACCAGCATGGGCACCGCTGGCGCAGGATCTAGTAATACTCTCTTCCTCAATTCTTTAAAACTATTATGCCTACTACTCTGCAATCGCCTCCAATGGCCAAGTTACTGCCCTCTAAAAGCGTGTCGATCGACCAGATCCCCGTTGTTTTGCAGGAGCTATGGCAAACTAGTGCCAACGCCCTGCGGGCTAATTCATTTGGACTGGTGATTTATGAGCCAGCACCGATTCAGCAGTTATTAACGGCTCTGGGTTTTTATGATGGCCCGAACGACGGCATCAATGGTCCTCTCACTCGGGATGCTTTGGCTAAGTCGCAGCAGGCTTATGATCTAAAAATTACTGGCAAAGCCAATGAAGTAACCTTTGCCAAGCTGGAAGAAGCCTATATGGCAGCCAGCAAGCAAAATATCACCCCCACAGCAGCAGAGCAAAACTATCGAGCCGCAGATGCGATCGCCGAAGCTGGGCCTTCACGCATTGTGAGTCTCTGTGCTACCAACTCTACTGCTACCGAGGTATATGCCGAGGTTTCGGCCTATTCCCCAATTCAGAAACGGCAACAAAGCCAAATGCTGGGTTGTGAATATGTGCTGTTTAGCGGTAATGCCACAGTGCTGGCCGAAAACAGTCAGGCTGTATTAGATCTGTTGATTCCAGAGCTACCGCTGTATGTATGGTGGAAAGGCACTCCGAAGGTGGAGCAGAAACTATTTACCGGAGTAGCCGATCAAGCTACCCATGTGATAGTAGACTCCGCAACCTTTGTAGATTCGGTGGTGGATTTTCTGCTAATTCCGCCACTGTTTGCCAAAGGTTGGTCAATTATTGATATCAATTGGCAGCGCATCGCTCCTTGGCAAGAATTGACTGCTGCCACTTTTGATCCTCCCGAGCGGCGGGTGGCGATCGGGGAAATTGATGCAGTAGAGGTCAACTTCGAGCGGGGCAGTTCAGCCCAAGCTTGGATGTACATTGCCTGGTTGGCTGGTCGGTTGGGTTGGGAGCCGAAATCTTATCAAATGGTGGGCGGTGATTATCAACTGCGACAGTTGGAGTTTATGTCGATCGATGGTCACTTAGTGAAGGTGGAGCTGGCCAGTATGCCGATCGCCGATGTGGGTGATGTAGTTGGTGACTTAATGGGTATTAAGCTAGCTTCTAGTAACCCGCAAGCCAATTGTAATACCATCATCTGTTCAGAAACGGCAGGCTGTATGCGGATGGAATCTGGGGGCAAAGCCCAGTCTGGTTTGGTGGAGCAGGTCAATTCTTTGGCTGATCAAAATGCTGAGCAACTAGTTGCCGCTAATTTCCATCGAGCTAATCGAGATTGGCTCTACGAAGAAACTATGGTCATGCTCAGTAAGATTTTGGCCTTGAATGCAAGCTAGTTTATAGTTCAAGTTCATTGCGATCATCTCAGCACAGGCCACATAGACCACATGCACTATCTCATGAATCCCTGGCAATAGTCAGGGATTCATTTGTTTCGACACACGAATAAAAAAATGACCCGCAAGAAAAAAAGAAACTGGTGGAGATCGAGAATAGTCGGTAAGAATTTTAGCCAATCCCTAGCAGTGTTTCGCTATGGTAGCAAAGCATTAGGCTTAGTCTGGAATACAAGTCACCTCTTGACTGTGGCCTTAGCAATTTTGGCTCTGGTCAGCGGATTGTTACCAGGGGCGATCGCCTATGTGGGTAAGCTGATCGTCGATAGCGTGGTGCTAGCAAACCGCAGTGGTTTGATGATCGATCGGCAGACAGCCCTGAGTTATGTTTGTTTAGAAGCTGTGGTGATTGTGTTGTTTGCTGCTGCTCAAAAAGGTTTAGTGGTTAGTCAATCACTGCTGCGGGTGTTGCTGGCACAACGAGTAAATGAATTGATTCTTGAAAAAGCCCTGACTTTGGATTTGGCTCATTTCGAGGATTCGGAATTTTACGACAAGATGAGTCAAGCTCGCTCTCAAGCTTCCAGCCGCCCACTGTCACTGATCAATCGCACTTTTGGGTTGTGTCAGTCTGCACTTACTTTGTTGACGTTTAGTGGCCTATTGTGGCAATTTTCGGGGTGGGCGGTGTTGGTGTTAGTTTTAGCTGCAATTCCATCTTTTATTGCCGAAACCCGCTTTTCTGAACATGCTTTTCGACTATTTCGTTGGCGATCGCCAGAGACCCGCCAGCAACACTATTTAGAGACATTGTTAGCCCGCGAAGACTACGCCAAGGAGGTGCAGCTTTATCAATTGGGTTCAATGCTGTTGCAGCGTTACCGCGATATTTTTCACCGCCTTTATGCCGAAGATCGGAATCTGACAATTCAAAAGGGTTTATGGGGATATTTGCTAGGTTTGCTGAGTACAGGGGCATTTTATGCCGCCTATGCCTGGATGGTAATTGAGGCAATTATGGGGAAAATTACCTTGGGCGAAATGACGATGTATTTGGTGGTATTTAGGCAAGGACAGGCTACTTTTTCTGCGGCATTAACCTCGATCGGGGGAATGTATGAAGATAATCTGTATCTGGCCAATCTGTATGAATTTTTAGAACAGCCTATGCCCCAATCCCAGGGCAAAGTAACCCAGGGAATTGTGCAAGATGGCATTCGGTTTGAGCAGGTTTCATTCAGTTATCCAGATAGTCAGCAAGCTGTTTTACAAAATATCTCTTTGCATCTACCACTGGGTGAAAAACTGGCGATCGTGGGTGAGAACGGTTCTGGCAAAACCACTTTAATTAAATTGCTGACCAGACTGTATATACCGAGTCAAGGCAGAATTTTATTAGATGGCGTAGATTTGAATGACTGGGATATTGATGTATTACGTAGAAGAATTGGGGTGATTTTTCAAAACTTTGTCCAATATCAATTTACGGCAGGAGAGAATGTGGGTGTCGGCGATGTAGAGCATTTTAATGATCAGGCAGAATGGGAAACTGCGGCTAATAAAGGCATGGCCAAACCCTTTATTGATGTTCTGCCTGAAGGATTTAATACTCAGTTGGGCAAATGGTTTAAAGGTGGTCAAGAACTATCTGGTGGGCAATGGCAAAAAATTGCTCTCTCCCGAGCTTTTATGCGATCAGAAGCGGATATTTTGATACTAGATGAACCAACTGCTGCCATGGATGCAGAAGCTGAAATGAATATTTTTAATCATTTTGGCTCTTTAACTCGCGATCGCATGGTAGTTTTAATCTCTCATCGGTTTTCTACTGTCAGGATGGCTGATAAAATTATTGTGATGGCCAATGGTCAAATAATCGAACAAGGCAGTCATGAACAATTGTTAGAAGCTGATGGCCGGTATGCTCATCTTTTTTCTCTCCAAGCAGCAGGTTACAAATAAAATTCAGAATGTTTATTTAAAATATCCGAATAAAACTGCAAATATTGCTTGCTAATCTCTGCTTTTGAGAACCGAGAAATTCCACTGTGAACTAGTGATGGTTGTGCAATTACTTGGAGTATCCCATTGGCAAGATTGGGGATGGGATCTGTTTGGAGGTCGAAATAAATGCAATCTGATGAACCAATTTCCCTAAAAATGGGGATATCAGAACAGACCACTTGACAAGAGAGATGCAGAGCTTCAGCCAAAGGTAAGCAAAAACCTTCGGTAGAAGAGGGCATCACGAAAGCTTTACAGTGTTGGTACAACCACGAGAGTTCACTGTCATCGATCGCAGCCAGTAGATGGACATTTGCGGATAATTTTAAATCCTGAATCTGCTGCATCAGGTTTTCTGTTTCTGGTCCGTGGCTGCCCACCATAATTAGACTTATTGAAGCCGCAATTTGATGAGATTCTCGTAAAAATGCATAAGCATCAATCAGTAAACTCAGATTTTTATTTTTGCGATGTTGAGCTACACTTAGCAAAAAAGGTGTATTTGCTTTTTTCTCAAACAAATCAGGAATTTTAGGCTGGATATCAGTAAAGTCTATAATATTGTAAATTACCCTCAATTCTTGCTTATTAGCATAATTGGTAAAGAAAAACTTAAATCGATCTAAAGTAGTTCGAGAAACACAGGTTAGACCATCACTTTGCTGAATGCATATTCTTAGGAATAATCGATTGAAAAATGCCTGAATTTTTCCAAAATTCTCCGGGTATTCATAGGGATATAAATCATGAATAGTAGAAATAACCACAGATGAAAAATGCGATCGAATAAACGGCAGAGGAAAAGACAAGTGGACAATATTAGGACATAGTTTATTTGCAAGTTTAGGTAATCCAGACAAAAACCAAATATTTCTAGCCAAGGAAGTGTTATGAATGTCAATGCTAATTAGATCAATTTTATCTGAGCAAAGGTTAAATGCCTTCGTAAAATAGTGCTGCTGCCATGACCCAACCAGCAAAGTAACTTTGGTAACGTCATGAGTATCCACCAGAGATTGAGCCAAGTTAGCCGCATGTCTGCAAACCCCAGTTGGTTTTGTCGATCGATGCAGGGCAGAAATTAAAACGTGCATAGTTATTGATGATTGAGCAATTTTCCTAGGGCAATTTCTTCGTAAATTTGGGCTAGCTGTTTGCCCTTCACCTCCCAACTATATGACTCTCTCACTCTTTGCTGCCCAGAAAGCCCCATTTGTGAACAGAGGTGAGGATCAGTGGCGAGGCGAACCATGGCTGTAGATAGATCACTAACGGCTTGTTCTGGGTGATGTGCAGGCACTTTAAACCCCGTTTCCGGAGTGATTTGTGCCGCCGGACCGCCTAAATCTAAACAAATCACTGGTCTGCCAGCAGCCATCGCTTCCAAACACACACCTGCGCCAGAATCGTGCAGACTGGGATGTACTAAAACTGAGCACTGACCTAATTGAGCCAATACTTCTGAGCGTGGCAATAAACCCCAAAACTTCACTTGATTAGCAATCCCCAGATGAACTGCAAGTGCTTGTAGGCGAACCAGTTCTGGACCATCCCCTAAGATCCAGTATTCCGCATCAGAAAGCTTTGCCTGAGCAAAAGCCCGTAAGCCTAAATGTAAACCTTTCCAATGCAGCAAACGGGCAATACTAATAAACCGAAAAGGTGATTGATTCACAGGTGGGCAATGAGCAAGTTGGTCGATTTCTGCCGAGAATAAGCTGATCGCCGAAGATATTTGTACAGTGGGAGCATGGAGCTTTCTCAGTCGCTGGGCAGTATCCTCGGTAGTGGCGTAGGCGATCGCGCTGCGTTGAGCAGTAATCCGGGTAAAGGGATCAAATTCTCCGATCGATCGCAGTGCTAACCGAGCCACTTCGTAGAGCTTATTTTTCCAACTAAAGTCTGCCCAAAAAGATCCAGGAGCTGATTCACCCCCGCCGACTGGTCCCCAGACAAAAGGTACAGGCAAAAGAGACAAAAAACTAGGGCAAGAATAGCGGACAAAAGTAACATGATGGGTAACATCGAAACCAACTTCTTGATGAAGTTTCTTGCCCACAAAATATGCTTGAATTTGCCAAAAATAGTAATGTAATTGCATTGCTCCCGATTGTCCCCAGCGGAGACTGTCTTGCCAGAAGGGCAGCGTAAAGTAAACAAAATGTAAATTGGGAATAGGATACAGATTAAGTTCTGCTTCGATCGCTTCTTTACTTTCATCCGGTCGAGTCAGCACCCAGACCTCATGATGTTGAGCAACTTCATGGATGACGCTCCAACCAACTCCACGTTCGGAGCCTTTACCAGGTTCACAGGAGTAAGCGGAGATTAGAATTTTCATAGTCTTAACTTCTCAACAGAATATTAGTCTTTACGATATCTTTAGAGCTTCATAAATTTTTGCGACTTGTGTAGTGGATTTTACCCAAGAGAAGCCCTTTGCTTTTTTAAGTCCTTTGTCAGCATAGTTCTGGCGTAAAATCGGGTCATTGTGTAAAGCACAAACAGCATTGGCGATGGCTTCTACATCTAATGGATCGACTAAAATTGCCGCATCTCCAGCCACTTCTGGTAAAGCAGATACATTGGCTGAAATCACTGGTGTTCCACAGGCCATTGCCTCCAATATCGTCAATCCAAAGCCTTCATAAAGCGAAGGAGCTAGTAATACATCAGCAGCATTATAAATTTCCAAAAGTGAGATTTTATCAGGACTATTAATAAATGTAATCATCGACTCTAAATGATGTGACTGAATAAACCATTTCTGTTCTGTGGTAAATTCACTTCCTACTTTCCAGAATTTCACAGGAATTCCCCGATCCCGGATCATTACCAGAGCCTTCAAAATGGTAGGAATATTTTTGCGTTGATGGTTTGACCCTACATTTAAAAGGCAGAAAACCTCTGGCGATTCTTCATAACGCTTTCTGACAGCCTGTACTTCATTTTCTGGGAGTGGTCGAAAATAGGATTCCACTCCATTGGGAACAATAGTAATTCTTTCTAACGGAATAGGTAACATTTGAATAATATCTTGTGCTGTGTTGGAAGAAACAGCAATTATGTGATCAGCATATTTCATTCCTTGGACAGAATATTTCCATGATGCCATGCTAAAAGCTGGAAAACTGGCCTGATCATTAAGGATTTCTGGATATACAAACTGTACTAAATCATGGCAAGTTATCACAACTTTGCATTTTTTCTTTCTTAGCCAATAAGCCACATGAGCATTACTATGATCAATGATATGAAAAATATCACCATCTAATCTTTTAACTGCATAAGGATGCCGCCACAATCTCTCATAGTATTTACGTAGTCCCGTGCCAGAACGCCACTGGTCTGCTGCTTTGCTCCAGGGTTCAGGAGCTATTTCAACAATATCCCAGTTTGGATGCATAGCTTTTAGCTCAGAGACTAGATTATCTGCATAAACATCCATGCTCAATGCTATCCCTCTTTCCCTGCGAACAATTACAACCCGCTTGATATCTGTCATTTACGAGGAATGTTTCTCCTGTTAGCTTTTAATATGGCCACCATTTCCAATATACTCTTCTTGTGAGAGTTCAGCTATATCAATTTATACAAACATTGACATACTCCTCCACCAACTGCTCCATGGCTATAAACACGCAAGATTCTGATATGGTGGTAGGATAACCGCAGATATCAAGCTGGAGTAGAGTGACAAAAGTGAGCTGATTGTATCTGGTGTTACAGAGTATTTGGGGTAAAAATGAGTGTGTATAGATAGGCTACACCTTCGGAAAAAATCGTTCTAAAACCTTCACTAGATTTCCACCATACTCGGGTATCATAGTTGAGAGGCGTTGCTGCAATAACTCCTACTTTTATCCCAGGTTCAAAAGCTTTTCTATATAAAATCCAACTCCGGCGAGAATGAGTGCCTAACGTAAAAAGATTGAATGAATCAATCTGAATTTTTGCTAACACCAGTTGCTCCTTAAGTTTTGTTGCAGAACCATAGGTACGATTGCTTCCATCTGAATTCAAAGGAATCGTAATTATCTGATTTGCATCTAAACCCATAGCAATCAAGCTTGCCGTGCTTAGTTCCGCAAAAGTTTTGTAAGGAAACAAGTAAGAACCTCGATGGATTGAGCTGCCAATAGTCACCATCTGACAATAAGAACCTTGCTTAAACTCTCGCATTGCTGCCTCGATCGCATAATCAGGCAGCCATCCATCCAAAACTAAGGTATCTGTATCGATCGGTGCACTCTTTGCCAAAAATGCATGTATGTTCATAATCACAAGAGCAATAACAGTACAAGTCAGCAATAATGCAACTATCAAGATTTCTCCAGCTTGGCTGAAATTCAACAAGCAAATGCAATCAGGCATTAGATTCTCCGTATGGTGAAGTTGAATACAAACCTCTCACTCTAAAAGAAGTATAATGATAAAGCTATGTTTTCTTTCTAAGTAGACCATTCTGCTTATCTTAGCCTCTTTTGTAATATCATATTTTTGACTCGCTGGTATGATGTTTTGCAATACTTTATTTTTTTGTATCATGCAATACAACTAATTCTTCAGCTAAGTCCAAGTATTTGTGTGTATTCCGTCAAGACAATTCATTTGGGTATTAAGCATCCGACCGCACTAAATCATTTCTCGTAGTTATCATGAACAACAATAATATCCCCAGCCGAGATTTAATTGGCAGTCCAATATGTACTCTACCCTTTGATGAGCAAATCGACCTGATCATAGCTTGGGCAAGAAAAAGTCAGAGTAAGATGGTATACGTTGCCAATGTACACATGTTGGTTGAAGCATGGCAGAATTTGCACTTTGCTAAGGCCATGAAAAAGGCTGATCTTGTAACCCCAGATGGATTGCCATTAGTTTGGATGTTGAAATTAATGGGTTCGAGTCGAGCGCAAAGAGTTCCAGGAATGAAAATTTTTCTTGAATCTTGTGTAAAGGCATCTCATGAACAAATTAGTGTGTTTTTACTGGGTTCAGAACCAGAAATACTTGAAAAAATTTGCCGCCGTTTGAGGACAGAATTTCCTAAGCTAAAAATTGCTGGAATAGAATCTCCACCTTTCTTTCCACTTGGTATTACTCCAGATATGGATCTAATCCAAACTATTAATAGCAGTGGTGCAGGAATTGTTTTTGTTGCTCTTGGTTGTCCAAAGCAAGAATTGTGGATGTTACAGCATCGAGAAAAAATTCACGCAGTGATGATTGGGGTGGGCGGAGTATTTCCAGTTTATGCTGGAGCACTGAAACAAGCTCCTAAATTAATACAAAATGCTGGTTTTGAATGGCTATTCCGACTGATTCAAGAACCCCGTCGCTTGTGGAAGCGCTATGCAGTTACTATTCCAATTTTTTTATGGCTATCGTTGCAACAATTATTTTCAAGATAGTTGGAAAAAGTAAGCTAGTTTCTCAGCAGATGATTATCTATCAAGTTGAGTAAGCCAGAAGATTGTTCTGTTGTAAATTTTCTGGCAAAGAAAAAGTCAGATTGACTAAATATTTCACAGGTTTCTATCAAGTTGCTCAATTCGCTAGACATTCTTTGTCTAGTCGGTGTTTGACCTAAAGACAAGTCCTCAAGAAACTCATAGTCATTCTCAACAAAAATTCTACCTTCAAAGTTTAGCGTAATATTTGAAACTTCATGAGGCCATTTAATTTTTTCTCTAAATCCCCCTGCATTTTGAACAAAAGGAGAGTTAGCTACAATTGTATGAAACAAATGTTCATCAGGTGCATGAGCATATTTATAAAAATTCAAAAAATCTGGATTTTTTTCTAGATATTGTAAAATAAAAGCTGCACAATCAGGAGTAATAGCCCAATGACCATTGCCCCAAGTTGGAGATAAATTATCTAGAGGCTTTTTTGTCACGCCTAAATGAAATAGTTTTTGTAGGAAACGTCTAAAAAGACTATCATTATAAAAAGGTTGTAATGGTTCCATAAACCAATAGTTACTGAGCCGTCTTTTATCGGGTTCTGGTGATTCATTGAGGTTAATGAATTTAATAAATTGTCTATCAGCATTACTCCTTAAGAAATCATAAAATGTAGATACAGGTTTGATGGGATAATCAGCACCAGAAATAAGCACTAAATGCGAAAAATTTTCTTTGGATATCAAAGCAGCTTTAATCAGGCTTAAGATTGCTTTGATCATCGAGATTCCTCCCCAGTAAACTTTTGTTCTTTCAGGAATAAAATCTACAGACTTCATATCAGCAATATGTAAATATTTACTATTATCTGTTTTCAGGTCTAAATGTATAAAAATATGAGAATTGTAATTAATGGCTCTGACTAATCTTTCCAAATGAATTGGATCATGATGGGCTAACACTAAATAAGCTATTTTAACCATAATAACAGATTGTTGTTTTTCTATATGCTCTACATTATCAGATTTCACCACTTTTTTCCACCTCTGTAAACTTATAATTTAATCTGATGTAATTTAAATCAGAACTCGGTCAACATAAATAGTATATATTCTGCATCTGATTTAGAATTGCTATATGCATTAAATACCTAGAGTGTATTTAGCAATCCACTTGTTTCTCATAATTAAAATTATTCCCATCCAACTAATCGCAAAACTCCCTATCGATATTATTATCATTGATAGAATTGAAACTTCACTAGAGAGAATTGGTGATATCTGAGATAAAACTCCTTTTACTCCCAGCATAGCAAATGGATGAATCAGATAAATACCAAAGGAGCAACTTCCAATACTTTGGCAAACCCACCCTTTTTCAATGTAGCTGGATAGTATAATTGACAACAGCAAGAATGAGTAGGCTTGTAAAACATTCCTTAAAATCCCAGGAATATTAACAAATATTGCAGGACTTGATAACAAAAATATGGTTCCACAGGCAAAAGCAATCATTAAACGATAAAAAGAATTCCATTTATTAATTTGATCGCATAGTGGTATCAATAAAATCCCAATAAAAAGAAAAGGAAGGCAATTTAATAACCAAGCAACTTGCACAAACAAAAAGCGTAATAGAGGAAAGCTACTAACGTCCCAGCCAGCAGTTTGAGATAGATTCTGAAATGCAGTATTTGGGTTTAATCTGAAGGCATTATCGGATCTTCTTAGCCATTCATAAACTATTAGACTAAAAATTGCTAAAAAGCAGATAACTATCCGATTAGTGTGAATCTTCTGCATGTATTTAGCGATTATCACCAAAAAATTGCCCACAAACAGTAAGGGTAAAAAGTAAAGTTGATATGAAGCACCACCAAAAAAGAAGATTGCTAGTGGATCTCGTAACAAATCCTGAAGACGATCCATCTGGTGAGACTGGAAAAAGAAGATCGATCGAAATATTAAATAAATGATACTCCATACAACATATGGGATTAAGATACGATCAATGCGAGACCTCCAGAAGTGCCATGAGGTATCAATCTCTGGTTTAGATGTCAAGAAATAAAATGAAGTTGCTAAGAAAAAGGGAACCGCAAAGTAAAAAAACATTCTTAGAGAAATTGCAGCTTGAGAAATTGGCAAGCCTAAGCTCTCGTCACCAGAATGGACAAATACTACAGCATATGCCGCAATTCCACGGAGTAGATCAACACCTAATAGTCTTTGCACAGTTTTGCTTTTCATGTCCAACTGTATTATTTTATTGAGTAGTTCTCTACTGAATTTGCTCTTGTGAGGATAATTTTAACGTGAAAAACAATAAAAACATGTATTCAGGATATCAGTATTAATTCCAGAAAATTTGCTATCTCTTACTCTTATATATTAATTGAGGCGATAGAACACAAAACCATGCTCAGGGTCTTGGCCAAAAACCTTAACAAATTCTCCCTTGGTATTTTGTAACCAAGGTATTTCAGGCCGATCCCGCCAGCCAAATTGTTCTTCCAGTGGACCAGTAGCAATAACACCTATTTGCTTGTTTTTTAAGTTATGCAACCATTTTGAAAGATTTGTAGAGTCTGAAGGAAGGTACAAGACTTTCTGTTGCCAATTTTTCCCGTAAAACAAATAACTACGGTGGCTGTAGACATATCCGATCGTTTCGACTTGCTTTACATCTGTAGAAATATATTGATAAATATTCCCATATATTTCTTGTCGTTTCATTTCTCGTTTATCTCTTGCTGTGTAGCTAATCAAGGCTATGGCAAGGATAGAAATAATCACTAACTTTTTTGAATGTTGGGACAAAACGTCATAATTTGGAAAAACTGGAATGCGTCGGGTCATTCGTTTGAAAAACCAAACCATAATACAAATAAAAATAACATATAAAAAAATGTATATCACTAGGTTGATGGCATCATTGCCTAAAATGCCAAATATTTGACGTACAGATTCTGATGGGTTTATCCGGAAATCATCTAAAATTTTACTTGCCCATCCTACCTTTCCTTGGAAAGCACTTGAAATCTGCATCAGTTCAAAAACAGTAATGCTGAGAACCCCTAAAATACTGCTTGCTAAGACAACAATTACTACAACGTTTCTGGGTATTTGTAGATTTGTAGCGACAATACTTGCATTAACCCCCAATAAAGCAAAAAATGTCATTGCAAATCTAACCTGTTGTCCGACATAGGATGTGATAGGGCCAGTCGGCAAGGTAGAAGTCCCGGTATATGGAGTCTTCCAATATAAGTATCCTGTGCTAAAGAGCAAAACTAGAGATCCAATGATTACCCTTAACCAAATTTTCCCTTTATTCGTCAGGACAATGAAAGGAATCATAAAAAGTTGAAAAATCATTACAACAAATGGGAGCTGAAGCCTGACAATAAACTGTAGAATGAAAATTATCCAATGGTTCAAGTTATTGATTTCAAACAGATACATCAAGCTAGTAAGGTTAAGCTCTTTTAAATCAATTGAACCAGGAAATAAGATCATATTTCCAATTTGAATCTTAACATTGCCCAATGGGTTGCTAATATCAATCAGGTTTTTTAAATACCAAAACCCTCCTAAATACAAAGAGCCAAAAGCAATCAGGAACAAAACCAACAATCTGACTCTTTGGAACTTGTATTTTGTAGAATAAGATGAACTATCTTCTGTTAGGCTTTTATTCTGATTGCTAGGAATACATCTTTTATCATTAAAGATATATCTTTTGATTTCAATTATAAGAAGCATTGATATAGGAATAATAACATAGGCGACAGCAGAAGCTTTGATACCTAGTAGTAGACAGAGAGATGCCCCAAAAAACACTAAGTCTTCGTTAAAACGAGTTTTATGATAGGAAATTGCAAAACATAGACTTATCATGAAAAAAGTAGCAAAAGGTAAATCAATATGCATGGAGTTTACATGCTGCATAATGAGAGGAATCATCAAAACAAGTGCTGCAAATGCTATACCATAAATCCTTTCTACCCCCAAATTAATACTGAAGAAATAAATCGCTAATCCAAACATCAACCAAGCTAATAAATTAGGAAGTGCAATCAGAAAGTCTTCTTGAAATGGCATAAAAAATAATATACAGAGAACTTCCCAGTTATAGGGATAGTAAGTTACCTGGTCAGCACCTACAGATCCTGAACTCGTGAATTCAGCAAGTCGGATAAACGTTCCCTCTTGATACCAGCGTGCCATCGTTGGTAGATGATACCATAAGGAGTCATAATCAATAATTGGGTGGGTTGTAAGCTGTTCTAATAAAATACAAGTTGCAAATAGAAGTGAACCCAAGATAAAAAATTCAAATTTAGTGAGTTTTTCTTTTCGAGGTAAGTATTTCTTTAAATCAGAAAAAATTAAACTTTTGTGAGTATGTAATATTATAATTCCAAACAAGAAAATTGCTGCTTCCAATAATAATATAAAGCCAAGATGAAGCTGAGAAATCATACCAGCAAGTAAACCAATGCAGATTTGCAAAATGCTCCATGTAGTAAAGAGGACAAGTAGAATTCTAGTTGATGTATGATTTTGTAACTGGCAAGATGAAGGCAAAGCTAATATTAGGCTACAGGGAATTGGCCCTGAAACAATACATACCAGCAGTATCAAGCTCCAACAGTGTTGTAAGAAATCCATAATAATTAAACAAGTAAAAGCTAGATAAGTATACAATCGCAATTAATTACTTGAGGCTTTGGAGCTGCTTTGATCATTTAGTCTCGGTTACACGCCAGCTAAGCTGGAGATTAATCCAGAAATTCCAAATAGTTA
This sequence comes from Synechococcales cyanobacterium OTE_75_metabat_409, assembly GCA_031378405.1. GTDB lineage: Bacteria > Cyanobacteriota > Cyanobacteriia > Cyanobacteriales > Chamaesiphonaceae > JAAFHZ01. The sequence continues at coordinate 29,387 of JANNEH010000210.1, forward strand.
CGATCGCGATTGACATCAGGTTCGCTAAATAGTCATTGATATGAAAATAGTTAACTAGAATATTTAGAATTCCGATATTTATCAAGATTCCAATTGAGCAAACTAAATTGAACTTAATAAACCGCTTGAACTGCTTTTGATAACCTTTCTGCTGACTAGAAATATCAAGAAAAGTCCAGAGATCGTTCCAAAGAAAGTTATTAACGATGGCAATTTCGGCAGCAATTATTTTACTGCGGGTCAATCCCCATGCTAGACTTTTGGGATCGTGGAGTAGATAAAACATCGCCATATCAATAAATACACCACTTATTCCCACTAGTCCGAACTGAATAAATCGCTTGACAGGTATATGGAAATGCTGTCTCAGCCTACCAATCCGTCCACGAGATCGTAGGCGTACTAAATGTAAAATGTACTCTAGGTATTGTTTCCAGGTGACCTTGCTTATTCCTGCCTGTCGCTCCTGAAACACATATCCCACTTCGGCAACTTTGTTGATGTTGCCCCGCCCTAGTACTTCGATCAAGATTTTATAACCCAAAGGATTCATTTCACGATCGATAATCGCACTGCGAAGCACCAAGAAGTAACCACTCATCGGATCAGAGACGCGACCAATCACCCTTGGCAAGATTACTAATCCCAAGAGTTGTGCCCCCCGAGATAAAAACCGCCGGATAAAGCCCCAATCACTAACACCACCACCTTCGATATGCCTGCTAGCAACAACCAAATCTGCGCCGCGATCGATAGCTGTTAACATTTCTAGTAACACTTCCGGTGGATGCTGTAAGTCACCATCGATTACCCCTAAGATTTTGCCATTAGCTATTTGCCAGCCTCGGATCACGGCAGTAGATAAACCGCGTTCGTTCTCACGGCGCATTACTCGCAACTGAGGATAATTGGACATCAGAGACTGTGCCACCTCCCAAGTGCGATCAGGACTGTCATCATCGACCACAATCAGTTCATAGTCGTTAGGAAGTAATTGATCTAGTACGCCGCTCAATATGCTAACTAACACTTCGATATTTTTGCTTTCGTTGTAAGTGGGAATCACTAATGAAAAATCGAGAGGTTCGCCTCCACCTTCAGAGACAAAATTGCGATCGGGAATATCAAAAGATATAAAAGGTGCAGAATTGAGGGGTTTAAACATTATTTGCTATACCTCCGAGTTGTCAAGTTGGCAGTGTGAGCCTTATGAAGGAAATATGTAGTTTTTTAACGATTTTGGCCTTAAAGATGTAGGACTAATAATTATGTGACTTTTGTCTAGAATACCTAGCAATTTTATATTAATTCTGATTAACAATTAACCAGGAATCTTGAATTTAAACTGTAGCTCTCTATACAAATTATCAAGAAACAGTTGCCTCTCTGCTATATTAAAAGTTACTATGAAAAAAATATGAGTCTTGACTTAATGCTTGACACTTTACAGGCTGAGACTTTAGAGATTCTGCTGAGTCTAGATAACCCCCCAGCTATGAAAGAGTCCATTCAAACAAGTTGGGTTTAAAATTTGAAATTATTGTATTTGCTTTTTGAGTCGTTCTTCTTGCCAGGATAGACCCAACATAAAAGCAACAAAAATCATGTATCCAGGCTCTTCCATTTGGGTGAAAATGAATCCAAGTACAAAAACGTTTAAAATGTTCACTTTTAAAATATCATTCAAGCCAAAATATTTCCAGGTAAGGTAAGCAAGATAAAGATAGGCTCCTAATCCTATCCAACCTAAGTCCCCCCAAATACCAACCCACCCCCAGAAAGGGCTAAATATTGTAGACCCACTAGTCAACCAGAAGCTGCCCATAAATTCGCCGGTGTTTCGCCCAATACTAGTTGAAGTTGACCCTAAAGGACCTAAAAGTGCAGCATAATCCCTTAAAAACCATCCGCCTAGGCGACTAACTGTATGGCCAGGTCCTAGACCTAGTAACCAGTTTAAAGAAGATTGATAGTGAGCCAGAATAAGGCGAATAGCATAAAACTTAGCATACCAAGCTTCCCCGTCCGAACCGTAGAGTTCTGGTCTGGCCCAAGATGTATAACCTTTAAATTCATCTACGTTGGTGGCAGACCAGATGCCAATAAACATAATTAGTGATAGAATAATAACCAGCTTTAAGGTTTTAACCATATCTTTTGAGTTAATCAAGATCATTAGCAACCAGGCAACTCCATAGGCTAGTATTAACTGCTTAGAGTCAGAAAAATGAAGCTGCCATAGTGCAGCTAACACCACAATTATTCGGAGCCATAATGGCTTAGTCTGATCACGAAAAAAGTACATAGAAAACATGATCGATACAGAAGTCGAAACGTAACCACCTGCGGTCGAAACAAAAAATACTCCTCCGCAGCCATCTGTACCATTTAATCCTTGAGCACTGATCCGTCCGGCATCAATCAGCGGTTTTTGAGCCGCTGCCAATAAAAAATTAATTAGCACAGACCAATATAAAAATTTTTTTATTTTCATGAAGCTTTGGATTGAGAGTGGAAGGCAAGTCATGGCAAGTAGAAATATAAAAGGTTCCCCAAGCATCATAAAACTGGAGATTGCATTGATTACCCCCGCATGATTCAAAAGTGCACTGAAAATGGTAACTCCAAATAGCACCAACAACCCTCTGATGAATAATAGACATAGAGAGATTTGTTGAGGATCTCTGATGCGAGTTGTGTTTAGAATGATCATACATACTGCTGGAACCAAGGCAAAATGGAAGAGGTTGAGCAGCGAGAAGCGTATTGTTGTTGCTATAATACGAGAATAAAAAATACTACAGAATGTCAAAGTAATTAAGTATGAATTCTTTATATAAGCTTTGTTTTTCATAGGAATTTAGCTATTCAGACACGAACAATATTTACAGTTAAAGAACCGATTCTTGTGATGCCAAATATTTCACTGCGTGAGCTATTTCAAAATCGTTGCATTTAATCTGCTCGATCACTTCCAGAAAAGCGTTCACTTCGCAATATAGATCTTGCCCATAAAATACTTCCTTAGATCTTTGACTATATTGTTTTCTGGTATCTGCATCAGCCATTTCCAGTATGGCATCAGCCAGAGCATCAGCATTACCACAGGGATAGACAAGTCCATTATGGCGATGTCGAACAGTATCGTTATATCCCCAATTACCGCAACGATCACTCAAGATCGGCGGTGTGCCAGACACCATTGCTTCTGAAACCACCAGAGGATGGGGATCTATCCAAGAAGTTGTGACAAACACATTCATAGCTGCATAGTAAAGTGGTATGTTGGTTTGATTCACAAAGCCGATATTGAGAACCTCTCCATTTAATGTAGCCAGACGTTGGTTTATTTCAGGCTCTAAGTCACCCCCCCCGATCATCACTCCCCTAATGCGGGGATCGCGTTGATGGGCTTTGGCAATCGCTTCAATAAACTCAAACGGATTTTTTCGATCGATATACTTACCTGCAAACCCATAGATAACAGTATTTTTATCCCATGCAAGTTGCTGACGAATTTGTAAAATTTCATCTTGTTTCTGGGCGATCGACTGTTCAAATCTTTCCCCATCTACAGGATGACATCCTCGTACAATCTTTTTATCTGCAACGCCATAATGACGCAAGTGAATCTCATTATGATCGCCACATGATAACCAGTAATCTGCAAAGTTAAGCATCCAGGGATATAAAACTGCCATTAGGATACGATGAGATCGACTATACCGACCATCTGACATGATGGTGGCATCGTTTTGCATGATTAATGGAATACCACGAAGTTTACAGAGGATAGCAGTCAAGCGATAAGAATAATTGACGAAGCTCTGCATAAAAATGGCATCAAAGTTATCTGGGCGGAGTAGATCGATCAACTTTGGGTTGATTAAGCTTTTCTGCTGTTTTGATGCTATTTTTCCTGAAAGATCTTTCAAATACTCATGCTCATATCCACTTAGTAAATCGACATCCCAAGCTTGAGATTTGCTGCCAAGTTCATGGTCACCGCTACCTTGATTTTCGTCGGAAAGATAAAGTACCTTCACTGAAAGGCCAGGCTGTTCACTGAGCTTTCGCCACAACGGTCCATGGTGTTGTGTTGGATGTGTAAAAACGACTCCTAACCTAAATGTATTACTCATAATTCTCACTGATTATTTTATTAATTTAACAATTAGTTTTATTGATTAAGTCGATTAGCTAATCAACGTCCGAAGGCTGGTTAATGTTCGATCAATTACTTTTGGTCGTAAGTGCGGAGCATATAACCAAGTGATGCCCCACTGGGCTAGAGGTAAAGGTAGTAAACCCACCCATAAAAACCAGATACTATAGATGATTCGCTTCTGCCAGTTGAAGCCAGAATATTTCCAGAGAGATCGAAATCCCCGCTGAATTAGTTCGAAGGAATGGTCTGATGGCACTGGATGTGATTGAGGTTCCAGACGTAAAGATGCCAACCGCGACCATAGCCGACCGAGTGACCGAGTCTCCAGATCGGCGGGGACTTCAAGTCTAAACTCTTCAGCTCGTTGCTGTAAAAGGGTAAAATTCTGCAAGTCATGCTGTACAAACCGGCGAAAACGACTGGCTGATACAGAGGTTAATGCCCATTGATTACTATCATGAATACGATAACAACCAAGGGCATCTTCAATGCCAATTACCTCTCCGTAAAAGGGCGCTGATATCATCAAGTAGTCATCTGCAGTAGTTTTATAATCATTCGGAATCGGAAAAATATGAGCTAAAGTCTCTAGACTATAAGCATTGCCACTCATACAAGTACTCACATAATCACCACTTTGCAGCAACTGTCGCCATACTTCCCCGCCAGATAACTTCATTGCTATCGTAGGGATGAAAGCTCCTGATGGTTTACCTTCCATATCTACTACTTGCAAACGAAAGTGAACTTTGCCAACTCCTGGCTTAAATGTTTCTACAATGCGCTCGACTGCCATAGGTAAAAGATAGTCATCGGAGTCGAGAAAAAGAACAATATCGCCGCAACTAACAGCAAATCCACTATTAAGTGCTGCTCCCTGCTTAGCATTCTCTTGCAAAATCGGAGTAATCCGAGCATCATATCCCGCAATGATCTCCCGAGAGCGGTCAGTAGAACCATCATCTACAACGATGACTTCAATGTCAGGATATGTCTGATTTAAAGCACTATCGATCGCTTCTACTAGAAAGCGGTCATAATTGTAGTTGTTGATAATAATGCTAATCATCTGCTGTTTTTTCATGTTTAGATAGTTAACTGTGGAACAATGAGATTTGGGTGTTTGGGTATAACAATCCAATTAGATGGAATAAAATCTGGTAACACAGCCTTTTGATCATTCCAAGGATCTGGAGAAATTACCAGCTTATCTGAATGCTCCGACAACCAGGCTCCCCACCAGCTAAATGTACTATTTGCGATCACGAAGTGCTTGCATTGACTCATTAAGTACAAAGCTTTCGCAGGTGCAAATCCTTCCACATAAATAGCTTGGCCATCAAGCGAGGAGAGGAGATCACGGCAATAAGAAATATCATCAGAAAAAACAAATATGCAATCAATTTTTCTTCTCTCCCGAGCTAAATTGATTGCATTAAGATAATACTCATTTGAACATACTCCCAAGTGTGAATTCTCTAAAAAGTCACCTCTTCTGACACTAATAGCAAGACATTCTGTCGCTCTGGCCAAATGCAATAATTTCGAAAGCGGTTCACATATAAATTCACTTCTTAAAGAGAAGGCTTTGACAACAGCACTTTTGTCCGGGAAAAAGCTAGGAGATTGAAAGAATCCAGTATATGATCTGCATGGTTGTGCTAAACTCAATTGATAATTATCGTTCTCAGCCTCTATAAACAGATTACTTAACTTATAAAATTTCCTAAGAGTATAATTGTGCTGGAACCTATTAATGAATGAATCCAGATTGGAACAGTATTGAAAGTAGTTGAATACTGACAATTCCTGAAATACATATTTTTTAAATCCTTTGCGGGTGGGTAGATAATCATCTAGCAAGATTTCAAAATTCAACTTCTGTGAAAGATTTAAAGCAAATGCCAGTTGAAATAACTGGTTGCCCAATTGTCCATCTAGTCTGATAAAAACTTTTTCAGTGTAATTCATAGATCATTAAATATTATACAATTTCCATAAGCAAGTCTCTGACTTTTTGACCAGCTACTTGCCAATTTAGCCGTGTTTGATATTCATTAAAAGCAGAGAGAGCTAATTCTTTGTACTGAGTATAGTTCGTAAAGATATTAAAAATGTATTCGCAATATTCAGTGATGGCACTATCCAGATCAAATAGCTTGCCATTGATATTATCTTTAATAATTGTTGGAATTCCACCGACTCTTCTGGAAATACAAGGCACACCTAACGAATTTGCTTCGCAAAAAACAATAGGAGTACAATCTGCAATTGAAGGTAAAATTAAAAAGTGAGAATCAGCAATAAGTTTATCTATTTTTGCCTTACCTTCATTACTAGATTTGTTGATAAAACCTAAGAATTCAACAAAACCAGGTATCGATTCTTGGTCAACTGGTTGGCAACCAACTACTATTAGCTCTGTATTCAAGCCTAAATTATTTAGACCTTTAGCCACCTCTAAGGCAATGTCACCACCCTTGCGAAACCAATCAACTCCCAGAAATAGGAGTTTACATTTATCTGTTGGTCTAGATGCAATTGAATCTTTAATATCTTCAATGTCCTTATTACTTTCAACATTGGCTCCAAAAGGTACGACTTTTACCTTTTTAGGATCAGCATGATAATAATCAATTGCTGTTTGTGCTGCCCACTCCGAAGAATAAATTGCTAGCCGAGATTTTTCTAGACTTGTATGCTGTATCAAGTGCGCATTCTGGAGTGATTCTTTACAAAGATTACTGTACGCAGGATAAAAATCGATTAAATTAGCAAAAGTCGCATCTGCCCAAAAAACAATCGGCAGATCACATTCAAGGTAGGCAATTGAGTCACTTGATGCACTAAAAATAACATCGGTTTTGCTAGCATTTAGCTTTTTAGAAATTTGCCTAGCATAGTCTTTTAATATCAGTGGTTCGATGTATTTTATGTAATTCCCCCCAGAATATTTATGGTACCGGCTTTTAAGTTTGCCAATAAGTTGTAGGTAGAGTATATCTTTTAATGGGCCAAGATAGTCTAGAGATATGGATGGATGTTTCAATGCCTGAGCAATATAGTAACCTGTTCCAGACCAGTTGTTCTGGATACCAAGAGTCCTGGCATCAAAATTAGTAACATAATCTATTCTTATCAATTTCTCACCTCCCAAAAATTAATGTTCTATCGATATAAAATGTACAAAGACGATATACTGATCAGAATACGTTGAATATAAAAAACATCAGCCAAAATCACAAAGCCCAGAATACTTGCTTTATTTTGGATATTAGCCATGACACTAGTAAAGCATCAATGTGGGTTTTGAGTTGTATAATAAATTGCATAATTCTTTAATTGCCCATAATTACCTCTTGATAAGTCCCTGATTTTATTATTTTTCCATTTTCGATTTTGTAAATGCGATCACAATGCTCGATAGTCGAGAGACGGTGCGCAATGATAATAATTGTATTGCTGCCGCTCAAAGCTTTTGTTGCCTCTGTTACAAGATGCTCTGTTTCATTATCTAGTGCTGCTGTTGCTTCATCAAACACCAAAATTTCTCTTTTATGATAGAGTACACGGGCGATTCCAACCCTTTGACGTTGACCTCCAGACAAAAGTACTCCTCGCTCACCCACCATTGTCTGGATTCCGTTGGGTAGTTGCTCAACAACTTCATCTAATTGAGCCATCTCAATTGCCTTTTTCACTCTACTTCGATCGATCAGGTAATCTGGAACACCAAAGGCAATATTACGTTCTAAGGTGTCATCAATCAAAAAAATAGACTGGGGTACATAACCCAAAATGTTTTGCCAAGCTCTCAAATCCTTATAGACGGAAACTCCATCCACTTTGATATCTCCAGTTTGCGGCTCAAAAAGCCCTAAAACAATATCTACTAGAGTTGTTTTACCCGAACCAGATTTACCAATGATGCCGATCGATTGACCTTTGTGGATTGTTAATGATATCTGATCTATTGCTCTACGATTTGCATTTGGATATTGAAAAACAAGTTTATCTAAAAAAATTTGTTTTTCAAATAACATGTGTTTGCTACTTGTACTTGAAAATGTGTTGTCAAATTGGGGCTTAGAGTCAATAGCGGAAATCAGATTTTCCTTTTCTAATTTTTTCAGATCAAAGAATAGTAGATCAACTGCAAATAAATCAGCCCTAACCACATTCAAGCCAGAAACTAAGTTCCCAGTTGCTGGGAGTAGACGAATAGAAGCAAGCCCAAAAATCCCCAGAACAGCACTAAGATTCTGTTGATCTTGATTTAGCTTAGTAAATAGTAGTGTAAAACCAACTAAAAATGTGATCATAAATACTTCGATCGCATAGCGGGGAAGATTTCCATATGCCTGAGATAAAGTCATACTTATGGCATATTTTTCCGTCTGTTGTTTCATTTGCTGCTCGAAATAGGATTCACAACCAATAACACGGGTTTCTTTTAAACCACCCAACCCATGATTTAGGACACGACCCATCTCAGCCGAAGCTTGCCAGCCATCTTTGCTCCATTGAACTAAGCGTTGTTTCATCAATTTTGTAATTCCAATCATAACCAGGAAAAGCATAGCAATTAGAATCAGTGCCATAGAGTTGGTCTTGATGAGAAGAGCCATTAATGCCAATGTAACTAGGATATTGGAGATACATGTCAAAAGAGACATGATCACACCTTGACAGACCTTATCTGTGGTACCCACAATATTTTGGATCAACAATGAGGAATTAATATTTAAGTGAAACCCATATGGAGCTTCCATATAAGCTTTCATGAGCTTGCAAGACAACTCACTCTTTAAGTTAAATGCGAACTGAGAAACTCCTTTTTGAGCATGAAAGGTCAAAAAAGCTTTAATATAGAAGGCAACAACTACTACTAATCCTAATACAAGTAAGAATTGCTGTTCTGAGTTGAAATTTAACTTTGTATAAATTGAACGCAACCAGATATTACTCTTAACTAAATCTGGGTTAGTAGCGATCGCTATAAAAGGACCAATAATTCCAGTTCCAAATACTTCCAGGCCAGAAGTCAACAAAAAAGTGCAGAGGATTGCAACTAGCGATTTATAGTGTCCTTTGGTAAGGTATAAGATTTTGGTCAGATATTGAAACATAATTAATACTAGTTTTGGTAAGAAGAATCTTCGCTAACAAACTATTTTGTCAGAACTTACAACAATTATCCAAACCCAATCTTTTTCAGCACTGATTGGAACTCATTATTTAACCTCTGCCATAGTCGCCTCCAGATAGTCAGTCTCCAACCTGACCATTCTGTCAGATCCACATATTCAAAAAAATCTTCTTTGCGTGGGCAATGCCGAGATGTCCAAGGCTTTTTTTCCGACACAAAGTGAACAATATAAGGATCTCGTACTACATTTTTGTAAATAGCCTCTGAAAAAAAGCTGTTGCTATTTTCCCAGGGTAAATATCCTGCTGTAGAATAGTCATAGAAGGAAGTAGCATTGAAATTCCATCTGGGATCAAGTTGCCCCCATTTACCAACTAAGAGTGCATTTAAAAGACCTTGATCATACCAACCTATATACTCTAAATTTTGTCTGAAGTACTTGATTGCATTAGTACTAAATGCATTTGCTCGCCATTTATTGAGGTTAAGAACTAAGATGCCTGCGTTAAAGTATTTAGCATCTGGATCAAGTCCTAGCTTCTTATAATTAAGTCTTCCAGTAGGACTTGATATAGAAGGTATCCAAGTATCATGTACGGCTAATACATAATTATCACCTATATCAACTTGCCATAATTGCTCTAAATCCCCCTTCACGACTAAATCACAATCTAAATAAATTACTTTCTCAAGCTGCTCCGGAAGAAGTTTTGGAATAAGCAATCTATAAAATGAAGCAACTGAAACATACTTTGCTTTTGTTAATATGGCCTGGGATTCTATCGGTTTGTGAACTTCCGTAATAGCCCCAAGCAAATGGTCAGATATTCGGACAAACTCAACCTCACATTTTTCTGGAATCAAAGATTTTAAAATCTTTTGTTTGTTGAAATCGGTAATGCCTCCATCAACAATATAAAAAAATATTTTACGACCACCCTTAAGATTTTCCAGTACAGAACGCATTGTTACTGCAAGTGGCATTGCATAATTATTGTCGGCAGCACAAACAACAATAATTTTCTTGTCTTCATCAGTGAGTCCATATTGTTTCTCATAATTCAAGGTCTCGGCTTGCATACTAATAATATCTCCTTGTACTTTTGTAAATGTAAAACGTTTGAATTTCGGCTGATTATAGGAAAATCTTCGCTCTTAATCAAAAAGTCTATTTAACATTAGATATACATGGCCTTAGAATAAATATCTAGTGTTCTTAATGCAATGTCATTCCAATCGAGCTGTTCTTCCGCAAAAGCTCGGGCGGCTTTGCCCTGAACTATTTGCTGCTGTGGAGAATCGGCAAGTTCCAGAATAGCAGTTACCATGCTATCAACATCACCAACGGGTGACAAGTTAGCAAAAGTATCTCTGGTGTAATCAGACATACCACCTACTTTATTAGAAATAACTGGTACACCACAGGAGACCGCTTCTAAAAGAGCATTATTAGCCGTACAATCTAATAACGGTAATACCAACATATTTGCTTGCTGATTAACTTTGAGAAGTTGCTCATCCGAAAGATCGGTGTGCCAAGTAACTTGCTCATGACGTGCAATTCGGAAAAATAAGGGATCATTTCTGCTTGTTCTTGGCACAATCATGTCAAATCGAATGCCTGAATTTTGGGAAGTTACCTCATCAATCACTTTTGCTAGTGTATCAATATCTCTTAGCCATTTACCAGAAAAAATACAGCGCGGGTAATATTTTTTTTCAGTTATTTCCGGGTTGGGTTGAAAAAAATTAACATCTACGCCATGAGGCACAAAATAAACTCGATCAGGGAGAAATTGCTCAAAATATCTAAGTTCCTTACTGGATAAAACAATAAGAGCGTCGAGATTTGAGATCACATTTGGATTGGGATGCATTAGCTGCCACCAGCTAACAGGTTGATGCGCAGTGCCAATTAGTTTTAGAGAAAGTAAATCCTTGAAGTCAGAAAGGATTCCTAAATCATTTTCAACATAAGTAAGGTGTACTAAATGTATTTTATATATTAGACATCTCAATAATGCAAAAACTTCCACAGATGTACTGTTAACAGTATAGTACGGGCTAGTATGAGCTTCTCTAGCTAGCCACGCGAGAATTCGCTTAGTGCCTTTAAATGGTTTTTTCTCTGGCCTTTTAAAGATACTGGTGTGTTCCCCTGGTTGAACTTTAGCTATCGGCTCAACCACTTGATCATATCCACTATGCTGACCCATCCATTTAAATTGTTCGCGCAACCATAAGATTTTAAAATCTATTTTGTTCATGATTTTTAATGTAAGTAAATGAGATGTATCGATCTCAGAATGAGTCAATGTTTACTAGTTAGCAAGCCAACAATATAGCCTAGCTTTATGAAGGAAAAACATTTTTGAGTGAATTGACTAGGATCGGTTGTCGAGAAAATCATGTTTGTTATATCTTTTTGATATCGAAACAAACGTAAAATCTCTAAAAATGCATCCCTGAATCTGCTGAAATTTGATGGTTCTTGCTCAATTAGGTATACAACAGCATTTGAAACACCCTGCCAGTAATAACGACGAGTAAACCAATCTTGGGTAAGTCGTGATGGAGTAACATGATGACCAACAGAAATATCCGGATGATAATAGCAAGAATAACCAATCTCTACAATCTTTTTTTCAATCATTATTTCTTCATTAGATAAGAGGTTTGTACCTACTCTACCAAGCCCTAAATTAAAGCCACCAATACTGTTCAGTACATCTACTGAAAAAGCAATACTAGCCCCTACTAACCATTCTGAATCTAAATTCAAAGAACGAGGAGTTTTTGACCAGTCAATAAATCCCAGTACATGTAAGAGCTGATCTGATAACCAACTTGGTCTGTCTGCCTCCCAGATTAGCTCCACCTTTCCACCAGCGCAGCCGATTTGAGGCACGACTGTTTCCTCAAAGACACCTACGATTTTATTTAGCCAATTTGGACAGGCGATTGCATCATCATCCAAATAAGCAATGTATTTGCCTTTTGCATTCTGCAAAGCTGTATTTCGAGCATGAGACAGTCCTAATGTAGATTCATAGATATATCGAATTTGATCTTGCTGTTTCGAGAAACTTTCAACAACCTCCTTTGTTTGATCAGTTGAGCAGTTGTCTATTACAATAATTTCATACTGGCTTTTAGATATGCTTTGATCTATTAAGCTCTGTAAAGCTTGGCGTAGATAATCAGCTCGATTATGTGTACATATTACAGATGATACAATCAGACTCATAAGGTATGCCTTTAATTAGTGAATCGTGGCATGAATTATATTTTATCCATTACCTGCTAGCTGTTACAATGTATTCCATTGCAGCAGAAAACTCATGATAAGTGATTCTTAGATTCTGTGAGCGAACTTTCCAAAACAAATTCTTTAGGTAAATATTGCGTAGTGAAGCATTCATTAAACATTTGGCATAATAAGCACCCCGACCTCGATCGTACTGTTGCATAAGCTGAGCTGCTTCCAACTCAGTTTTTCTCCGATGATGATGATAAACCAAAGGACGTGGATCATAGGCTCCAAACCAGCCCACAGCAGACATACGAGCCAAGATATCAACATCCTCACAGGGGAATCGAGTACCCGCTCCGAAAAGTTCATCAAATCCATTAACAGTCTCTAGGGCTTTTCTCCGGCAAGCAAAGTTTGCCCCCTGAATTAGTCCTGCGTTGATAAAAGAGCCTGATAAAATCTCTTGACGTTCTTCACTCTCTTGCAAGGTAATTCGATAATCAGTTAAATCATGAAGCAAAATTCTGCCGCCGATAAATCCAATCCTGATATCTTCTTCAAAACAAGTGATGTAATTTTGAAGGAATTTTGAATCGGGATAACAATCGTCATCCGTAAAAACAATTATTTCACCATGTGCTGCTCTCCATCCTCGGTTCCTTGCACGACTAAGCCCAGGCGAAGTCTCCATCTCAACCTTCAATTGACCTGAAAACAAGTCTCGAAACTTCTCGATAACAACACTTGTATTATCTGTTGAGCCGTTATCAATAATGACTAATTCCCAAAGGTCTTTACATTCTAGATAAAGCAAACTTTTCAAGCAGTCTGCAAGTTGAGTTCCACGATTTCGGGTGCAAATTATCAGTGAAAGATTCATAACAAGCAATTGATAAATTTAAGATTGAATAAAAGAACCTAGCCTAGACTGCTTTCCATCGCCCAATTGCACCACCATAGAGGCTAGCGTAGTAGAGATATCCATCAGGACCAGTCTCCATGTCCACGATATATGGCAAGTTGTCAAATATCTGAGTAGATTTTATGGTTCCATCTGGATTCAATAACGTTGCATATACTGTTCCCAGTCCAACATCATTGTAAAATAGCGCACCATTATAGATTGTGGGCAAGGTGTTCCCGGTATAAAAGTCACCTAGTATTAAAGCAGTGGCAGGTCTTCCATCCGAATTCAGACTTGCTGTGTGGTTACGGGTAAGAAATGGACTTACTACAGCTTGTCCACTATTGTAAAATGCCTGTGCCTGAGGCAGAGTGCTATACCCTGAATTTTGTGGTGAGCCTTCAAAGTAAGGCCAACCAAAATTACCACCCCTCGTTACTATGTTGATTTCCTCCCAAGTTGTCCAACCCACATCGCCAATATATGGAGTGCCTGTTGTCGGGTTGATGGTGAAACGGAAAGGATTACGTAACCCTAAGCTCCAAACCTTAGACCGGTTGCTGTCAAGGTTACCATCAGAGAATGGGTTGTCAGCATATCCTTGCCCCGTGATTGGATTAATCCTTAACAGTTTACCGGATAAATTATCGACATCTTGTACACGAGTCGATCGCCAGTCAACCGAGTTGTAAGAAGTTCCATCTCCAACGGTTACATATAATGATCCATCTAACCCGAATTTAACTTGTCCAACACTGTGGCTGTCACTGTCACCTGCCAAGTAGTCCCGAATATTATTATTGCGATCGAAGTTGGTATCTTTGTCTGAATAATCTCTTCCAATATTACTAGTGTCAGCATCTTCAATCAATGCTGCTGCTGCTGTAATGGTCGAACCATTAACGATTCCAGATGGAGGAATGTCAAAGTTAACTGTACTATCTATATCAGGACGGCTGGTATACTGCCAAAGACTATTGTTGCCGAGCAATACCACTGCACTACCGGGTAATGCAGTGGTGTAATTTGTGGCTGGGTTGGCCGTCACCCGTATCAAACGGCCAGGGCGGTTACCACTTCCATCAAGTGCAGCTAAGCCTGTTCTGGCCCCAGTATATTCATTAAGGTCATAGGTGAACAGTAGGTAAACGAAGTCTCGGCCTTGATTCTTACCAAAAGATGGATCGACGGCCAGCCCCAGTAGCCCGCGATCGTTCGCAGTATTCACCTGAGCTGAGATATCGATAAATGGTGTAGCCTGAAGTCCAGAACCAGACTGTATCACAGTCCTAACGATTCCACCCTTTTGCGCCACGAACATCAACTGACCATCTGGCGACCATTCAAATGCAGTGGGTTGGTTCAATCCACCAACAACCTGTTCCCGTGATATTGATACAGGTGTGGGAGGCGGTGGTGGATTGTATAAACCTACAACCAGTTGGGCATTAGCCCAGTCTGCATGATCATATCCATTACCATTGCCCCCATCGCTAACGACTAACGTCAGGGTTTGTCTGCCTAAGACATTGACATTTGCTAACTGCGTGACACTATCACCGGTCATGACTCCGCTATCAAATAGTAGAACACCATCGGCTAAAATCTGGAAGACCACAGAGCCATTTGCACCTACCTCATCATCAACCCCCACATAGGCGAAGAAGCTATTATAAGTTCCTCCCAAATTGTAAGTAATCTGAGAGTTGGCGTGAACACCTAAACCTTTGGTGTATGAAACACCGCCCAAGGACAAGGTTGCACCATCATTGGCTGCTTGTTCGCCATTAGATTTATCTCGCTCAATAAGTCCCCAACCATTAGTTGATGAAACCCAAGGTAGATCGCTGACATAAGTCAAGGTTGGTGGAACATCGTCGCGAATTAAAATCGAGGAAGTTCGAGATGGACCAAGATCAGCGCCTGTAGGATTCTGAACCAACAAACTGACGGTGGCATTGGTATTGGCGACTCCATCATTAAGCGTTTGAATGGTGATCGTTTTTTGGGTTTCACCCGGTGCAAAAGTCAGGGTAGAGATTGGAATCGGCACATAATTCACATTGGCGATTGCTGTTGTATTACCACCAGTGAAGTAATCAATAGTAGCTGTCCCGGTAGCATCGCCCTGTCTTTGAATCGGGATGGCAGCAGTGCCACCTTCACCAACTTGGATACTATTTATCCCGATCGTAAAAATGGATTCTACTGTGTTCTGAAAAGTGCCTAATATGGTATCAGTTGTAGTAGTGTTGCCAAAAGTATCTAGCACTGCTCCTGCTAATAATGTTGCGGTGTAAGTGCCGCGATCATTCCAATTCCAGATATTATCGAGTGCCGTAATCTGATAGGTGGCAGTTACCGATGGACTGTTTGCATTAGGTGTGACACTTGCCAATTGAGCGAATTGAGAAAATCCGTTAGATCCAGTGACCCGAACATCACTGCTCTGGGCAGTACCGTTAATTGTACTGACATTTACCGCAGTGGCATCTGTATAAGTCACACTAAAGGTGTAAGGTGTAGAAATACTGGCATTGATTGTTGCTGCTGTTAGGGTAGGTATCGGGGGGCTGGTATCGGGACCTGACGGAACTGAAATCAACCGTGCATTTGCCCAGTCTGCATGATCATAACCATTACCATTCCCGCCGTCGGTTACCACCAGCCGCAAGTTCTGTTTCCCAGTCACATCTACATCCACAGTGCGGGTGGCAGTGATACCTGTCATAGTGCCACTGTCATAAATCTGTACTCCATCAGCAAAGACTTGGAAAACGACGGAGCCATTGTTACCCACTTCGTCATCTACGCCAATATCTGAGATAAAGCGGTTGTAATTACCACCAAGAGCATAACTGGTATCCGAGCCAGCATGGACACCCAGTCCTTTAGCATAAGTGACACCATTGAGGGTTAATATATTGCCATCATTTGCACCAATTTCGCCATTAGATTTATCTCGCTCGATCAGACCCCAACCATTGAGCGCTGATGTCGCAGTTAAATCGCTCAGATAAACATTCGTACCAACTACGACTTGGAAGGTACCCAAAGTTCCGGCAGCAATGGCATTACTACTGGTATCTCTTACCTGGTTGCCTTGCACTGCAACAACATAGGTTCCAGCTTCGGTTGTATCCCAACTGCCACCTGGAGCAGCAATCCGGTAGGTTGCCGTCAGCGGCGAACCATTTGTTGCTGGAGTTGCACTGACAAAAGTAGCTAACTGGCTATAGCTATTTGGCCCAGTCACCAACAGGTCGGTGGAATCCAGAGTATTAACATTCACAGCAACGTTATCACTATAAGTCACGGTAAAAGTATAGGGCGTAGCACTACTGGGTGTAACGGTCAGGGCGCTGGCATTGAGTGTAGCAATGGGGGGTGTAGTATCTGGGGCTGGTGGTCCACTTTCTAATCGCGCATTCGCCCAATCAGCATGGTCATAACCATTGCCATTCCCGCCATCGGTTACCAATAGCCGCAAGTTCTGTTTTCCAGTCACATCTACATTTACAGTGCGGGTGGCAGTGATACCTGTCATGGTGCCACTATCATAAATCTGTACTCCATCAGCTAATACTCGGAAAACGACTGAGCCATTGTTACCCACCTCATCATCTACGCCAATATCTGAAATAAAGCGGTTGTAATTACCACCAAGAGCATAACTGGTATCCGAGCCAGCATGGACACCCAGTCCTTTAGCATAGGTGACACCATTGAGGGTTAATGTGTTGCCATCATTTGCACCTAGTTCGCCATTAGATTTATCTCGCTCGATCAGACCCCAGCCATTAATCGCTGCTGTTGCAGTTAAATCACTCAGATAAACACTTGGTAAAGTCCCTTGGTAAGAGTTAATGAAGGAATCTGTGAAAGGCATAAGCATTTCAATCTTGCCTGTAGCATACTCAAGAGTCCAATTTCCGCCTTTGGTAGAACTGCCTGTAGTATCTATAGAAGCGGCAATATCGGCATCAGTCAAATTACCGATCTCATTAATAAAAGCTTGTCCGAACTCTCCGGCTGCAACACTACAGCCATAAAAAAGGACATCTGCATCTGGAGCAAATGCTGACTTCCATTGCTGTAGCTGGCTGGCATACTGTGGTAAAGAGCTTGTGTTTAGAGAACTGTTTCCTAGTAGTAACTCTCCTACATTGCCGTGGGAAACAATACTAATACCCGATAAACCTTGGTAATGCTTGAGGGTATCTGTTATTTGGGCAATCCCATCGCGCGTCGGATCTAAAAGAATATTGACATCTGACCTTAGGCTTGTCATCACCTGTACGGCATCAGAAATATTTGGATCGACAAAAGTAATTGTTTGTGGGCTGCCTAAATTGTTACCAGAGAAGGGCGGTAGGGTGAATGCTGGTTCTAACGCCTGGTTAGCAAAATAACTATCTAACATACCAATCACTTTTCTGTGTAAAGTTTACTTCAGATACTTGTGCCATTCAGCTTCACCGCATCTGTATTAAGTCTGGCTTTTGTATCGACCATGCTCACAAGAGTAGAACAAATTTATCCTTGAATCCAATTCTAATCCTTTAGATAAAATTTAGATATATCAATTTATACAATTTAGTGAAACTAAATATATCAATTTATACAATTTTAGAGTTTGTACTTTTGTTGTTTCAGTGTTTAAACGTGAAAATTTATGCTCCAATTCAAAATTTGTGGTAGTAGTACTTGATACGAACTTTTGCTAGGAGTGATAGTACAATCAGCCATATTTAAAAATGTGGTTGTTATATGAAAGAGTTTACTTCTTCAGTGTCCATATCTATTTTAGACCCCTACTTATCTCCAGATGCGAACGTTCTTCTCAATGAGGATAATCTTCCAGCCTGTGAGATCAATGATTTTAGCGCCTCTATGGAAGCTAACAGCTACTTTTTCGGCCATCCTGTCTGGGGTAAGGAATATCTTGAAACCAGTCACCGTCATGATAAATTTCGCGATCGCTGGCAGGCAGCTACGGGTACCTGGGATAACAAGGTCATTGTTGATATTGGTTGTGGACCGGGTAATTTGTATGCAACTATTGGAGGCTCACCCAAAATTTTGATTGGGGTTGACATCTCGACAGGGGCATTAAAAATGGCTCAGGAATTAGGATATATTCCTTTGCTTGCCGATGCCCAGCATCTACCATTAGCTGATAACTGTGCTGATTTAGTAGTTGCTAATGCGACTATTCATCATTGTGATGATATGGCGAAAGTTTTGGCAGAAGCAGCTAGATTGGTTAAGCCAGGAGGTTTGTTAGTAACAGATAAAGATGCTCAAAGCACAGCGCTAGATTTGAGTGGCCTAGGACTTTTTTTGCGCGAAGTCCGCTTCTTCTTCTACTGGATTTTTCGCAGCAAATATTATCTTTCTGTAGAATATCGTAATGCTCGGCAGGCAACAGAAACTCACAACCAAAAGCCCGGCGATGGGATTACACAGGAGATCTATCATCAAACCCTTCAGCCTCTTGGATTCGAGGTGAAAATATTGCCCCATAATCACGATCTAGGTGTGGAAGTATTGGAAGGAAAAATTGGGCGGATGTCTTGGAAAAGACGTTTGGCTCAAAGGTTATCTGGGATAAATCCGGATACCCCAGAGGCGGCACAATCTATCATGTGCATCGCCAAAAGAACCGTGTCCTAGTATTTAATACTAACATATAGCAATCCTAGATCAGATCCAAATCCAGATCTGTACGTGAGACTGGCTTTTAGGTATCTTTAGCAAGGTTAGTGATTTAAGATTGCTATCCTGACACTTTCCCAGGATTTTTTATTTATTTGTATAAATGGCTGCAAAGATATACATACTGATTATGCCATAGTCTAATATAGGGTATTTATAACCTTGAGGTACCCAAAGTTTTTGCAAGATCTACCAAATTCTGACATGGTTCAATTTGTTTTAAGACACGTTTCAAAAATTTATGATTTTAGGGTTGACTATAAATGAATGTTAATGCCCAACAAGATTTAAATCCGCATGAGGGTGATTGGTATACAAGTGATACGGAACAGCGATCGGAGGTAAAAGCTCTAAATTTTGCACCTGCCATCACAATTGCTAATAACGGCAGTAAATCTAATTCTGAGGAAGGTGGTTTGGATGTCGGTCAAATTTTCAAGGTGGTTCAGCGACGGTTTTGGATTATCATTTTATTAAATATTTTAATGATGGGTGCCGCAGTTGCATGGAATCGTACTCGCCCACTGGCGTATGAAGGAAGCTTTAAAATATTAATTGAACCTGCTACTGCGGAAGGTCAGGTGGTTTCTGCACTCAAAGGGAATCAAATGAGTGTCGAAGAGCAGGATTTAGGAGCTGCTCAGAATGCGAAAGTTACAATAGACTATCCAACTCAAATTCAGATACTACTCAGCGATAAAATACTACTCCCTGTAATTCAAGAACTTAAAAATTCTCATCCACAAATTTCCGGTGATACACTTAAAAGCTCTTTAACTATCAACCGATTTAAAGAACAGTCGGAAACAAAAATGTTGGAAGTCCGCTACACTTCTCGTTCTTCTAGCGAGACTCAACAGGTGATTAACCTTGTTTCGCAGGCTTATATAAAATATAGTTTAAGTGAACGTCAGACAAATGTACGCCGAGCAGTTCAGTTTGTGGATTCTCAATTACCTAAAATCCAGGTTCAAGTCCGCGATTTAGAGTTAGCATTGCAGACTTTTAGAGAAAAAAACCAGTTGATTGATCCTACTACTCTAGGTAGTCAACTTGGTACTCAAACTAGCAATATCCAGCAAGAGCAGATTACAACTCAAATAGAGTTAGCCAAACAGAAGCAGCTTTATAATTCTTTGCAACAGCAGCTTCAACTTCAGCCAAGGGAGGCTGAAGCTGCTTCTGTTTTGAGTGACGCTCCTGGCTATCAGCAGTTAGTCAAACAACTCCAAGACATCGATATTGAATTACAAACTCAATCTGCTCAATTAACGGATGAAAATCCTAAAATGATTTTGCTACGAGAGAAAAGGGACAAACTATTGCCACTGTTGAAAGCAAAGGCTAACTCTGTATTGGGGAGTAAGGTTTCACAAATCACTGTAAATCCACAATCTCTACCTTATCAAAATGCTCTGCGTCAAGATCTTAGCAAGCAGTTCATTGCTGCTTCTAACCAAATACAGGTCTTGGAAGCTAAACAGAATGGATTAAGCTTGGCTAATCAAACCTTGCTGATTCAAACTAGTCAACTTCCCGTTATCTCTCGTCAGTATGAAAATATACAAAGACGCTTAAAGCTTGCCACTGAACAACTCAGTAAATTTTCACAAAAACGTGAGGAGTTAATGATTAATGCCGCCCGCCAAGAGATTCCATGGGAATTGATAGCTTCTCCTGCGGTCAAAAAAATGTCATCATCCAATTTGTTAAATGATTTGCTTCTAGGTTTGGGTGCAGGTTTTCTGATGGGGACAGGAATAGCACTATTTTTAGAAAAACTCAATGATGTTATTTATTCAGCAAAAGACTTGACTGAAGAACTTAATATTTCTATTTTGGGTATGATTCCTATTCAAGAGGACAAACAGAGTTCTAGGCTTAACAAAAACGAAGAAGTGGTTTCACTTGTTACTGAAATAGATAGTGCTAGAAGGAATACTCGCTATCAATTTTCTCCATTTATTGAGTCTTTTCGAGCATTGAATTCTCAAATCCGCCTTCTTAGCCCACATTTACCTATTAAATCTCTAGTCGTCAGTTCATCGGTGTCTGCAGAAGGCAAAACGACAGTGGCAATACACCTAGCGCAAGCTGCGGCTGCCATGGGTCAGCGAGTATTGTTGGTTAATGCCGATCTTAGAAAAGTAAACTCGCAAGATATATCAGATCAAAATAATAATCTAATTCATGGTTTAGCTGATGTTATTATGGGACATTCTCAGTTAATGAATACAGTTAAACTTTTCCCAGGAAAAGAAAATTTATATGTGCTTCCAGCAGGCTCTACTGTTTTAGACCCAACAAGCCTTTTGGGTTCGCAAAAAATGCAAAATTTAATGAAAAAGTGCCAACACAATTTTGATCTAGTCATATACGATACTGTCCCTCTGAATTTTGCAGATGCGCTCTTGTTAATCCCCCAAACAGACGGGCTATTAATGGTCACTAGCCTTGGTAAAGTTCGCCGTGAGGATTTACGTAATTCATTAAGTACATTAGAGGTATCTAAGGTTCCGGTTTTAGGTTTAGTTATTAATATGGTTAATGGGTTCAGCTCACAAAAGGTTAAAAGTCGCAGCATGCAAGTAGTTACAGCAAATGAAGTGCTGAGCCATTAGGATTTTGTTTATATATAAACTGTTGAAAGAATAGAACTGTTATTTGTGCTCAGCGATACACCGATTTTGATACCGATCATGTTAAACTTAAGTTACTGGGTTATAAATATTTTACTGCCATTATTTTTGCTGAATTCAGCATTTATATAGTTAGTGACTAACAATCTTTTATCATTTCTGCTATTCTTTGAGATCTTTTCAAAATCCTGATGTACTTGTAAGAGGTTATAAGTACATGGTAGATCCCAGACTTTTGCTAGTTCCTAGATGTTTTCCCTTAACAAGTTTTTAGGAAAATGATTCTTACGATGTATTTATAATTAGCTATTTTACCTTAAGAGAAGTTGCATGACTAATCTAAAAAAGTCTAACGCTACTGGTAGTTTGTGGCAGACAGGGGACATCAGAGAGCTAAATCTATCACGAGACGTTAGGACAACTAATCTGGCTCTAGATATTAGAGCAGCAAACCTGTCACTGAAGTGGCGAACATTAATAGTTGGTCTCCATTTTGCTATCTTAATACTATTAGATACTCTAATGTTGTTTTTTTCATGGATACTTGCTGGTCGAATAGGTATGCCAGCGAATGGAGTACATATTTCCAATTTGATGGTACCAATTTTGGCGGTCAATATAGGTACTCTTACTGCCGCTGGATTTTATGGGACTGATGATAAACTTAATAGATTCACCAAGTTATTCCGATCTTTAACAGTAGCTCAAATCATCTTGCTAATTATTGCTTTCTTCTATCAACCTGGGCTTTGGGTATTTCGCCTAATTTTTCTGGTTGCTTGGCCTCTAAATTTTCTTTTTGTTGGAGGGGCAAGATTTTTGTTCCATCTATTTACTACTCAAATTCGCAAATATAACCCAATTTTTCAACAAGCAATTGTGTTAGTAGGAAAACAGGCTGATATAGACCATGTGAGAAAGTTGCTGAAGCGCTCTAAACAATTTAGGGTTGATAGTGTTATTGATTTATCTATTTGGGATATACAGAATCAGTTGGAGCAGATTCTGTGTCAGATCCGATCGCGTAAGGTTAGTGAAGTTTTTATCTGTTCTCAACATCCTATCAACAATCAAATTGTTTTATTTTGGAACTTGAAGGCATCTGGGATTCACCTTAGAATGGTTCCAACAGAGCCACAACTTCCACAAAGATCTGCTGAGACTAAGATGATCGAAGAGATTCACACGATTCGATTTAATTCATTGCCATTTGTTGGAATTGATTTCCGGCTAAAGCGAGCCTTTGATCTAACAGCATCATTTATCGTTCTAGCTATGGTTTCACCGATATTTCTACTGATTTCAATAGTAATAAAAATATCATCTCCTGGTCCAATATTTTACAAGCAAAATCGTGTTGGTTTGAGAGGCCAATGCTTTCAAGTTTGGAAGTTTCGGACGATGGTGGCAAATGCTAGTGAACTTCAAGGTGAACTAGAGTCCCAAAATGAGGTTAAAGGTGGGATATTATTCAAAATCAAGAAAGATCCTCGCATAACAAAAGTTGGTAAGTTTTTACGAGACTACAGCTTGGATGAGCTGCCACAGTTAATAAATGTTTTGCAAGGGCAAATGAGCCTGGTGGGGCCACGCCCCCTAGCAATTAGGGACTATGAATTATCTATACAAGCTGAACAGTTTTCAAAAAACAGATCTCTACGCTACGAGGTATTACCTGGTATTACTGGGCTATGGCAAGTTAAAGGACGTAAAAATACAAACTCTGATGAAATTTTTTATTGGGATATGGTCTATATACTTCAATGGTCTCTTACTCTGGATTTGAAAATCATTCTTGAAACAGTCAAAGTAGTTTTATTCAAAGAGGGATCTTGTTGACTTGATAGGATAGTAAATACCTACTTTGATTACAGAGAAGAATATATTTGGCTGAAAATTCCCGATCAGATTAACCTTTCGTTAAACTAGTCAAGGTACTTTCTCTACCTTGTCTTGATGAACCCCAGCGAAACCTTTTATATCTCGCCGATCATACGCGGTACTCTCAGCCTATTCTATATTGCCTTACTCCTACCTTTACCATTTCTTGCTCAAATGACCGGTGGAGCCTCACCAGTGTGGATGGGTGTGGGAATGACACTGGGCATGATTGCCCTCCAAGGGGCACTTAGCCAAAGGGTCACAGTCGATGATCAAGCAATTCGAGTAGAATACCCTCGCTGGTTTCCGGTATTTTTGGTTAAAAGTTGGTCACTAGCTTGGTCAGATATCACCGCTTTAAAAATGCGCAGCACTGGCCAGGGTGGTATTGTCTATTACCTACTCAGTAAATCTAACGAAGGCTACCTGTTGCCAATGCGCATTGCCGGTTTTGCGCGCTTGGTCAAGGTAGTACAAGAGAAAACAGCCATCGATACCAGCGATGTAAAGCCGTTATCACAGCCTTGGATGTACATTTTTCTCCTGATCGTCACCTGCTTCTTGCTGTTAATAGATATATGGTCTATCTGGATAGCCACCACCCAAGGAATCCTGCGATGATAAGCTATCCTCAGAAATATCGAGTCGGTTATGACTGAATCCTTTACCCAGCACTACCACCAACGTACCAAGTACAGTCCAGAAACCATTGCCCGCAAGAGCAGCGGCCTGGATTGGAGCTTACAACCTTCACCCTATAAAGAGTACAAAATCGGGGCCAGCTTTGACCTGAAACTGTATTTGCAGCAAGAGGCCAGCAACGAGTCCGACCAATGGTGGAAACGACTATCGCTGTTTTTACTTTGCAGT
This sequence comes from Synechococcales cyanobacterium OTE_75_metabat_409, assembly GCA_031378405.1. Lineage (GTDB taxonomy): Bacteria > Cyanobacteriota > Cyanobacteriia > Cyanobacteriales > Chamaesiphonaceae > JAAFHZ01. The sequence continues at coordinate 53,969 of JANNEH010000210.1, forward strand.
TACGGCCTGACCGCCAAGATTTCCACCACCGTGGCACCTTTGTATTTGCGAGCAGCTCCTTCTGCTGGTGGTTTGTATCCAGCCGAGGTTTATCTGGTTTCCCGAGGCCGAGGTTTATTGCCTTCAGGGCTATACAATTATCAGCCGCGCGATCATTCCCTGGTGCATTTCTGGGAAAGTGATGTGTGGTCAGCGCTGCAAACAGCTTGTTTTCAACATCCAGCGATCGAACACACCGACTTAGCCTTGGTCACCACCGCAATTTTTTATCGATCGGCTTGGCGCTACCAAGACCGTGCTTACCGGCGGATCTGCCTCGATACCGGGCATCTATTGGGCAACTTAGAGCTATCTGGAGCCATCAATGGCTTTCGTCCTTGCCTAGTAGGTGGATTTAACGATCAAGCCATGGATGATTTGTTATACCTCGATCGAGAGCGAGAAGGCACCATTGCTGTCATGCCCTTATTGGATTTAGAAGATCATTTGCCCGCTGCGGGGCATTTCCCCACTGCCTTGCCCAGTCAGACTGTCACAGATTTCCCCAATCTGCCCGATCAACAGTTGTTGTCTTACTGTCATGAAGTTACCAGCATGAGTGAGTACCAGCCCCAAACAGAAATTGAACCTAGTTCGGTGGCCGATAAATACAATTTCCCCTTTTGCTTGAAGGTTTCTACCGTTGGACAATCAATTTCTTGGGAGAACAATTCTTTTTTAGATGGACTGGAAGATGCCATTTTACAGCGGCGATCGACTCGCAGCTATACAGGTGGTAATTTAACTTTCGAGCAGTTGCAAGCCTTGCTAGATTTCACTTATCAGCCCCAACATTACGCTGATAGTGGACTAGATGAAAACCCAGACTACTTTGATCTGAGCCTGATTCAGACTTTTATTGCTGTTTCCGGCATCGATGGCTTGGAAGAAGGTTGTTATCATTATTCGCCCGCAGCTCAAGAGCTGCGCCAAATTCGCTTTAAGAATTTTCGGCGAGAACTGCACTACCTTTGTTTGGGCCAAGACTTAGGGCGTGATGCCGCCATCACCATTTTCCACACGGCAAATTTGCAGCAGTCGATCGAGCGCTATGGCGATCGAGCTTATCGATATCTGCATCTCGATGCCGGTCACTTAGGCCAGCGGCTAAATTTAGCAGCTACCCGCCTAGGAGTAGGAGTCAGCGGCATTGCGGGCTTTTTTGATGACCAAGTCAACGAAGTCCTAGGCATTCCCCCCGAGGAAGCCGTGCTGTACATTACAACTTTTGGTCAACCACAAAACTAAAAAGCTAACTAAATAAGTTTAACTCACTATGAAATCCCAGTCTAGGAAACGCAATTCCGGTAATCTAGGCCGTTATTTGGTCTGGGCAATTTTGCCCGCAATATTGATCATCCAACGGCAAAGTAAACCACTGCTAGAACGGATCCAGTTAGCTAACTACAAACCACCCACCGAAGTGTCAGAGCTAGCAACCCAGGCTAGCATGAGCACAGAAGGTCGGCGCACTTTTTATTTGAACACCCCGAAGTTGGAAGTGCAAAAAGAGGGGCTGAACCTCTGTGCCAGTCATGATACCAAAAAGACTATTATTTTGGGCTGCTACGTAGCAGGCAAAGGAATTTACATCCAAAAAGTCACTGATGAACGGTTAGCAGGCACCATGCAAGTTACGGCAGCTCATGAAATGCTCCATGCCGTTTATCACAATCACCTATCTGCGGGAGAAAGAAATGATCTTGATAAAGAGCTGACCCGGGTTTTTGAGGATCTAAATAATCCCCGTTTAAAAAGATTAATTCAAATCTATCGCGATCGAAATCCTGATCATGTCAGCAGTGAACTGCACTCCTTTTTGGGCACAGAAGTGGCCAAGCTCAGTCCTAAGTTAGAACAGCATTACGCTAAGTACTTTGTCGATCGATCTATTCTGGTAGCCATGGCCCAAAAAAATGATCAGTTGTTTGTGGGCATTGAAAATAACGCCGATGGGCTAGAGCGCCAGTTACAGGCATTAAAAGCTCAAATTGTTAACCGCGAACAAACCATTCAACAGTTGAAGGCTGATCACAGCTCAGGTGCGGTCGCGCTCTACAATTCTCATGTGCTCATGCTCAAACAAGAAACCGAGTATTACAATAAACTAGTGGATACCTATAATGGCTTATCTTCAGAAAGCCGTTCTTTGAACGATTCTTTAAGTAATGCATCTGAAGATGACAAAGCATTACCCAAATAGAACATAAACACGTTAATTCACAAAAACGGATAATTCCTGTAGACTTTTGTGAAGAATATCCCTGCATATTCCCGCTGTGGACAGGAGTTTAAGAAATCAGATTAGAGAAGTGCTAGGAATTCCCTGAACAGAAGTTGTACTATCAATAATCATTCTCAATCAACCTCAAATTTAACCCAGCAGCAAAATTTACAATGAAATACAAGTCTGGTTTAGGTCGTTATCTCGTCTGGGCAATTGTACCAGCACTGCTGCTGATGCGTTGGCAAGGAAAGTACGTGGGTGACAGCATTCAACTAGCCCGCTATACGCCACCATCAGAGGTGGCTGAATTGGCTGAGCAGACCAAGATGAGTGAAGATGGTCGGCGGGCTTTTTATTTGACTAATCCTACGATCGAAACCAAAAAAGTGGGTTTGAACTTCTGTGCAAATCATGGCACCGAAAAAACCGTGATTCTGGGCTGCTTTGTCTCTAGCAAGGGGATCTTCATTCAAAAAGTTACTGATCAACGCCTAGCGGGCACCATGCAGGTGACAGCCGCCCATGAAATGCTCCATGCGGTGTATCACAATCATATGTCTGAGGGCGAAAGAACCGAAATCGGGGAAGAACTGAATCGGGTGTTTAATGCGATGAATAATCCTCGCCTGAAAAAGCTAATCCAGATCTACCGCGATCGCAGCCCGAAGCAGGTAAATAGTGAACTGCATTCGTTTTTAGGCACAGAAATATCTAAGCTTAGTCCTAAACTAGAGCAACACTATGCCAAATATTTTGTCGATCGATCGACAGTGGTGGCTTTGGCTCAGAAAAATGAGCAGACTTTTGCCAAAATTGTCGATCAAGCTGAATCAATCGATCGCAAGCTCAAGACCATGAAGGTAGACCTCGATCGACGAGAAAAGAGCGTAAAGGAGCAGGGTAGTAGCATTGAGCAACAGCGCAAAGCACTGGAACATATTGGCAATCCTAGCGATTACAACAATCGATTAATTGGTTTCAATCAACAGGTGAACAGTTATAACTCTCAGGTACAGGTGCTCAAGCAAGAAATCGCCAATTATAATCGTCTAGTGAATTCTTATAATGCCTTGTCCTCCGAAGAAAAATCTTTGAATGATTCTTTACGAAATGGTGGAACACCCAAAGAAACCACTAAAGAAAGTCCTAAAAGCAGATAGTACAGAGCAGCGTAAATCTAGCCAATTCTTAGGTATGGCACAGATGATTACAGATTCCAAGCCTGTTTTGTGCGATATTAAGAACGCTTTAAAATAGATGGAAACGATTATGTCTGCTGCAAAACCGGCTCTCTTGGTCTTAGCCGACGGCACCACCTATCGCGGTTGGTCATTTGGTGCCATCGGCACCACCCTGGGCGAAGTAGTCTTCAACACCGGGATGACTGGCTACCAAGAAGTTCTCACTGATCCCAGCTACTATGGCCAGATTGTTACCTTTACCTATCCTGAATTGGGCAACACCGGAGTCAACCCAGACGATGAGGAATCCGATCGACCCCAAATTCAAGGCGTAATCGCCCGCAACATCTGCCACCGTCCCAGCAACTGGCGATCGCAACAGTCTTTACCAGCCTACCTAGAGCAGCACGGTATTCCAGGCATCTATGGCATCGACACCCGTGCCCTTACCCGCAAACTGCGCTCCAGCGGTGCCATCAATGGGGCAATTTCCAGTGAAATTCTCGACCCGGCAGAGTTATTGGCCAAAGTACATACGGCTCCAGACATGAATGGTCTGAACCTAGTGCGGGTAGTCAGTACCACCACCACCTATGACTGGTCTACACCCAGTGCCGACCAATGGGATTTTCAGCCCCCCAATAATTTGCCAAAAAATACCGCTGAAACCTTTAATGTGGTGGCGATCGACTTCGGCATTAAACGCAATATTCTCCACCGGCTCGCTAGCCATGGCTGTCGCGTGAAGGTAGTCCCAGCCAGCACTAGCGCCGCAGAAATTCTTGGCTATCAACCTGATGGCATTTTTCTCTCCAACGGTCCCGGCGATCCAGCAGCGGTCACCGAAGGAATCGTTACCACCACAGCACTGTTAGCTGCTCAAAAACCGATTTTTGGGATTTGTATGGGGCACCAAATTTTGGGTCTGGCTTTAGGTGCGGCCACCTTTAAGCTAAAATTCGGCCACCGAGGTTTGAATCAGCCTACGGGGTTGGCATTGCAGCCGGTCGAAATCACTAGTCAAAACCATGGCTTTGCGATCACCCCTGACTTGCTGCCAGCCGATGTGGAAGTGACTCATCTAAACCTGAACGATCGCACTGTCGCTGGCTTACGCCATAAGACCCTGCCCTTCTTCTCGGTACAATATCACCCGGAAGCTAGCCCCGGCCCCCACGATGCCGATTATTTATTTGGTCGCTTTGTCGAACAGATGCGTCAAGCCAAACAGCAAGTTCGAGATAATTGAATAGGAGATAGTTGAATAGGATTTAGGATTGTAAGCGTTCTTGCAAGCGGGTATATCGCCGTGCCGATCGCACCGTATTCACCGCCTGCTGCATCGCTCGCTCCTCGCCAACCAACACCACCAACCGCCGCCCGCGAGTAATTGCTGTATACAACAGATTCCGTTGCAGCATCATATTGTGCTGCATACTCAACGGAATCACCACCACCGGAAACTCTGAACCCTGGCTTTTATGAATCGTAATAGAATAAGCCAGCATGACATTATCTAACTGTGCCACACTATACTCGATCAGTTTTCCTTGGGGTTCTTGCCAGTCAGGATAACGAATATGGGTAATAATTTCTTCGTCTTTAGCCCCGATCGATTCAATAGTGCCAATATCGCCATTAAACACCAACTGATTGTAGTCATTACTGGTCTGAATCACTCGATCGCCTACCCGAAACTGCTTGATTCTACGCTGACTGGGCTGCGGTGGGTTCCAAAAATTTTGCACCAATTGATTGATCGCAATATTGCCGCTATCGGACTTGTGCATGGGTGCCAGGTATTGAATATCGGGTTGTAGATAACCCAACTGGGGTAGTTTTTCTCGCAATAGCCACTCGATCGCCTTGGGAATAATGGTGCCATTACATTTCACCCACACACAATCTGTCTCGAACTGCTCTGTGGCCTTAGTGATTACTTCGACAGTAGGTATTTGTCCAGCATTAACGGCATAAGAACATTGAGTGATTTTAGAAGCTGCGGCTTGGCGAAAAACCTCGGTGAGCTGGGCTACCGGAAAAATCTCTGACTGAATCATGTCGCGGAGTACGTTACCGGCGGCGATCGAAGGCAACTGATGCACATCCCCAATAAATAACACTTGTGCGGAAAGGGGAATGGCGGCAACCAGAGCATCGGCGATTGATAGATCTAACATCGAAGCCTCGTCAATAATAAAACAATCCCCCTCTAGAGGATAGCGACTATTATGACTAAAACCAGTACCCATCCAGCCCAATAACCGATGAATTGTTTGAGCTTCTAAACCAGTACTTTCCTGAATCCGCAAAGCTGCTTTGCCCGTAGGAGCACAGGCTACTACTTGCTTTTTATGATCTAACCAAAATTCAATAATCGCTTTAGCTGTCGCTGTTTTACCAACCCCAGCTCCCCCGGTCATAATAGTTACACCTTGGGTGACGGCATTAGTCAGAGCCTCTTTTTGCCCCGCTGCCAGCTCAATATCGTTATCGGCTTCATATTTGGCAATCCATTCTTCAATATCAGTTTTGATTTTAAAGGTGCCACACAAATTTTGCAGGTTCTGTGCCAATCGATATTCAGCTTGGTGGGCACGAGATAAATAGACATCGGTGTCTTCTACTACTAGTCTGCGTCGATCAGGGGCGTTAGCAGCGCACAATGATTGAATATGGGCAGCGATCGCGGACGATTGGGGATGATGACCGGGGAGGTGGAGTAACTCGGCGCAACTGCGGATGAGAGTTGGCTGGGGTAAATAGCAATGTCCTTGTTGTTTGGCGGCTTGACGTAGGGTGTCGGCGATCGCCGATTGATAACGCATGGGGCTGTCGATCGGAATGCCAGTTTTGAGGGCAATATCATCGGCACGTTTGAAACCAAAGCCCCGCACCCGCTCTATCAATAGGTAGGGATCTCTTTTGATAGTGTCGATCGATTCATCACCAAATTCCCGATAAATCTTGCCAGCGTAGGTGGCGGTGATGCCCAGACCGGCTAGGAAGGCAATCAGGTTTTGCAGTTTACGACTTTCGCTGTAGGACTGCAACATTTTAGCGAGTTTGTTGCTGGTAATGCCATTGACTTCTAGCATCCGCTCTGGCTCTCGCTCCAGGATCGAGAAGGTGTCGTCACCAAAGTAATCCACAATCCGCGCTGCCATTCTTTTGCCGATGCCTTGCAGTGTTACCAAAAAGCCGATGACTGACTCCCGTCCTACTGGCTCAGCGATGCGGTAACTGGTGAAGTTAAATTGATCACCATAGGTGGGATGTTTGCGCCAATCGCCATATAGGGTCACATCCAGGTCTTTCTGTGGTGCGGGCATGACTCCTACGGCTTTGAAGGTGCTGAAGTCTTCACTAGCCATTTGGATCACTACATAGTGATCGGTGCTGTTTTCGTGTACTACTTGAGCGATCGTCCCGTTGATTTCAGCCATGGCACTGGGGAGGGGAAGATTTGGAACATAGTAAATTATTATACTTGTTAGACCAATATCGCCAGAAACAGAATGAGGCTGTGCTATGCCTGTTAGAGATATTTACCATGATGCTGTGAAATCGGCACTTATCCAGGAAGGCTGGATTATTACTGCCGATCCTTATAAAATTAAGTATCAAGAGATTGACCTATATGCAGATCTTGCCGCTGAATGGCCAATGGCTGCTGAGCGGCAAGGACAAAAAATCGTTGTTGAAATCAAGAGTTTTGTGGGTCGATCACTGATGACTGATTTCCATCATGCTGTTGGTCAATATATGGTGTATCGTTCTCTCATTCAAGAGACTGCGCCGGAGTATAGGTTGTATTTGGCGATCGATGACATTACACACATCAGTTTTTTCAAACGTGCTGGCGTTGAGTTTTTAGTCCAGGCTCATAAGAGGCAGTGCGGAATGCGGGAAACTCAGTGGCTTTAGCCCTGAGAGGGAAGCGACTCGGGGGACTTTAGTCCCCGTCTGCCGATAGGCAAACAAGGAAAACTAGGGTTGCATATTCACAGTTAGCAAGCTAGAA
>JANNEH010000083.1:0-18161 GCA_031378405.1 Synechococcales cyanobacterium OTE_75_metabat_409
TTCTTGGGGCAAGCTGAGGAAGATTCGATCGTCTTTGGGGTTTTGTTTGTATTTAATGCCAGCTTCGAGCATTTTGAGAGCTAGGGCTAGCTCTGGATAGGGTTTGCCAAGTTCTTGCCACATTTTTAGCCACTCGATCGCGGTGTAGTCACTAATTTTGGGGTCTTGGATGGCTTGGAGGCTGTTGGTTAAGGCTACACCGAGTTCTGGTAAAACTTGGCTATTGGCATAAATCTCAAGTATTTGGGGTAGGATGTTGCGAATATTGGGTTGCTGGAACTTGGGAAGTAATTGGTCGTTCAGGAACTTGCTGATGAATCGATCGGCGTTACCAAGTTGCTCCTGCTGAATAATATCAAAGGTTTTTTGCCATAGCACCAAAAAACTTGAATAGTCATCTTGGCTAAAAACAGTTAATCCTTGATCGTGATAATTATCAATCATTTTTTTGAATGCAATCTTTCGATTCTGCAAAGTAATAGTATTCTCTGGATTAATTTGAAGAGCACGATCATAGTTTTCGATAGCTTCTTCATACTTTCCTTGATAATTTAGCGAGTTCCCTCGCTTAGACCACGCCTCGGCATACTTTGGATCAATTTGAAGAGCGCGATCATAGCTTTCAATAGCTTCTTCATACTTCTCTAGATCATCTAATATAGCTCCCCGATTATTCCAAGTGATAGCATCTGCTGGATCAATTTGAAGAGCACGATCATAGTTTTCGATGGCTTTTATATGCCTTTCTAGATAATGTAGTGTGAATCCCCGATTACTCCAAGCCCCAGCAAACTCTGGATCAATTTGAAGAGCACGACCATAGTTTTCGATAGCTTCTTCATGCTTCCCTAATCCATCTAGTGAAGTCCCCCGATTACTCCAAGCACCAGCATTCTCTGGATTAATTTGAAGAGAACGATCATGGCTTTTCATAGCTTCTTCATGCTTTCCTAATCCATCTAGTGAAATCCCCCGATTACTCCAAGCACCAGCATATTCTGGATTAATTTGAAGAGCGCGATCATAGCTTTTAATAGCTTCTTCATACTTCCCCAGACAACCTAATAAAACTCCTCGATTACTCCAAGCAATAGCGTCCTCTGGATTAATTTGAAGAGTACGATCATAGCTTTTAATGGCTTCTTCATATCTTTCTAAACGACATAGTGAATTACCTTTTTTAGACCAGGCATCATAATGATTTGCTTGAAGGTCAATTACAGCGTCAAATACATCTATAGATTCCTGCCATTTCTCAGATTCATATAATAACAAGCCTTTCAAATATAGCTCCTGAGCAGTTATATTGATGATCAAAGCATCGATCGACTCAATAGCCTCCATCAACTTACCGCTGCCAATCATCTCCACAATTCTTTGGTCATCAGATGCACTAATTTTATTGACAGCTACCAATTCTCGCCAAACATTTAGAGCTGAATCAGCATCTGCATCATCAATAGATCTTTTTAGATCTCTCTGGCAAGCCATCAGGATCGGATCGTGCCGAGCATCCATGAGAGACTTTCTGAAATATTCCGCGTCATCCAACCTTCCAGCTAACTCCAGCTTATCCAACTGTTCTTGACGTTCTTGTGGCCCATACCAAATCCGCAAAAAATCCACACAGATCTTCAAATCATTCGATCGAGCATTCTTCATCTCCAAACATAGCCGCATCAAAACCTCCGAGATCTCATAAAAAACCTCCCGCCCCTGCTGAGTAGAAACCACATAGCCCTTCTCCTTCAACTTCTTCAGCGCATTAGAAGTAGTTCGATCGCTAGAAATAAAACATTGTGCCGTAATCTCTTTCACTGTTATCGCCCTCGTCTCCCGCGCCAAATACATCACAATCTTCTGCTGATCATCCGACTGCCCCAAACTCTCCACCCGTGATTGATAGTAAGGAGTCAATTTATCCAGCATCTCCATTACTGCTGGTAACAACGTATCTAGCATATCCTCCGTTACCAACTGAGCAAACAGCGCATAAACACGCGGATTCCCTCCCGCCAAATGATGCAAAGCCCGCACCCGGCTCTGACCATCAACAGTTTCCAGAAACTGCACCAAACCACTATTACCAGATAAATTAGCAATATTAATCAACATCGCTACCGCATCAGTATGACTAAACACCGGCAAATGAATCGGTGTAAAAAAGCCAAAAAATGGCTTCTCCTTACGGCCAGTATCCTGGGAAATCTTCGGTGTAGTCGCCAAAATACTACAGCAATTGGTTTCCTGCAAAAACGCCCGAAACTTCCACTGCTCCTGATCACCCAAGCCAAACAACAACTTATCAAAATTCTCGGTAATAATCAGCAAAGTTCGATCGCCAATCACCTCAGTTAAAACCCGATTCGCCAAATACTCCGCCTCAGCGATCGACACATTCATTAACCTCGCAATCTGCCCTCCTGTCTCCACCCCCTCTAGGCTCAAAGACCGCAAAATTTCTACAATTAAATATAGCCAAGAATTCACTCCATATTCTTCTTCTCGTAACCAAGCAATTAATAGCTTATTATCCAGCTCTGACTGCTGTTTTAACCGATGATACACCAAAGAAACAAAATGAGTTTTCCCCATTCCCCTAGCTCCCACCAACAGCAAAAACTGCTTAGTACCACCCACACTCGCTGCCAACTCTTGGACGATCGACTGTAACAACTGTTTTCGCTGCACAAACATCCCCTCCAACACCGCCGGGGGCATGGTACTGGGGGTAAAGGTAGATAAAGCCAACTGTTGAGCTAAAGGAGTATCGATCACATTAACCTCGCTGACTTTGCCAATAACGCCGAATCAAAGAATACCGAAACTGGTAAGTTAAATCGATCGGGTCTTTGCTTAAATAATGATCTTGCTCTAACAGCTTCAGCAAATCACGAATTCTTTGCTCCGCAACTGGTTCACTACTTGAACCCTGCACCATTTTAATAATCTCTCTAGTCAAAATAGGCTGTGGCTGCTCCGCCATAATATCTAGGATCGATCGCACCACTACACTATTAGCTTCCCCATAATAATTCTCGATCCGCTGCAAATAATGCGCCATGTGCCAGCTATCATCAGCATTTACCAACACCGTTTGTACCTCCTGCCGAATTGTGGCCACATCAATGGTCAACGGACGATTTTGGGAGTGATATTGAAAACGTTCGACTACTCCCCGGATATAAAAAGGAATATTATCGACCTCCTGGGCGATCGTCTCGGCTGTAGCTAACACATCCTGACAAGGAATATTTTTGGATTCCAACAGCGATCGAGCCAAATCTACCGCAAAGTTCTGATCTAAAGGTGGCACAGATAACACCGTCAGATCATTAGTCACCGGATTATTGTAGCCACTTTGCCTTAACTTATGCAGAATGTGATGCAAACCCACGGAACCAGTAAGGATCATTCTAATCTTGGGATACTCCGCCCGCAAAGTATGCAATAAGTTGAGGATCTCTCCCGCAATGATTTCTCCGCCTTCTTTGTTCATAATGGAATCCAGCATCACCGGAAACTCATCCCACAAAAATACTACCCGGTCATCAGGCAATTGCTCAGACAAATCAGCAAAAATCGCTGTCAGAATGTTTTTCCATTCTGCCGTGGCCACCTTTGGAAACTGCACAGAACCAACCTTGAACTCTGAAAAACGGCTCAGAAATCGTCTAGTCTTCTCAGCGATCTTTTGCTTGCGGCTCAGTTGTACTTGGGCCTGATCGAACACACTCTGGACAAATTCTAGAGGCGATGATGCCCGCGACAAATCTTGAAATATGCAATACCAACCCGGTATCCAATTCTGCTGCTGTTGCTCAGCCTCTCCTTGCAACTTATAGAGCAAGTAAGTTTTACCCATGCGCCGCTCGGCAGTTAACAGGACACTTCGATCGGCCAGAATCTGCCAAACCGTTTGTGCCAGAGCATCTCTGCCGACAATTGCACTTAAAGGCACTCCACTGTGGTCGTTAGTCATCAGCAAATCCAGCTAAATATACGTCAAAGTTAACTGCCTTCTAGTTTAATGTACTTCTTTGAAAATGCCCGTTAAAATTGACGGGTGTTTTTCAAGCCCAGATTTCTCTTGGAATGCGATCGAATTCAACGGGATTGCCTATTTGATCTGAGTCGAATGAGTCGTGATCAATACCTAAGAGCCAAGAGTCACTTTAATCAATAGTCCGGACAAATTTACAACGAAGGACACAGATAGAAAGACCACCCCACCCCTACGGGGCACCCCTCCAAGGGAGGGGAACTAATTAATTAATTCCCCTCCTTTGGAGGGGTGGCAGGCGTAGCCTGACGGGGTGGTGATCACCGGCATTTGCAAAGTATTTACAACTACTTTTCTTCTGTTGACCTGTTGATTGACGGAGGGGTCAAAAAGAGCAATGATTACTCCTAACTATTTATTGCAGTTAGGGGTGACACAAATGGCCAAATTTTATCCGAAACTCGATGATCAGTTGTGTGAGTTCATCGATCGACAACTAATTTTCTTCACTGCCAGCGCTCCTACCGAGGGGCGCATCAATCTATCTCCCAAAGGTATGGATACCTTTCGCTGCTTAAATTATCAGCAAGTGGCTTATCTCGACCTCACCGGCAGCGGCAACGAAACCGCTGCTCACCTCCATCAAAATGGCCGCATTACCATCATGTTTTGTAGTTTCGACCAACAACCCCTAATTCTGCGCCTCTATGGTCAGGGTGAAGTAGTGCGCCCTGATAGCCCAGAATGGCAAGAAATTTGGGATAATGGCGAGTTTGTAGACTACCCTGGTCAGCGCCAGATAATTGTAATGAATATTGAATCAGTGCAGACTTCCTGCGGTTTTGCGGTGCCGATGTTTGAACAACAGCAAGAGCGATCGACCTTAGCTGACTGGGCAGATAGTAAAGGCGCAGAGGGTGTATGGGAATATCAAGTGCAGAAAAATCAGACTAGTATCGATGGTTTGCCTACCCACTTAGTAGATGCTTAATCTCCGTATATTCACGGTTCTCGATCGAGATTTTTTCGCATAGCTCCGTATTTTTCACATATTCTGCCCACAAATAGAGGGGTACTATAACACCACGAGCTTTCAGCTAGCTCGGTTATCTAGCACTACCCCTGCATAATTATGATTGCCCCATCTATTTCTAAGCAGATTTCTCGCTATAAAGCCGCGATCGCCAAGAGTGATTTAGCTAGCAACTATTGGTGGTTAGGAATTTCTTATGCCCTGGGCAATAACCTGACTGAAGCTGAATCTACTTGGTTTATCCCCCTAGCTAATGCCGCCGATGAAGCAACATCTGCACAGTTAAGCGCAGATCTGGGTAAGACACTCTTAGTTGCGGCTCAACAACAAACCGAGTTAAGAAACTATCGAGGAGCATTAATTCTGCGGGAGTACTTTCAACAACTAGATAGTACTTGGTTAGAAAATATCTTGCAGCTAGTGCTGTTAACCGACTGCTGCACACAACTACAACCAGAAATGATTTTAGATTGGCAGTTAATTGAGGCTTTAGCCGCTGCCCCAGAAATCAATCAGTTATTGCTAACAGCAGCTTTTGCTAAAATGCTGTTGGTAATTAGCCCCGCAAACATCTCGCAGATTCTGGGCTGCTTGCAATATAGCGATCGAACAGAAGAACTCCTGAATTTATTATTAGTGCAAGCTTTTGGAGCAGGCTTTCCTTTTCTTGGTAACTTTGGCATTGATGTTGGTGAATATTGTTTAGAGCTATTTCCCCAACATTTAGGGATCATGCATTTTCTTTCGGTAACGTACCCCCGCGTAAATCGGTATGAAGATAGTGCCGATATTGCCCAAAGATATTATGCAGCTTGTGGCACTGATTTAGAGCAAGTGCGGGGATATTATTTATGGACAAGGGCTTTAATGGAAGCCAGTGACTTTGCCAAAATTGCCTCAATCATGCCGGGGTATCGTGGTCTGCTAGATAAAGTCCTACAAAATCCACCCCCAGAAATAGATTTAGAAAGCTGTCGATCGATCATCAGTAGTACCAGCTTCTTTCCATATCTGCAAGATACACCAGCAGAAAATCACGATTATCAAAACCGGGCGGGACAGTTATATCAAGCTTGCTTAAATTCAGCATCAGTCCAGGGTAAAACTCCCCTAAAATCAACTAACTTACCAAAACCGACTGGTACATTGCGGATCGGTTACATCGGCGGAACTCTCAGAAAGCATTCGGTGGGTTGGTTGAGTCGGTGGCTGTGGCAATATCACGATCCCCAGAAATTTGAAATCTTCACTTATAGTCTAAATACTCGTAAAGAAGATCCCTTTCATGCTCAATGGTTTGCTAATAAGTCTACAGCTACTCGTTATTTGAATAATGATCCTGAGCAAATTGCCGAGGTGATTCGTCGGGATCAAATAGATATCTTAGTAGATCTAGATAGCTTGACCTCCAGTACCACCTATGAAGTAATGGCCCGCCGACCAGCACCAATTCAAGTTAGTTGGTTAGGCTGGGATGCTTCTGGTTGTGCCGCGATCGATTACTATATTGCCGACCATCAGGTTTTACCAGCCAATGCCCAATCATATTACAGTGAAAAAATCTGGCGATTGCCCCAGACTTATGTAGCTGTGGATGGGTTTGAAGTAGGGGCACCTACGTTACATCGATCGGACTTGGGAATTGCCCCTGATGCGGTGATTTACTTTAGTGCCCAAAAAGGCTACAAGCTCAACGCCGACAATATTCTGGCTCAAATGCAAATTGTCCAACAAGTACCCAATAGTTACTATTTGGTGAAAACCCGGATGGATGAACAGACGGCTCAACGGTTATATCGTTCTTTGGCTGCACAGGTTGGTTTAGATTGGTCACGAATTCGCTTTTTGGGCGAAGACCCCAATGAAATGACTCATCGTGCCAATTTGCAAATTGCCGACATCGTCCTAGATACCTTCCCCTACAATGGGGCGACCACTACGTTAGAAACTCTGTGGCTGGGTATCCCGATGGTTACTACTATTGGTGAACAATTTGCCGCCAGAAATAGCTACACCTTCATGCATAGTGTCGGAGTTACCGAGGGCATTGCCGAATCGATCGAAGACTACATCACCTGGGGAGTCAAGCTGGGTACAGACCAGTCATTGCGCCAACAAGTATCCGAGAAATTATTAAAATCCCGCTGGACATCACCATTATGGAATGGTCATAAATTTACCCAGGAAATGGAAAAAGCCTACCAACAGATGTGGGAGATCCAGCAACTATCAACTTAACCACAGTCTAAGTCTCACCTCTAAGCTGTGCTAACAACCAATCGGCCACAGGCTCGCCATCTTTGCGTTGTAGCACAATCTCGACTGTTTGGACTTCTCGCGAACCTGTGGGAGCTGGTTTTTTGTTAAAGGTAATCGAATAGTCTGCCGGATTTTCGCTGCGTTCTTTGAGCCAGTCTTGGACTTTAATGCTGGCAAACATGGCCTGCCCATCTTGAAACATCCGCGAAATCTGGAGTTGAAGGTTGTAAGGGGTATATTTACTCATGTTTTTCCTGGGTTGAAAAATATTTTTATGTTCAGGCACCGTAGATGTCTAGAGAATAGTCGGTGATATCCATACAGTGAAAAAACCGCCTTCATCTTAGCCTAAATCAACTATGGCACTGTTAGGGATAAATTAACATTGACCCAAATGAGACATAATAGTAAGACTAAATTTACAGCCCCTCTGTCTGAAAGATATGCGTACCGAATACTGCGGCCACCTCTCCCATAAAAACATCGGCGAAACCGTCACCCTCTGTGGCTGGGTAGATCGACGACGAGATTTGGGCGGCGTAATCTTTTTGCATTTAAGAGATCGATCGGGTTCGATACAAATTGTCAGTGAACCTGAGCGCACCCCTGCTTCCTATCATTTAGCTGAAAGTTTACGCAGCGAATATGTGGTGCAAGTAACCGGCAAAGTCAGCCAGCGACCAGCAGAGTCTTTCAACGATCGCATCGCCACTGGTGATATTGAAGTCTACGCTGATGATATTCAGATTCTGAGCAAAGTCCAAAAACAGTTGCCCTTCCAAATTTCTGCCAGCGAAAACGAAACTGTGCGAGAAGAACTGCGCCTGCGCTATCGGTATCTAGACCTGCGCCGAGAGCGGATGAGCCATAATTTACAGACTCGTCATCAGGTGGTCAAAGCCCTGCGGCGTTTCTTAGAAGATCAAGAAAATTTCATGGAGATCGAAACCCCGATCCTGACCAAATCTACTCCAGAAGGCGCAAGAGACTTTGTGTTGCCCAGCCGGGTGAATCCGGGTGAATGGTTTGCTTTACCTCAGTCACCACAGTTATTTAAGCAAATATTGATGGTGTCGGGGTTCGATCGCTATTACCAAATCGCCCGCTGTTTTCGGGATGAAGACTTACGAGCCGATCGACAGCCAGAGTTTACCCAGCTCGACATGGAAATGAGTTTTATGACTCAAGACCAAATCATGGCTCTCAATGAGAGATTAATTGCCCATGTGTTTAAAGAGGTCAAAGGCGTAGCTCTACCTCTGCCCTTACCCCAGATTACCTATCAAGATGCCATGGCTCGGTATGGCTGCGATAAACCAGATACCCGCTTTGACCTGGAATTGGTAGATTTATCGGAAATCTTTAAAGATTCGGGTTTTAAGGTATTTTCTGGAGCGATCGCTGCCGGTGGCATTGTGAAAGTATTGCCAATTCCTGGTGGCAATGAAACGATCTCGAATGTGCGGATCAAGCCCGGTGGCAATTTGTTCAAAGAAGCCAGTGATATGGGTGCCAAGGGTCTGGCCTATATTCGGTTTGTAGATGGCGATCTAGAAACCATCGGCGCAATTAAAGATAGTCTGACTCCCGAGAGCAAGCAAAAGCTAATGGCTATGACCGGAGCCAAAGATGGCGATCTGTTGCTCTTTGGAGCCGGAGATGCCGCCATGGTAAATAAAACTCTCGATCGACTGCGCCTAGTAATTGGCAAAGAACTAGGGCTAATTGATGAGAATAAAGTAAATCTATTATGGGTCACCGATTTCCCGATGTTTGAGTGGAATGCTGATGAAAACCGTTTGGAGGCTCTACATCATCCCTTCACTGCCCCCAAGCCAGAAGATTTAGCCGACCTGCGTACAGCTCGCGCTCAAGCCTATGACATGGTGCTGAACGGCACAGAGATCGGCGGTGGCAGTGTGCGGATCTTCCAGCGGGATATTCAGGAGCAGGTATTTAAGGCGATCGGGCTGACGGAGGAAGAAGCTCAAAGCAAATTCGGCTTCTTGCTAGATGCCTTTGACTATGGCACACCGCCCCACGGTGGGATTGCCTTTGGCCTCGATCGGTTAGTGATGCTGATGGTGGGCGAAGACTCGATCCGTGATGTGATTGCCTTCCCCAAAACTCAACAGGCCAGATGTTTGCTCACCGATGCACCTTCCCAGGTCTCCGATCAACAGTTGAAGGAGTTATCGGTGCGATCGACCCATGTACCCAAATAGCAGATCAGGATTTGCGGGATTTAAGGATTTGCAGGATGATCCAAAAAAAATCCTGCAAATCCCCAAATCCGGTAAATCCTGATCTAGGCGGGGATGAATTTCATGGAGATGCCATTCATGCAGTAGCGCAAACCAGTGGGTTTAGGTCCATCGTCGAAGACATGGCCTAAATGCCCACCACAACGGCGGCAATGCACTTCGGTACGCTTCATCATGAGCTTCCCATCCACGGAAGTCGCGATCGAGTTAGGAATTGGGTCATAGAAACTCGGCCAGCCAGTACCACTATTAAATTTGGTTTCTGAAACAAACAAAGGTAAGTCACAGCCTGCACAGGCGAAGGTGCCTTTGCCGTATTCTTTGTCTAAAATACTGGTGCCAGCTCTCTCGGTGCCTTGCTTACGCAACACATTAAACTGTTCAGGAGTTAGGATTTTACGCCATTCTTCCTCAGTTTTGTTGATTTCAAATTCGCCTGATGTAGTTGCCATAGTTGGTGATTTCCTTGATAAAAAATAAGCTCCGCTGGCAGTACCTAATAAAACTACTGCCGCCGATAACAGGGTTCGTCTTTCCATCCAGATTGTGACCAAAATGTTCCTAGCACATCCCGCTGAAGACGTTCTGTGTTAATTAGAAGTCTAACAATTATCAGTTGATGGAACCTGAGAACTGGCTGAGAATTATTACTCAATCACTGAAATATTGATTGACGGTGGGCAGCACGCTAAACTATGAGCATGAATAATATCTTTGAAATTTGCCAAAGCACCAATCTACCAAGGGTTAGCGACGGTAAGGTTGCCCCAATTTTAAGTGATTTAGGGTCGGCTCAGCGGCTGTTGGTGCTGGTTTGGCCACAGTTAGGTGACTTTGATAGTTTGGAATATGCTTGGTGGTTACAAAAAGAACAAGATTTATTGCAGGATCTCAGGTTGGTAGCGATCGGGATTGGTGATCGAGCAGCGGGTGAGAAATTCTGTGGTTTTACCGGCTTCCCTGCCGATCGATTGTTTGTGACGGCAGTACCCCAACTTCATCAACAACTAGGACTATATGCTGGTTTGAAGTTGCAGATTCCGGGATTTACGGCAGTGCAAAAGGCTTGGTTAAATTTGATGGCCATGTGTGCTGGCATTGGCAGCCCAGGCACTTTAGCTGAAGTATTTCGAGGATATGTAGGCGATCGCCAAGCTCCACAGTTGATCAAAGATCAAGAAGTCATCAAGGCTGCACCATTGCCACCAATTCAGGGATCTTTTTTTAATCTGGCTGGTGGTAGTGGGTTCCAAAGACCTTTTGAGTTGGCGACATTGCGGCTCAGAAATATGAGTGAGGTGTTGGCTAATTGGCAGACCTATGTACCCGATGCCACTTATTTAACTCAGCGCGGCGGGACATTTTTGTTTGATGCTCAGGGTAAATTACTTTATGAACACCGCGATCGAGGCATTCTGGGATTTGCTGCAAATATGAGTAAACCTCTCTCATTTTTATAAGTATTCGTCAGATGAAACAGCAAAGATTAAGATTTTTCTACTGTAAAACCAGAGATGAGTTGACTTCAGCTCCTGGGATCTGCGCGTGAACACCGATTACAGGAAAACGAGTGTGCTTACCTGGAGACTGATTACATGTAACACAAGAAGGAATTAAATTACACCAGTCGTAAACCAACCAATAGTACCCAGAATGTGGTACTGGATTATTATCTTCATCTAAAACTTGTTGACCTTGCTCATCTAGCAAATATATTGTCTGGCTATTTTCATCAGTAACTGCTGCTTTTGGCCGAAAATGTTCAATGTCACCATGTTGGAAGTCAGCAATCGGATTTTCACAGTAAGCACAACGGCCATAGAATGGTGCTTTTTTACTGAAAAAATAAGCATTTTTAATTTTTGCATTTCGATACAAGTTAGATTTGATCGAAGCTTCACCACCTTGAGCCACGACTGCAATGTTTCCTTGTGTAGCTTTTTGACAATCTTCGATCCACTGATGCCAATCTTTAGTGTCCAGTGGCTGAGCAACAATTTTTCTCATTGTCAAGCCTCTGGCTGAGAAAGTTGATGAAGTTGCTTTCTCAGCTCTAGGTCGATCAATTCAGGTGAAATATCCTGAACCGTCTCCTGCAAAGCTACCCCAACAGCTTTTCTGACTATTTGTGCGGCTTCACTTTCACCATCGCTGAAGGCATCCTGAATATGAGAGCGTAAGGATTGAAATTCTGCTTCTTCTGCCTCAGTCCGGGCAGAATTACTGAGCAGTTCAGAATATCGATCGACATCATCTTGACTACCAGGATTCCGACTAGTAAATAGCCCAAATGCTTCTGATGTCAGTATTTGGTCAGCTCGTTTACCATCCAAAAGCCGTTTGTCAATAATGCGAACATCAGTATGTCCTTCTTGATCTTGACCTAGTTTCAGCAGTACTCCGCTATCAATATCTGCGATGCCCGCAGCCACCAACGGGGTGTGAGTAGAGGCAATGATTTGGGTTTTGGGGAATTTCTGGCGTAATCGCTGCACAATATGGCGTTGCCAGCGGGGATGTAGGTGTTGCTCTATTTCATCTATCAACAAAATACCACCAATATCGGGATTATTGAGTAAGCGGTTAGCTTGGATCAGCCACCCCATAAAATCTAGTACCCATTGGGTGGTACTGCGATAGCCATCACTCATTACCTGTAATGGTTGTCTTCCCCAGGGTCCTTCGACTTCTATGCCTCGATCAGTGTAATGAATCTTATACTCGGAGCCATCTAGCATCAAGATGTCAAGTAGCAGATGCTCTATCTGTCTGCGAGTTTCTGGGTCACGGCGCAGCAAAACAAGTTCGGGGTTTTGAAATTGGGGTTGAGAAGAGAATAAAGAATGAACTGCGTCAATCGATCGATAGCTCTCATAGTTGGCATAGGTCTGAGTAGTGCGGTTTGATCCATAACCACAGACGAATATGTCAGACCAAAGAAAATCAGTATCAGGTTCGATCATTTTTCTAATAACCTCAGTATCTTCCATTTGCTTAATGACTTGAGTTGTGATGGTGTAAACCTTAGTTCTTTCCTGTTTATCAAACTCACGCAAAGAATGGTTATTTGGGCTTTGGGATCGAGCTGCTTCAATCAATTCATTTATTCGCCCAGTGGCTTCTGCCCAATTTATTAAATTGAAGACTATCATCTCTAAAGAACTATCAACATTAATAATTTCTTTTGCAGTCGGCTCCAAATCATCACACAGCAGCATCAATTTTGTTTTAGTTGGAAAAGCATTCAGTAATGCTCTAAGAAACAAATTCTTTTTATTAATTGAATTTGATGTAGGTTTCCCAGCAATATTTACATCACTTAATTCTATTTTGATATAACCTTCATCACAACCTTGTCGAACAAACCCACCAGAAACTGATTTCATTAGTGCTGTTGCATCACTTTCATTACATAAGCCTAATGCAATGCTTCTGAGTATTGTTGTTTTTCCAACAGCATTATCACCCAAAAACATTATCCATTCAATTGGCTTACTGTAATGCTCTAGGTTAATATCTAAGTTATTAAAACAACGAATATTGACAAGTTTAATCCTCGAAATCGACAAATTTCTTAATGTCCCTGCTGCCGACAAGGATCTATATGAATCATCTCCTGGATATATATCAAGCCGCCTACCAATTTTCCTTAGCCCTGAAACTAACTGATATAGTCCTCGATCAAAATCAGAGGAGAAATCAATAGATCTTAGATTTTTTAATTTAGCAGGTACCGTCACACCTCTTTCCAGAAGAACAGGAATTATCAATTTTGTTTCTTTTGAGCGACTCAATGCGTTATCAAGTTCTATTGTTGGATTTGAATCCAATACCCAAGATTGGGATAAAACGGAGACAAAAATATCAGAATTAGACATTGCTTTACTGATGGCGGATTTCCAATCTTCTCCCGGCAAGACATCGTCACCAGACATCCAGGGTAAAAATCCTGTTTTCTGCAAACCAGAGTGTATTTTCCTAGTAACTTCTGTATCGATGCGGGAATAAATTAAATATATCTTGATGAGATTTGACATAATTGAATGTCTCTAGTCTAAAATGCAGATACAGCTTAGATTATAGCTCTAACCAAGCTTTTAATTAATGAATTTCAATGGGCTTGTAGAGTGGGCAGTGCTCACAATCTAGAATTCAGGTGATTTAGCTAGTCACCAGTAACCTTCCGTTGAAAAAGTTGCCTCATTTGTTCTAGGTCTTCCTCAGTTTGAGGATATGGATATCTCGTACCATTTTCGCTGACACGCTTCGTCAATTCAGCAAAAACGGCATCATCTTCTCGATGAATCAGTGCATAAGCTTTCAGCTCTTTGAAAGTCATGATACTAAAATTTGGCTTATTCATTTATAAAATCCCACTCGCCATCAGAGTAAATAATTATTTGAATGCTTTCAGTAACACCTGCCAAAATATAGACTGTCCGAAATTCCGAACCATACCGAAATAGATGAATTGGTTGAAATCCAGTAGACAGCATTTGGCATATCCTTAAACAAGCTTGCGCTTGTGCATCAGTAGGCATTGATACCTCCATATTATAAACATCAAAGACATTTTAGGCTAACACCACCCCCAATTCTACTCAGAAAAAAAAGTAACCTAGCATCAGAACAACAACTCTGCTCACATCATTGGTGATAGCTTTGGTGATCGAACTCATATATTTCTGCTAAATTAAAAAGAACTTTGGGTATCAGGAGTTACGGAGACATTGAACGCTGCCGAACAAGCCACCAACCTCATCCTCGCCGGGAAAATCGCTTCAGTCGTCAGCCTGTTTCGATCGGAGTTTCCCGACGCACGAGTAGATCTACGCCCCTGGTCAAAAGACCGAGACACCATCGAGTTAGTTGATCCCGATTCGATCGACATCGCCTTCCACTTCCCTGGCTGGAGCCGCCGTTGGCAAAGCCGCAGCATTTTGCTGCAACTGCGCTTCTATGGCGAACCAGAATCGCGCAAACTCATTGGCCTCGAAGCCGCCGGGTTTGACTACCGAGGCAAACAATGGCGGCTCTCTACTATCGAACAATGGCAAGTGGAAGGCGAAGTCCAACCCGCCCCAGAACGTGCCGAACAGCTTCGTCAATATTGCCGCCAAGTATTTGAAGTGTTTCAGCCTCCAGCGCCAGAAAATGCCTAATGCGGTAAAATTGCCCTCGAAGCCAGGAGCTTCTTAACACAAAGGTAGAAAACAGGCTGGAAAATGGCAGAATCAATCGACTGGGCGAGATTACAAAAAGCGCTGGCAGTAGAAGCCCAGTACGGTTTTACCGACCTAGTTGGCCAGCGCTACCGCTTCAGCGAATTCTTCTCACTTACCCTCAACAAACCCCCCGCCGCCCTCAGCAGCAGCGACCAACAACAGTGGCGCGCCCTCGCCAGCGAATTTGATGGTTACATGCAGCTTTTGGCAGTCGATCGCAAGCAGCTCCTCCAGCGCACCGAAAAACTCCTCGACGCTGCCCAAAACACGATCGCCCAACTAGTCCAAAATCCCCACTCCGTAACTAGCTCAGAACAGCACCAAAAACTACAAATCGCCCCAATCGTCTCAGAAATCAAACCAGAACCCACTAGCCCCGCTGTGATTATTGGCCTCGATCGACCTATCAAAGACCTCCCTAAACTAGGCAGCAAAGCTGCTGACAGCCTTGCTAAGCTGGGTTTATATTTTGTCAAAGACCTGCTCTATTACTACCCCCGCGACTACATTGACTATGCTCGTCAAGTAGATATTCGATCGCTTGCCGAAGGCGAAACAGTCACTTTAGTAGGCAGCGTCAAACGCTGTAACTGCTTCACTACCCCTAAAAACCAAAAGCTCACTATCTTTGAACTAGTCCTCAACGATCCCACCGGTCAAATTCGCCTAGGGCGCTTTTATGCAGGCAGCCGCTATAGCAATCGAGGTTGGCAAGAGTCGATGAAAAAACGCTTCTCGCCAGGAGTCTTGGTTGCTGCTTCCGGGTTGGTAAAAAACCAAGGTAAATATGGACTCACTCTAGATAACCCAGAAATGGAAGTACTTGGTGATGGCGAAGAATCACCTTCTTCTCTGCGGGTGGGTCGGATCTTACCGGTGTATCCCCTCACCGAAGGCATTAGCGCCGAGTTGATTCGTCGATCGATGATGGCTGCTCTGCCTTCTGCCCAGCTCATTGCCGAAACCCTACCTGCGGATCTCAAAGAGAAATACCAACTGGCAGATTTAGCTAGTTCGATCGCCAATATTCATTTCCCTGCTGATACAAATGCCAAAGACAGTGCCCGTCGTCGCTTAGTATTTGATGAATTTTTTTACCTCCAACTTGGCTTTTTATACCGTCGCCAAAAGCTGCGTCAAAAAACCACAGTCGCCGTCAAAATCCCTGAGAATTCGCTGTTAGATAAACTGCGTCAGATGCTACCTTTTCAGTTAACTAATGCTCAAGAGAGAGTAGTCGGCGAAATCCTGCAAGATCTCCAGCGACCAAACCCGATGAACCGCATGGTGCAGGGCGATGTGGGTTCTGGTAAAACCCTAGTAGCGGTGATGGCTATCCTAGCAGCGATTCAGTCTGGATATCAAACAGCCCTAATGGCTCCCACCGAGGTTCTCGCTGAGCAGCATTATCGCAAATTAGCTGGCTGGTTTACTATGCTGCATCTGCCGATCGAACTACTCACTGGTTCTACCAAAGCCGCCAAGCGGAAAAAAATTTACCGTGAACTAGAAACCGGCGAATTATCGATCATCGTAGGCACCCACGCCCTAATTCAAGACAAAGTTAACTTCGATCGGCTAGGTTTAGTAGTGATCGATGAACAGCATCGCTTTGGTGTATACCAACGCGCCACCCTCCAACAAAAAGGCATTGAACCCCACGTACTGACCATGACAGCTACACCGATTCCCCGCACCCTAGCACTGACCTTGCATGGAGATTTAGATGTGAGCCAAATCGACGAAATGCCCGCTGGTCGCCAGCCAATTCAAACCAACATCTTAGGCGGCAAAGAACGCCGTCAGGCTTATGAATTGATGAAACGAGAAATCGCCAAAGGTCAACAGGTCTATATTGTTTTACCCTTGGTAGAAGACTCTGAAAAGTTAGATTTAAAATCAGCGATCGCCGAACATGAGCGTTTAGCTACCACTATTTTTACTGAGTTCAAAGTGGGACTACTACACGGACGCATGACTTCAGCAGAAAAGGATGCAGCGATTACGGCTTTTAGAGATAATGAGACTCAAATTTTAGTCGCCACTACAGTTATTGAGGTTGGGGTAGATGTACCTAATGCAACAGTGATGGCGATCGAGAACGCCGAACGCTTTGGTCTGGCGCAGCTTCACCAATTGCGTGGTCGAGTGGGTCGGGGCAGCATCCAATCTTTTTGTTTGTTGATGAGCAGCAGTAATTCCCCGGATGCCAAGCAGCGATTGCAAGTATTGGTAGAATCCCAAGACGGTTTCTGGATTTCGGAGATGGATATGCGCTTGCGGGGGCCAGGGGAAGTGTTGGGCAGTCGCCAATCAGGGTTGGCCGATTTTGCCTTAGCCAGCTTAGTCGCCGATGGAGAAGTGTTGCAAGAGGCTAGGGACGCAGCAACTCAGTTAATGGCTACCGATCCAGAGTTAGAAAGTATGCCAGAATTGCGATCGGAGTTGGATTATCGCTATCAAAAACTCTTAGGTGGCAGCATTTTCACCTAAAGCTGATCGTAAAAATTCACATACGTAAAAACAAAGTTATGGCTGAATCTGAAATGATAGAAGTATTTCCCAGATTGATCGTGGGCTTGGGTAATCCGGGGGCGAAGTACGATCGAACCCGCCACAATATTGGTTTTGATTTGGTAGATCAGTTGGCAAAACGCTGGCAAATCTCGGTGGCCGATCAGAAAAAGTTTCAGGGGCTGGTGGGGGAAGGCTGGGTAAATCGCCAAAAAATTGTGCTGCTGAAGCCTCAGACCTTTATGAATCTTTCTGGTCAATCAGTGCGGGCAGTACTGGATTGGTACAAGTTAGAACCGACTGAGGTGCTGGTACTTTATGATGATCTAGATTTACCCTTGGGTAAACTGCGGCTGCGATTATCTGGTTCGGCAGGTGGCCACAATGGTATGAAGTCGATCATTAGTCATTTGGGCACCAATGCTTTTCCTCGATTGCGGATGGGAATTGGCAAAAGTAACGATGAAACCATTTCTCATGTGCTAGGTAAGTTCTCAGCAATAGAGTCAGCGATTATGGGTGAGATTCTACAGTTGGCTGCTGATGCGGTAGAGCTGTCTTTGGGTGCCGGGGTAGAAAAGGCGATGAATAAATATAACAATCGATCGATCGTAGTTGAGATCCCAGAAAATAGAGAAGCTAAAACCTAAAAAAAGTTTTCTTGCTCAAATTCTATTCATTGATTAATAATTCAAATATCAAACAAAGAAGCCCTCAGATATAATCTAAGGGCTTCTCGCTTTTCAATATTAAGCCTGGCAGTGAGCTATCTTCACAGGGGGCTACCCCCCAACTATTGTCGCCGCTGTAGCGTTTCACTTCTGAGTTCGGGATGGATCAGAGTGGTTCCACTACGCCATTAC
>JANNEH010000085.1:0-32805 GCA_031378405.1 Synechococcales cyanobacterium OTE_75_metabat_409
TAGATTGCATCGCGATCGAAACCTCGGGTTTAGCTCTTCCCAAGCCTCTAATCACGGCTTTCCGCTGGCCAGAGATTCGCAATGGGGCAACAGTAGATGCAGTGATTGCGGTGGTGGATGCACCGGCAGTGTTAGCTGGACAATTTGCCGGAGATGGAGTTTCAGAGCATGAAACGCCTTTGGAGGAGCTTTTTGAAGACCAGTTGGCCTGTGCTGATTTGGTGGTGGTAAATAAAACTGATCTGATTTCGGCAGCAGAGCAGGAGACGGTGCTGGCGATGATTCGGGAGCATACGGCGGCGGCGGTGAAGATTGTAGTGAGCGATCGCGGTCAGGTAGATGCCGCGAAGATTTTTGGTTGGTCGGCGGCGGTAGAAGATAATTTGGCTCAGCGACCTAGTCATCATGATAATGAAGAGGAGCATGAGCATGATGAGGGGATTGGTTCGATCGTGCTGACGTTACCAGCGAGTGATGTGAATGTTTTGACTGGCCGTTTACAGGAGTTGGTGGCGGAGCAGGAGATTTATCGGGTGAAGGGGTTTGTGGCAGTGCCTGGGAAAACGATGCGGCTGGTGTTGCAGGGGGTGGGTCAGCGGTTTGAGTCGTTTTTCGATCGGCCTTGGCGCTCTGAAGAGTCGCGGATGACGCAGTTGGTAATTATTGGTCAAGATCTGGATGAGGTGGCGATTCGAGCTAAACTAGAAGTCAAAATTTAGTAGGAAGATTTGGGGTTATGGATCAGGCTACGGTTTTACCGATTTTAGGGGCAACGGCTTTTGGTTTGCTGGTGATAGTTACTGTGGGCATCTTGTATTTGACGCTTTCGGGCTGGAAAGATAAGAGAAGACAGGAGATCGATTCGCGTTCCGCGACGCTACGCGAACGCAAGCGCTAGTTATCAAAAATTATGTGTAGAAATAACAGATCTACCAACTAGTCGAAGGAACCCACAGTCAACGACAGCAGCGATCCCATAATTTTTCAAGCCCATAATTTTTCAAGATTGATCGGAAAACTGCACCATACTCTTGTAGTAGTTACCGACATCCTCATCTAATCAGCTCATGATTCGCAAAATTTTTATTAGCCTTTTTGCTCTCACCTGCGTACTCCCGGCAGCAGGCGGAGCCTCAGCATCCCAAGTTGCTACCCAGTGGTACTTTGGCAACTGGAACAACTGCAACATCGATGGTAGACCAGCCCGAATGCAGTGGAAAGTAGTAGATGATAGCCAAACCACCTGCCAAGGAAACATTTGTAGCCAAACCTCCGGCGTAAAAGTAGTCGGGCGGTTTAGTGACAACGGCAGTGCCTGGGTGCCCCTAGGCATCAACTCTTCTCGTGGCAATGTTCTAGGCATTCGTTACTTGGGTGCAGAGCCAGATAACTGGACTTTGCGTTATTACCCTAGCAGTGGAATTGCCAGAGGCACAACTACCTGGCGTGGTAATAGATATCCCTTGTCCTGTCGTCGATAAATTAAAAAGCGCTGGTAAATATTTACCAGCGCTTTTTATCTAAATATTTAATCCTAGTTCTGATTGCGTAGTTCAGCAGCAGCAGCCAAAATCTCTGACCAACGCATTTCCAGCTTCTTCTCAGTCAGCTTGATGGTTTTCATGATCTCTCGGTCATCTACCTTGCTTTGCTTCATCTCCAAAATCGTTATTTGATCAGAGTTCAGCTTAGAAGTGAATACTGTCCACTGTACCGAAGTCAAACCCAGCTTCTGGTCGATTTCTGCACCCAGCCACTGCAACACAAGCTCCCAACTAGAAACCCGCGCAAATTTTTCGATGTGGTACTTAAACCGTTGCTGCAAATAGTCCCGCTGTCTGGCATCGATGCCCAAAATCTCTTCGATTTCTGGCGCTGATAAATCTTCGAGCTTGAGTAACAAGTAATCTACACATTGCTCTTGGCCTTGCTCACGCAGGCGTTCAATAAGCTGACCAATTACTCGATCGCGCAAGGCACCTTCACTGGGGTCACCACTATCCGAAACCATCTTAGAGCGCAACTGTTGCAGTAAACGGCTATTGCCGCCACCTTCACCGTCATCTTCTTTGGCAGTATCAAAAGCTTGTTCAATATCCACTGTGGCATCAGCAGGTTGGCGCTTGCTGAAAGTTTGGGCACGTAGAATAATTAGCTGCTGGCTGTTGCCAAAGTGTAAGTGAATGCGGCGCTTGGCATAGCATTCGGTAAACACCATATATTCAGCCAGTTGCAGCAGGCTGCGGGGCTGATAGTTTTCCGGTAGTTCATTTTCCCGCCGGAATGCTTTAATCGACTCTACATAAAAGTCTTGCAAAAAGTCTTCGATCAGCGAGTATCTGCCCTGAAAACTAAGCTGGGCATAGGGAGGACTAATATATCGATAGACGATCGCGCTTAGATGGCTGTGTAGTTCAATTCGGCCCCGGCGTGAACCAAGAGTGTAATAAGAAACGCATTTCGAGAGCCGGTGCTTGGCTAGGCCCAAGAGCCAGGCATCGCTCTCACCGGAGCTTTTAATTCGATCGCTTTTACTACAAATTCGTTCAACTTCGTTGGCAATCCGATCGGAGATGGCTTGAATATCTGTCGGTTTTCCTTTGGTGTTGGCGCTAATGGCTTGGTAGAGTGCGACCCGTAACGGCTCTTTGCTGCTGAGTGCAACATTGTTGAGCGGTTGTTTTTTGCTTTTGCTGCCCCTGATTTGCTCTGGATGATTTTGTTCAGTATTATTTGGCAGACTGTCGATCGGTAGGTTTTCCGCTGGAGCTATCACCACGTTCATTTTTTAGATCCCTGATAAAGTTTTGTAAACAGAAATTCTGTCTACCTCCATGAATCTAACTTTTCAATACGGGATCTCTGGGCGAAATGTGTCACTAGAACAACGTGTCCACCGTCACAGCTAGTTTATAAATGGTGTAGCAGCGGTTTTTTGCGGCTGAGATGTGCCCAAGATGCCCCAGAGTAAAGGTTTAAGAAATGTATCTTTTGCTAGGGTATGGCTGCTGATTTTAGTCATTGTCCATGGACAGTTCACCAAGTGGCACAATGAGCTACTATTCTCTGAAAACATATTTATCACTCCAGCCAGCTAGAAATTTCTGTCCAACCCATGCCCTGCCGGAGCACATTGGGTGAGTGCTCACTCACATCCACCACTGTAGAAACCCGAGTGGTCGCAGCAGAACCATCATCAATCAAAATATCTACTAGCTTATCAAAGGAGTCAAAAAGCTTGGCTTTATCAAGTTCCTCAAACAGGTTATCATCACCATTTTTTTCATTAATGTGGGCAGAGGTAGAAATCAGGGGGTTTTGCAGCTCCTTTAAAATTGCCTGACAAACCACATGATCTGGTACCCGAATGCCAGTGCTCTTACGTTTGGGGTCTTGAATGATTTTAGGTACCAGTTTGGTTGCTGGCAAGATAAAAGTATAAGGGCCGGGCACAAAATGCTTCATTAACCGATAGGCTTCATCCCGAACTACCGCATAGGTGGCAATATCTGATAGAGAAGAACACAAAAAAGTTAGAGGCTTGTTGTTGGCAAACTGCTTGATTTGACGGACTCGATCGATCGCGCTTTTCGATTGCAGGTCGCAGCCGATCGCATAGGAAGTATCCGTCGGATATAGTGCTACTGCTCCACCCCGTAACTTTTTCACAATTTCTTCAATATTTCTAGCCTGAGGATTGGCGGGGTGAATTTCGTAAAGCTTGGCCATAACCGACACCACATCTATAAGTGTGTCTATTTTACATGCTGGCACTAGCCGGAATATGAGTCTTAACTATTCGTCGATCGCAAACCGGCTGCGGAAGCTGCCATATTTCAGCCAATAGTTTTTTAAATCTGGCCAGGGGGTAAACAGACTAGCCCGGGCTTGGTAGAGATGCACCTGGCGATGCTCGCCCATCCAGATTTTATCAATCTGCTCTACCGAAATCAGGGTGCCACCCAAAACATCGATGCACTCGGTAAACCGTTCGATCGTGCTGTAATCCACCGTCTCAAACACAAAGAAATTTCCTGAGCAGATTAGGTGTCGGCTCCGAATCCAGCATTGCATTTTTTTTTGAGCATTGAGGGGGAGCAGCATATCGGTATCAACTAATGACAGCGTTGATAGTGGGGACTTCATGAGCAAAACTCTCTCGTTTTTCAAAGCACAGCGGGCCAAACTCAGAACCCCAAAGTTGTTGATGTGTATTCACATCCATGCCCAAATCGAGACTGACCCAAGTGCTTGCGGTCACTTCGACTGAACTGACCAAATAGGTCTGACAACCATTTTTTTCAATTAGACATAAATTACCTGGTTCCACTGCCCCCCGAAACATTTCGCCTGCGCGGGTGAAAACCATTGAGCAGTACTGTCGCCGTTCTAAACAGTCGGGGGGAATGCTACCAAGAATACTAGGTTCTCGTGCTGCCCCGGCGTATAAATAAGCATCTTTGAGACTGTAATTTTCAATATATATATGATCGCCACGATCTACTAAGCGGTGTAGCCCCTGACGGTAAGGACTCCACAGGTCATAGTCGTAAACCTGTTCAGAATAGAGACCAATCCCCCCAAAAAAATCCCAGGGTAATGGCCGAAACAGCACATGAATATGGGCAAAGTCTTGAGGTCGATCGAAGCACTGTTTTTGGTTACTAAAATCTCCAGCCATCCATTGCGCCAGAGTTACCAAATCGCTGGTGGCCGAAACCGGCAGTGAATTAGTCATCTGGGGTTAAATAGTTATTTTTGTTCTTGTCTGATTTCTGAAGAAAACGAAGCGGTCACTACGCCATTGCCAGTACTAGTTTTAATCAAAGACACCCGACAGCGTAAATTGGGGTTAACAAACCAAATTTTTTCTTCTGCGGCAGCTCGATCGTACTCCGTCACCAAGACAAAAGTGCCATCTGCCGTGAGATGATAGCGACCCACTGCCGCCATTTCTTCGGCATAGCCTTGGTCACGAAGTAATTTACCTTGACCAGGTTGATCTGGATCGGGCACCGGGACTAACACACATGTTCCTTTGACCTGGTTTTCGTCCCAATCAGTTTCCCCTGCCCAAGTCATCCGGAAAGGTGAATTTATCGTCGCCAGATCGGTATTGTAATCTTTGCACAGTGCCACTACCGCCGGATCATCTAGCGGCAACACCACAATATCGATCGTGGAGTGAATTGCTTCAAAATGACCAAAAGCTAAATGGTGAGCACTACGCTGCGATTTCCAACAGCCGATCGACTGGGCTACAAACTCCTGAATGTCCATGCACTATTTTTTCTTTTTTTTGTTACCGGTGCCACCTTGGTCTTTGGCCAGTTCTTCGTCATGGCTAACGTTAGTAGGCTTGGCCACTTGGTCAGCACTGACAGCATGCATATAGACCTCGGTAACATTGCCACCGTGGCGATGAATATTTTGCATGGCCTGAGACAAACGATTCAGGGGCAGGGATTGAGTTTGATGAGCCAGACGCGACTGTTGGCTACCAGTGAAGGTGATACTGACCATGCGGCTATTGTAGCTAGATATGTTACCGAGGTTAGAAGTAATGCTCGTAGTTGCCATAGAATAAAAGTCTCAATATGGTAAAAATTTACAGGGTAACTAGGTTTTATATTTGTGAGTTCAGGGTGAGCATTGCTCACCCTGAAAATTGTTAGATTTCAGTAATACTGACAATCTTGCCACTCGTAGAATTAATCCGCTTGATTTGCGGGGTCATTTTGCTAGCAGAAACAATATATTCAGTAGTGCTGATACGACGAGGGCCATCAAATTTGGAACCGGCGACGGTAATTTTGAACCGCTTTTCGGTACCAGAACCAATCACCGTGGCAGTAGATGCCTTAATCTTATTGGCACTATTACCACCCAGCGCTGCTACTAACTGTGAAGAAGTAACAGCACTATCGATTTGGGCTGGACCGCGATCGAGCACAAACATCCGATTGTAGCCAAGCTGCTTAGCATTGGTGGCGCTGGATTTACCCCGATAGTAGGGAACAACATTCTCACCAAAAGCGTTGAGATACTCATCGCTATCGATATAAGAATCAATTTCCGCATCGTAGCCTTCAGCTACACAGCGAATAATATGCGCCGAAACCTCTGTTTGATCTTGAGGCGCGCGACCCAGAAGGTGGAGGAAGTTGAGTTCCACAAACCGATAGGGAGCACAGGACTCAAAATAGCGAGAGCGATAGAAATCGGACTTAGCTACTGCGCGAACAAAGTTCCGGACAGACAAACTGCCATCGCAAAGCTGCGATTCAGCAGCAATTAGGCGTTCGCTATCCATGACATGGGGATTACCCAATACTTGCTTGTAAACTGCCCGAATTACAATTTGGGCATCATCGGAGCTACTGGTAGGCCATAGCTCTAAAGCAGTGGAGGATGACATAAAAAAATCTACTCCTTTAAATAAAGTTCATAAAATGTCCAGCCAGTTGAGTAAATTCAACTGACTATTGATGGCTCTGGAACCTGTTAGTTAAAGAGCCGTGATGCTAGCAATCACACCACCTTGTTGGTGGATGCGTTGGTACTCTTGGGAGAGTTGGTCGTAGGGCACCAAAAAAACTTGGTTACTGCGACGGAACTTGGAAATACGATTGACCGCATTTGACCGGATACTAGTAACTTCGATACGGTAAACCTTGCCACTATCACTAGCGCCGACACCCTGACGGGAGCGAGAAGTTACGGAGGTATCCCGGAATGCAGCACCATCACTACCAGGAGCAACCACTGGCGTAGCTGTTTGGTTGATCGTTAAGGCATTGAGCTTAGGAGATTTCCCAGCCAAGTCTCCTTTGAGACTGCTACTAGAAGCCCCGCGCACCATTTGGAAAGTGTGGGTAAATTGCACCATTGTTTCGCAGGCTTCAGTTTTGTAACCGCGAATAAAGGGTACAAAGTTCTCGCCAAAGGCATTTTGATATTCGTTACTATCTAGGTAGAAATCGATCTCAGCGCCATAGCCTTGGGTATCCAAAATAGTGCTGTGTATCCGCATTTCTTCTAAGTCGCGAGGAGTGCGGCCTAAAAGATGCCGGAAATTTAGTTCGATCGCCCGGTAACGAGGACAGCTTGTAAAAAAGCGCGATTGATATAGGTCAGATTTAGCTACAGCCCGCACAAATTCGCGCACGCTTAACTCACCCAATTTGAATTGCGATTCTGGCACAGTCAGCCTTTCGCTTTCCATGACGTAAGCATTTCCCAATACCTGTCTATAGACAGACCGAATAATAGACTCGGCTTCTTCACCGGATCTACCAGGAACCCACTCTAGGGGAGGGGTTTCATCAAACAGGCTAACTCCCAATCGGGAAGCTGGTCCAAAAGTCATTGAACGAGATCTCCTGGTTTAAAGACAGAATTTTTATGTTTTTTTTGAGAGCCGAACAAATTTGAAGGTTTCTTCAGCCCAGTAAAATTAAGATTCACTAGCTGAATCAAATTGGTTAAAATGACTCAGCTCTACGAGGACAAAGATTTCCTTGACATAAAAAAACCCAGCCTCCTAGATCATGAAGCTTTTACAGCGTGATTATTCGCTTTGCTATAATCAATGTTCTTATAATGTTGAGATTTTAGACGTTAAGATTTAAGAATCTTAACGTTGGGGATCATTGGTTCCTGGTAGCTTACGGCTAGGCTGATTGGTGGTTCAAAGAAAGATGGCTTAGCAAGTCACTAGCGGCGAAACCACGCCATAATTAGTTAAAAATATTCCAGATGCTGTTTCCGCCATATTTTCTACCATGCTCACGATTTCTGCTGCTCTCGTAGAAGACCTCCAAACTGGTAATTTAGCTAGGTACGATCTCTACCGTTCTGATTTGCACAGTATCGCCTTACCCAAAGCACAATTACAGCAAGCTAGCCTGATTGGTGTTAATTTTAGCCAGGCTCATCTGGCTGGTACCAACTTCAGTCAAGCCGACCTGCGGGGAGCCAACTTTACTGCCGCCGATTTGAGTGAGATAAATTTTACCGAAGCTTGTTTGTATCGCGCCAACCTATCTGGAGCCAATTTAACTGGTGCGGATCTGACCAATGCCAAGTTACAAGGAGTGCGTTATGACGCAGCTACGGTTTGGCCAGAGAACTTTGTCTATAAATCTACGGGCGCGATCGGACCCCAGGCCAACCTAAACGGAGCCAGCCTAAACACCGCTAGTCTGCGGGGTATCGATCTATCGGGATCAATGATGTTGGGGGCTTACTTAGGGGGAGCCGACCTCACTGGTGCTAATTTGCAACGGGTCAGATTAGGGCAAGCTGACCTGCGTAAAGCTTATCTAACCGGGGCTTCGCTGCGGGGAGCCGGATTAAATGGTGCTAACTTAGCTGGAGCCGACCTGCGGGCGGCAGATTTGACAGGGGTAGAATTTGAGGTACTAGAAAACATTGCTGGTACTGATTTTTATCAGGTACAAGGACTGACCGAGCAGCAGCGAACCTACTTACTCAGTCAGCCAGCAACGATGCTAGACACCTGGAACGCTTTCACCCGGCGCACGACGGGTGAAAGCCTCGCTTAAAAGCTAGAGCTAGGTATCACTGTCCAGCCCTGGCGCATCAAAGACCGAAAGGTGGAGTACCCCCTAGAAAATTCTGGGGGATCAGGCAAAGCGTATTCCGGGAAGGCTTCAAAGGGTTTCCATTGATCAAAATGATGGTGGCGTAGATGAAGAACACAGTCATCGAGTCCTTCCCGCTTCCACAACATTTGGCCGTTATTATTGAGATTGTTCATTGAATGCTTACTCCTCACAAGTGTTTTTAGAGTTCTGGCAAATATGCCATGTTCTTAGACTGCCTGAAGATAAACATCAATTTCTGTAAAGATTATTACTTATGGGTCACAACTTGTGGTAGTGCTACGGTAGCAAATCTTCCATGGCTGCTCCTACTACCCGATGATCACTGTCTTGACGGAGTTTGGCTAAAGCTTCTTTGGCGATCGGTTCATCGAACTGTTTCAGGGCATAGGCTACCCGAATGCGGATGTAAGATTTTTCATGGTCTTGGAGGCTGAGGATATTGGTCAGGGCACTCGATCGATATTCCGAAGTTGCCAGATGGCTCAGACCACCGATCGCGTCGGCCATTACGGTTAAGTCATTGCCAGCAATGCCCACTAGGCAAACTTCATAGAGTTCTGCCGGACATTCCATATCTACCATGCCCGCCAAAATGCTGCGCCGCAGTAACCAATGATCGTCTTTTAAAAAGGATTTCACCAAGTGGGAAGCAGCTAATCGGCCAAATAAGGAGATGGAATTGGCTGCTTCAGCCTGGACGTTGGGGGTGTTGTCAAACTCTAAGATCTGCAACAGAGCGGCAAAAGAATCGGAGTTTTTTTGGTAGCCTAGTTCCCGAGCGATAAACGATCGCACCAAAAATTCGGGATCTTTGAGCTGGCCACGCAAAATGGGTACAGCGACTTCGGGCGGATAATCTCGCAGAGCCGAAACTGCTTTGGTTCGATACTGAAAATCGGGGTGTTGAAGATCGGTTTCGATTTGCTGAAGATCCATGAAAATAAAATTGAGACCACACCTTAAGTCTAAATCTTTTGCCTCGAAACAGACATCAGCTTACTGCTAGCTAAATAATTGCGCCGAGTTTCTTTAAGATTTGGAGGGTTGTAGCGAGGTCATGATCTCGATCGATGATCAGTTCCTTCGACTTGCTGTATCTTGGTTCGGGCTGGCGGTGGAGTTTCAGAAAGACAAAGCTGTGGCCATTGGTTACGAGTCCATACAACAGATGGTTGGTTACCGGTGCCGCTAGCATATAGGAAAGTGCTTGAGGAATACCGACTTTCAGGGATAATTCGGCTCGCTTCGATTCAATAATTAGTACCCAGATCTGTTCTTGTAGTACTAGCACATCTATTTTGCCGCGCAGATGAGCTTCGCCATCAGGCAATGCAATATTGACGGATGTTTCGGTATCTACATAGAAAGGTGGGAGAAAAAAACCGGCCAGATCTAGTAACGGCGAGATCACTGCTAGCTTAACGGTGTTTTCTAGCATGGCTCGCCGTTCCAAGTTGGCATATGATGCCTGAATACGGAGCAGTCGCTCTTGTTCTAGATCTGTTAAAACTGGTAAATCTTTCTGCCAGTCTAGGTCATAAGTTGGTATTAATTGCAGTCCAAACCACTGTTCTAGGTCATAGAGTGTGGTGGTTTCAATGGGAATCGTCTTCATGATGATTCTTTGGAGATTTAAGCTTAGATCCTAGCATGGGTTTATTTGGTCTATTCAACCTCCGGTTAAAAATCATCCCCTTCAGCTAACCGATTTTCGAGCTGCCGCAGAGCAACCTTCGCTAATACCCTCACTACCTCTGCCTCATCTTGTAAGGCAGCCTGAAGTGGGTCGATCGCCGATTCATCACCCACTCGTCCCAGTGAACTTACCGCCGCCTTGCGCACCTCACCATCCACATCTTTGGTGGCTTTGATTAAATGCGGAATCGCTGGAGGGTAATTAATTTGACTCAAAGCAGCCGCAGCTTCATTCCGAATCAAAGCAGCCGGGTCAGTTAGGGCATCCACCAAAACCTGACAAGCTTGCGGATCGCCTTTTTCTTGAGCAACATGAGCGATCGCACAAACCACTGCACAACGCACATCGATCGAATCGTTGTGCAAAGCTAGATAAAGATGCTCAGCCGCCTCATTACCAATAAAAGCCAAAGCCCAGGAAGCATGTCCTTTAGTCGTTTCGGAGCTATCAGCAGCGGCGATAATTTCGAGTAAAGCTGGTACAGCCACATTCCCAATTCTGGCTAATGCCCCTACCGAAGAACCATGCACTACCGTATCTTCATCAGTTAAAAACGCCTGCAACAAAGGTGGCACTGAAGCCGGATCTTCGATTAAAGCCAAAGTTTTTGCTGCTGCCCGCCGGATGGTAACGTTGTCGTTGTGTAACAATGCCGCCACCAACAGGTCAGTAGCTGGTTCGCCAATCTCCCCTAAAACTTGAGCAGCTCGTAGCCGCACCGCACCTCTGGTATCGCCTAAACCAACGCTAATCACCTGCTGAATAGTGGCTGGATTATTATCAAATGTATCAAAGCTGATTTGATCATTCACCACTTGCAACAAAGCATCGGTTTCGATCTGGGCTGGGGTGAGCTGATTGGTGGGGGAAGTACTTTGGGTCATGATGTCTAGTTAGTTAGCACTCACCAGCGATGTTTTTTGCTCGCGCAGTTGGTGCAGCGCACTATCGATTTGGTTGAGTTCTGGCTCTAAGTTGGTCATCATTTGGGACTTAGAGATTTTGGCTCGTTGCGCCATGGTGGTCATGTCGTTCACCAAGCGTTCCCGATACGCTTCCATTTCAGCGATAGTTTCTTCTAATTCCGGTAAGGTAGCAAGAGTAGTAGGTTCAGTCATAATGTTTCACTTAAAAAATATGTAATATTCAGAAAATTTTAAATGTTATTGTGGCTTCTGGCTATGATGATTTCGTTCCAAATCAAACAAAAAGCCATGGATATATTCTTCCGTCCATTCTGAGCCATAAAAACGATTGAACATCCCGCGAGCCGGGTCTTTTTCGGCACGGTAGCGCAAATAACGCAAATGGGCAGCTTGGATTTCCTGCAACTTATCCGGATCTTCGATCGGTTCAGCCTGATCCACAAAATCTAAATAGGCTTGCAAATATTCCTTAAAAGCCTCAAAGACATAGGTTTCCACCACCGCATTATCTTTGGAGCGCGTCCACAAAAAAGCTGGAGAAAAAAACTGCTGGGCTTCCGCTGGAAAATCACCGCCCCAAGGTAAATTTTGTTTGTGTTGCTCAAAAATCGGCAAAATAGGCTGGGTAAATTTGGCTTGGTAAGCAGGGTCATCTCTAAATAATGGCTGCATATCTAGAGCAATTAAGTGTCCCCCCGGCAGAGTAACTAAATCACCACCAAAGAAAGGTAGATCGTAGTTTAGATGGGGAAAAATCACAAAATTTAGCACCTGCAACGCCGCCCCACCCTGGACATGAGCGGCACGAATCTGGCGCAACTTAGCTGATTGAAAGGCATGACTAGTAGTGAGCACCTCTGATTGATTAGCTCCTTTGCCTACTACCGCAAACTTAGATTCAAAACCTGCTGGAATCGGATAAGGCTGTAGATCTAATCGTTGCTGTAAAAAATCGATCGCGTAGTCTAAGAATGGTTGATACAGGGTCATTTAGCGGCTCCTACTGCCATGGGCACCGCATCTTCAAACAGAAAGCCATATAAGAACTTCTCTGACCACTCGTGACCAAAGTAGCTACTAAACAAACCAGAAGCAGGATCTCGATCGGCACTGTATTGGTCGTAGTCTTTTTGGGCTTTAATTACCGACTGAATATCGGAAGGATCATCCATCGGAGTTTCCTGTTCTAGCATTTGCCAGTAGAGGTTCAGGTAGTCTTTAAATGCCTCAAATACTCTGGTCTTGACCGTTTCTGGGTCAGTTTTGGCAAACAATAAATACTTAGAAAAATATTGGTTAGCATCATAGAACTTCATTTCCAGGTTTTGGACTAAATCTGGATAATTATCATGTAATACTTTCAGGGGCTTAATATATTTTTCTAGATATGCTTCATCCTGAAATAGGGGCTGGAAGTCCATTACAATCAGGTTTTTCACTTGCCCAAAAGAGAGAAAATCAATGCCCAGCATTGGTAAACGATACTGGGGGGCGGGATAAATTACGCTATTAAAGATTTGCGCACTAGCCCCAGCATCGATATAGGTGTAGCGAATTTTGCGGAATTCAGGGCATTGGTAAGACCAACTTTTGATCGTAGCAGGGCTACGGCCTCTCTCGCTCACCTGGCTCTCTAAGCCCTCTGGAATAGGTCGGCTGGTCAGGTCAAATCTTTGAGACAAAGACTGTTCGAGATGTTCGAGAAATGGCTTATACATACGTTATGGGCACAGAGTTATACCTAGCCTTTTGAGGATAAGAGATGTTGCTAGGATATGTCATGGATGAGAGCGAGAAAGCAACATTCCGTTACAAACAAATTCTACCTAAGCTAAAAGACTTAAAAATTCACAGGTTTTAAATATGAATATTGATATTCCTAAAAACATGCCCAAAAATATGATGGAATTCTTTCAAAAAAGCGCCGGAACTTGGTTTACCCAGCGCACCGTACACCATTTTGAGGCGGTAACCGCCGATCAATCTGGAGAATCGAATATCTCGATCGAAGTCTTAACCGCCGATCATGCCCAAATCCAAGCAGTCTGTGAAAAACAGGGGATTGACCCAGTCAGAGCCAGGGGTGGAGCTAGTTTTTTATGGCAAGATAACCAAGATAAAAAAGCATTAGATCCCGATCGAGCCGCAGTGTTAGTCGATGTACCAGATGATGACAGTCGGCAAACTGGCAAACTCCTGCGCAATCAGGGTTATGTCGAAAAAATCCCGGTGATCAGTCGTTACTGGTTTGGTCGCGATGGCATTCTGACGATCGACACCGATTACGACAATAACCAAGGCCAAGAGCGCTGTTGGTTTATCAATCACGATTTTCGAGTACGGGTTAGCACAGTCCGCAACAACAACGGCGTTCATATCATGACCTATTGCTCAGAGCGGCGCTGTGTGGGCGATGCCGACTTGGCCAAGATGCTGGCCGACAACGCCGATCGGGCTTAATCTCGACCGCACTGCTGCCATATAAACTGAAGATATGAGAACACACTGTTGCAATTGTTACAGATTATTACTTTGTTTCCCATAACCGAGACTTCCGGCAAGCCCATCAATTATCTTCGTAGATGTAATTATTTAGTAATAAGGAGAGCGAAATGCTTGACGCTTTTTCTAGAGCTGTAGTATCTGCTGATGCCAGCACCGCAACCGTAGGTGATATTGGTGCTCTTAAAGCTTTTATTGCCAGTGGCAACAGACGCTTGGATGCAGTAAACGCCATCGCTAGCAACGCTAGCTGCATGGTTTCCGACGCAGTCGCTGGTATGATTTGCGAAAACCAAGGCTTGATTCAAGCCGGTGGTAATTGCTACCCTAACCGTCGTATGGCTGCTTGCCTACGTGACGCTGAAATCGTTCTACGTTATGTTACTTACGCCTTGTTGGCTGGTGACGCTTCCGTATTAGACGATCGCTGCTTGAATGGCTTAAAAGAAACTTACGCAGCATTGGGCGTACCTACTACTTCCACTGTTCGTGCCGTTCAAATCATGAAGGCTCAAGCCGCTGCTCACATCAAAGATCAACCTAGTGAAGCCTTTGCTGGTGCTAAGCTACGGAAAATGGGTTCAATCGTAACTGACGACCGTTGCGCTAGCTTGGTTGCAGAAGCTTCCAGCTACTTCGATCGTGTAATTTCTGCTTTGAGCTAGTCTTAAAAGTCACGATTTTTTCCGTAACTATTATTAGCACACACTATTTTATCTGGAGATCAAAGAATGAAATCAGTTCTTACTACTGTTATCGCCTCTGCTGATGCAGCTGGCCGTTTTCCTAGCAGCTCTGACTTAGAGTCTGTACAAGGAAGTATCCAACGTGCAGCAGCACGTTTAGAAGCTGCTGAAAAGCTAGCTGCTAACCTTGATGCTGTTGCTAAAGAAGCTTACGACGCTTGTATCAAAAAATATGCTTACTTGAACAATGCTGGTGAAGCTAACTCCACCGACACTTTCAAAGCTAAGTGTGCTCGCGACATCAAACACTACCTACGTTTGGTTCAATATTGCCTAGTTGTAGGTGGTACTGGTCCTTTGGATGAGTGGGGTATTGCTGGTCAGCGTGAAGTTTATCGCGCTTTGAGCTTACCTACTGCTCCTTACGTTGAAGCTTTAAGCTTCGCTCGTAACCGTGGTTGCACTCCTCGTGACATGTCTGCTCAAGCTTTGACTGAGTACAATGCACTTCTAGACTACGCTATCAACTCCTTGTCTTAATTCATAACTATTAGTTAGTTAGAATACAAGGCGATAGCTCATAAGCCTGGATGATCTTATTATTAAGATCTCCAGGTTTGTTTTATACAAAAAAGATTTTATGGATAAGCGATTTGCTAACATGTTTAATTTGAGCGAGGAACAGGCCATTCAGGTCTTAGATACTCCTCAAGATCAAATTGGTGAAGAAGATTCTCGCTACATTGCGGCTGCCCATTTAATTAATTACCCTTCGGAACAGTCGATCGATGCCCTAATTCGGGCGGTGCAAAACACTGATCCACAGCTAGATAACCGCATTGTGCGCCGCAAATCGATCGAAACTCTGGGCAGACTACAAGCGACCAAGGCAATGGATGTCATTCGGGGTTGTTTGGCCGATGATGACTGCTATACCGTGGAAAATGCGGTGTGGTCGATCGGCGAAATTGGTACTACCGATCAACAGATTTTGGCCGAGATTACTCAGCTTTTACACAAGCCCAAACAAAGCTATCGAGTAATTATCCATACTCTGACTAGGCTAGATTATCAGCCCGCTTTAGAAGAAGTGCGCAAATTCACCAACAGCGAAGATGGCCCGATCGCCAGTGCGGCGATCGCTGCTGTGGGCAGATTTAGCAAAGACTATAGCCAAATCGAGAAACTCTTGGCGTTTTTACAACATCCCCAGGTTTTGGCGCGGCGGTTGTGTATTCAAGATCTGATTGATGCTAAATACTATGCAGCCATTCCTCATATTGCCTATTGCCCAGTCTCGATCGTTTTTCGGCTGCGGGGCGTTAAAATGTTGGCCGATGCTGGTTTTGCTGAAAATACGCTGACTTTTGCCGATGTGCAGCCATCTTTGGAACAAGTATTGCGCGATCATCCCGACGACCTCAAATTAGTGCATAGCTACGGTCAGGTGCCCACTTTGGCCACCCTGATTCAAGATCTGTATGATGTGGATTTTGGTCGTAGTTATCTAGCTATC
The DNA here is from genome assembly GCA_031378405.1 of Synechococcales cyanobacterium OTE_75_metabat_409. Lineage (GTDB taxonomy): Bacteria > Cyanobacteriota > Cyanobacteriia > Cyanobacteriales > Chamaesiphonaceae > JAAFHZ01. The sequence goes on from JANNEH010000085.1 coordinate 15,957, forward strand.
CAATTAATATTAAATAACTATGCTGCCGAAGCACCCGCTGCCCTACTAGAAACCTATGCTGCCGAAGCTCATAACGACTATGGCGCACATTTTCATGTAGTGAAATTATTAGGTTGGCTGAAATACCAGCCCGCTTACGATTTGATTGTCGAAGCGTTGCATAATACCCAACCGCAGTTCCAAAAATCCCGCGCCGCCGCCGCGATCGCCCTGGGTGAACTAGGCAACCCTCGGGCTATTCCAGAACTGCAAACCAGCCTCCAAGGGCGACTTTGGGATCTGAAATATGCTTCACTGATGATCTTGCCGAAACTGGGGGAAAATAATATTGAACTGGCCGCAGATGAAACAGATTGGCTGCTGCAAGCTAAGGCTGCATCTTTAAAAAACAATTAATCAAAAAATTCTTATGACCCAAGATAATTTATTTGCCCAACTCAAACACCCCAACCCTCACCTGCGCGATCGAGCAATGTTGGAAATTGCCGAAACTCAGGATGCTGACACCATCACTAAACTAATGAGTGCTCTAGGTGACGAAGATGTAGTCTACCGCAGAGCCGCAGTCAAAGCTCTGGGTGTCATTGGCCACAAGACTGTGCCGCTGTTGGTAGATGGCATGTTGCACAGCGATAATATTACAGTCAAGGGCAGTTGTGTAAAAGCTTTGACTCAAGTAGCGCTAAATTACCCAGAACTGCCTTTCCCGGAAGCCGGTTTACAGGGTTTAAGACAATCGATGCAAGACCCCAATCCGGTGGTTTATATTGCTACGGTGATGACCTTGGGCGAAATTGGTGCCGATGGTTTTGATATTTTGGCAGAAGCTTTAGCTACTACCGATAACCCGGCTTTGGCTGTGTCGATCGTCAATGCTTTTGCGGCGATCGGCGATGAACGCAGCGCCGCCGCCCTCCAACAAGTAGCCGCCGATGAATCGGCAGATCCCTACGTTAAGGAAACAGTGGTGAGTGCGCTGTCACGCTTAGAACTGATCGCCAGCAACCAACGCCCCGCTGAATCCTAAGTGGGTATGCGTAATTATCTAAAACCTAGATCGTTGCGTAGGGTGGGCACTGTCCACCCTACAAGGCTGATACTTTGCGAATTAGTACGAACGCTTGCGCCATTTGTTCAGGCGATATTCGGCAATACTAGCCAGCGCGCGGGCTTCGACTAATTGTGCCGAGGGACTGTCCTCACCTGCATTGGGTGAGGTACCTTTAGTCAACATCGCTGCTCCCATGTTAGCCATCGGACGCAAGGCATCAAGTTGAGCCTGAATAGTGTTGGTTTCAGTAACCTTGAGAGTGATCGGCTGCACAAATGGTTGCACGATTTGGGGCACCACAGTAGAAGATTTGAACAAATCAGCCAGCATGGCACCAACATCGGTGTAGACAGGCTTCACGTAGTTTTGAATCAGCACTTTTTGCAGCTTTGGTCGGTTGTCAGTGACGATTTCTTTATCACTGCCAGCCATGCCCCTTTGCAGATACCGCATATTGGTAATTGACTGCATTGGAACACCCATTTTGGTGTTAGCACCCCGATCGAAGGGCACTAAGTTTTCGCCAAAGGTATTTTGATATTCGTTACTGTCTATATAACTGTCGATTTCAGCATCATGACCACCCTGGTCAAGCAAATTACTGTGGGCACGCATTTCTTCAAAATCGGCTGGTGCTCGGCCTAACAAATGTTTAAAGTTTAGTTCGATCGCCCGGTAACGGTAGCAGTTGTCAAAAAATCTCGATCGATAGAGTTCTGATTTGGCCACTTGCCGGACAAATTCTCGCACGCTAATTTCTTTGGCTTTCAACCGTGATTCAGGAACGATTAAGCGCTCACTTTCCATCACGTAAGCATTTCCTAGTATTTGACGGTAGATCGCATTTATCAATGTTTCAATATCAATATTACTGTCATCAGATGACAGTAATACTTTGTCTATAGTAAAAGTACTAACCATATTAATAATTCCTGATTTATGGGATTGTGTTATGAACAAATACCTTCACCCCTCACAAAATATGAGAGGTGAAGAAGAAAAATTCAATCTAAAAAGATTAAGCTATTTCAGTAATACTAAAAATTTTGCCACCACTTTTTTGAATGCTCTGAATTTTGGCAGATAACTGGGCGTAGTCTACATCAAAACTCGCATTGCTACGCACCGTTCTAGCATACTTAGTATTGCTGGTTTTCACCCGGAAACGCTTACTAGTATTGGTATAAGCACCACCACCTATGGGAGCTTTGATCTTGGTAGCGAGGTTACCACCCAGGTCACTAATCAGCTTAGCCGAGTTGCCAATGTCATTGGCTGCAAAGCCCCGAACAAGGGAAAATGTCCGATTAAAGCCAACATTTTTTATCCCGGTTTGGGTCTGGTTTCCTCGAACATAAGGTACGATCATATAACCAAAACTTGCCATATATTCATCGCTGTCTATGTAAGAGCTGATCTCTGCTTCATAGCCATGATTATGATAATTTGCCACATGTTCAGCAATTTCTGCTTGATCTTGGGGAGCACGACCCAACAAATGTTTGAAATTTAATTCAATAAAGTGATAAGCTGAGGAGCTTTCAAAGAAAAGTGCTTTGTACAAGTCAGAGTTAGCAACTGCTCTCACAAAATCTCTGACAGTAATATCACCATTGCGCAGCAAAGATTCAGCACTAGATAGGCGCTGGCTTTCCATCACATGAGCATTGCCTAAAACTTGACGATATACAGCATAGATTACGCTTTGCAAGTCAGATTCCGTAGCGTTGGAATTTAGTTCCACTCGCTCAGAGTTATTAATCCAAAGAGTCATAAATTCATCCTAATAATTTTAGATATCCACACCAGACTAAGTCAACATGAGAATGTTATGTACAAACATGAAGCACATCTTCATATTTAAGTTACGATGGTAAGTATAAATACTTGACAATACCAGCAAGACAGTTGACCAAACAGATCAAAGGCTTGTGGTTACTTCACTGCAAACCTTTAATCTGAATTGATCGAACCCAAATCAAGATAGTTATGCAGAATAGACTGCACTTGACGAATCTTGGACTGTTCAAGCATCCCCAATTGTCTAATCAACCTCTTTTTATCGAAAGTCATCGGATCGATACAGACTATGAAACTATCGGTACTCAAGCCATTCTCATCATTTGGATTTACTGCGACAACCACTGGTAAGAGTGCGCCGTCTGGGCTACTAGAGGTAATGGGCAAAACAGTTACTTTCCGCCGTTGGTTAAAAGCAGTACCTGAAACAATTATAGCTGGACGAGTTTTACGAATTTCGGTACCCACCGAAGGATCGAAGCTTACCAGCCAGATGCTTCCCAGTCGGTAATCGCTGCTTGTTGCCATTCGGCCTCCTCTGTTGATTGCTGTTGTTCATCTAATGCTAAGCAAGCAGACAACATTAGTTCTTGCTGCTGCTTCTTCTGCCAAATCAGTAGCAAAGACTCAATAAGTTTGCTGCGGTTATCCACTTTGTGATCAATGTAATCGACTAATTCTTGCGGCAGTGAAACAGATATTTTCATCTCAAGCCTCTCTTGTACCACCAATGATGCCACCAATCGTATCACTCAAAAGAACTGATCGCAATAATTCATCGTGTCTATCCCACTGCCGCCGGTAATTCAAGATTCTGAGTCGCGAGATCAAGTAAACCGTTGAGAATACAAAATAGTGCATCTAAATCAGTCACTGTATAGCTTGCTAGATTTTTAGTTCACAACGGGCAGCCTCGGAAGAAAAGGCATCCATCGTGGTGAGATTAAAGTCTTGAAGCAGAGCACCCTTAAACAAATGTCCTAGCATCTCCAAATTGCATGGTTAATCTCATTGAACAGTTTGACCCCTTTCGATCGATCACCAGCAGTGCTAAGATATGGGGCTGTGTTTTTTATGTATATTGCGGGTATCGACTCGGAGGTATTGTGTCGTCAAAGTTTATTTTAAAAGTGCTCTGGCTCGATGAAAACGTCGCACTAGCAGTCGATCAAGTCGTTGGTAAAGGTCTTAGCCCACTGACTGCTTATTTTTTCTGGCCTCGGGCAGATGCTTGGGAACAGCTCAAATCAGAAATGGAAGCTAAACACTGGATTGCTGAAGTCGATCGAGTAGGTATTCTCAATCAGGCTACTGAAGTGATCAACTACTGGCAGGAAGAAGGCAAGGGCAAGCCTTTCACCGATGCTGTGATCAAATTTCCAGAAGTGGTTTTTACTGGTAGCAACTAATTAATAGTTCTCTCGAACTACAGATCGACAGTTAGACATATCTAACCGTCGATAATTTTTTGGCAAGATTAAAACACAAAACTTAATCTTTGGGTGTTATTACCGAACCTGCACGGTAAAAATCCTGTGTTAGAATCTGAGAATTCAGGCTAGCAGCAGGTAGTAGGTAACAGTCATGTTTGAGCGCTTTACAGAAAAAGCCATTAAGGTGATCATGCTGGCTCAAGAGGAAGCACGTCGCCTAGGGCACAATTTCGTCGGTACAGAGCAAATCCTTCTAGGATTGATCGGAGAAGGCACCGGCGTAGCTGCCAAAGTCCTGAAATCGATGGGTGTCAATCTTAAAGACGCGCGGATCGAAGTGGAAAAAATCATCGGACGTGGCTCTGGCTTCGTTGCGGTGGAAATCCCCTTTACTCCTAGAGCTAAGCGGGTTCTAGAGTTGTCTTTAGAAGAAGCGCGCCAGCTCGGTCACAATTATATCGGTACCGAGCATCTGCTGCTGGGTCTCATCCGGGAGGGTGAAGGCGTAGCTGCCAGGGTATTAGAAAATCTCGGCGTAGATCTAGCCAAAGTCCGCACTCAAGTTATTCGGATGCTGGGAGAGACTGCTGAAGCAGTGGCTCCGGGTGGCGGATCTTCTGGGCGTGGGAATAAAACTCCTACCCTAGATGAATTTGGTTCTAACTTGACCCAAATGGCTTTAGACGGCAAGCTAGACCCCGTGGTTGGTCGAGCCAAAGAAATCGAGCGGGTGATTCAGATCTTGGGTCGTCGTACCAAAAACAACCCAGTTTTAATTGGTGAACCCGGTGTGGGCAAAACCGCAATTGCGGAAGGTTTGGCTCAGCGCATCATCGCTACAGATGTGCCAGATATTTTGGAAGACAAGCGGGTCATGACCTTAGATATCGGCTTACTGGTGGCCGGTACTAAATATCGTGGTGAGTTTGAAGAGCGCCTGAAAAAAATCATGGACGAAATCCGCCAAGCGGGCAACGTGATTTTGGTAATCGACGAAGTTCACACCCTCATTGGTGCCGGTGCTGCCGAAGGGGCGATCGATGCTGCGAATATCCTGAAGCCAGCTTTGGCCCGGGGTGAGCTGCAATGTATCGGTGCTACCACTTTGGATGAGTATCGCAAACACATCGAGCGGGATGCAGCCTTAGAAAGACGCTTCCAGCCGGTGATGGTAGGCGAACCCAGCGTCGAAGAAACGATCGAGATTCTCTATGGTCTGCGGGAGCGCTACGAGCAACACCACAAACTGCGGATTACTGATGATGCCCTCAAGGCCGCCGCCGAATTAGCTGACCGCTACATTGCCGATCGCTTCTTGCCCGACAAGGCGATCGATCTAATGGACGAAGCAGGTTCCCGCGTGCGCTTGTTGAACTCACAGTTGCCAGCAGCAGCCAAAGAACTGGATAAAGAGCTGCGTCAAGTACTCAAAGACAAAGACGAAGCAGTTCGGTCTCAAGATTTCGACAAAGCGGGTCAGCTCAAAGACCGCGAGTTAGAAATTAAAACCGAGATTAAAGCGATCGCCCAGGCCAAAAAAGCCGAAGCCGCCGCTGCTGCTAACAGTGAAGCTAGTGATACCACCAAGCAACCCGAAGTTACCGAAGAGGACATTGCCCACATCGTGGCTTCCTGGACAGGTGTACCGGTAAGCAAGCTCACCGAGTCTGAATCGGTCAAGCTACTGCACATGGAAGAAACCTTACACCAGCGTTTGATTGGTCAAGAGGAAGCCGTCAGAGCAGTTTCCCGCGCGATTCGTCGAGCCAGAGTTGGTCTGAAGAATCCCAATAGGCCGATCGCTAGCTTTATTTTCTCTGGACCGACCGGAGTTGGTAAAACTGAGCTAACTAAGGCATTAGCGGCTTACTTCTTTGGTTCTGAAGATTCGATGATTAGGTTGGATATGTCGGAATACATGGAGCGCCATACAGTTTCTAAGCTGATTGGTTCACCTCCAGGTTATGTAGGCTTTAACGAAGGCGGTCAGCTTACTGAAGCCGTGCGTCGCCGCCCCTACACTGTGGTGCTGTTCGATGAAATCGAAAAAGCTCACCCCGACATCTTTAACATGCTGCTGCAAATCTTAGAAGATGGTCGCTTGACTGATTCTAAGGGACGCACCGTAGACTTCAAGAACACACTGCTAATCATGACCTCCAACATCGGTTCTAAAGTAATCGAGAAAGGCGGCGGTGGTTTGGGCTTTGAGTTTGAAGATAACAAAACCGAAGCTACCTACAACCGTATTCGCAGTTTGGTGAACGAAGAGCTGAAGAACTACTTCCGTCCGGAGTTCTTGAACCGCTTGGACGAAATCATTGTCTTCCAACAGCTCACCAAAGATGAAGTCCGCAACATTGCTGACATCATGCTCAAGGACTTGTTCAAACGTTTGACCAAGCAGGGCATGTCTTTAGCCGTCACCGACAAGTTCAAAGATCGGTTGATCGAAGAAGGCTACAACCCAGCCTACGGTGCTCGTCCGTTACGCCGTGCCATCATGCGGCTCTTGGAAGACATCTTGGCTGAAGAAATGCTCTCGGGTCGCCTGAAAGAAGGAGATTCTGGCATTGTGGATCTAGATGAAGAAGGCAAAGCCTTTGTTACTGCGACCCATTCGCCGGTCTTACCGGTTGTGGATGAAGCACCAGCTCTGAGCGCCGCAGAATAATTTTTCAATAGATTAAATTTAACAACCGCTGCCTTCGGGCAGCGGTTTTCTATTGGAGATATGACTAAACTCAATTGGAAGGAACATTATAACTACTGCTAAAATAATTTGGTACAGTCACAGACCCGCTGGAAGTTGCAAGAGTATGAGTAGACCCATAGGAATTGACCTATTTGCAGGAGCTGGGGGCATGTCTCTGGGTTTTGAACAAGCAGGGTTTGATATTGCTGCTGCGGTAGAAATTGACCCGATTCATTGTGCAACGCATGAGTATAATTTTCCGCATACCAAGACCATTTGTGCTAGTGTGATCGATTTGACTGGTCAGGAAATACGTCGCCGCGCAAATTTAGAGGAAAAAGACATTGATGTGGTCTTTGGTGGTGCACCTTGTCAGGGTTTTTCTCTCATGGGTAAAAGAGCCTTTGACGATCCCAGAAATCATCTGGTGTTTCATTATGTGCGAATTGTTGAGGAATTAAGCCCCAAATATTGTGTTTTTGAAAACGTCAAAGGACTTACTTTGGGACAACATGCCCAGTTTCTAGCGGAATTGATCGTAGCCTTAGATGACGCTGGCTACGATATGCTGACTCCATACCAAGTGTTAAATGCTGCTGATTATGGTGTGCCGCAAGATCGTCGTCGATTATTTTTGGTGGGAACACGCAAGGGATTGAAATTACCTAAGTATCCAGAAGTAAGCACCAACAGAACCACCGTTTGGGAGGCGATCGGCGATTTACCCAACTCTGATGATTTTGCTGCTCTCAGCCACACTGATGCAGTACCAGCAACATGGACAACCACCAGCTCCTACGGCAAAAAACTGCGCTGCTTGGAATTAGATCCTGATGATTATGGCTACCAGCGCAAATTTGACCCCAACTTATTAACTTGCAGTCCCCACACCCAGCACACCCAATTATCTCAAGAGCGATTTGCTGCCACTATACCAGGGAAAACCGATGCAGTCAGCCGCTTTCGCAAGCTGGAACCCAGTGGACTTTGTAATACCCTCCGGGCAGGAACAGACAGTGCCCGAGGAGCGCATACCTCGCCGCGCCCCATTCATCCAGTTTTTCCTCGGGTAATTACGGTCAGAGAAGCAGCCAGATTACATTCCTATCCAGATTGGTTTCGTCTTCATGCCACCAAATGGCACGGCGGTCGCCAAATTGGTAATAGTGTACCGCCGCTTTTGGCCAGAGCGGTGGCCAGGGAAATTTTGCAAGCTCAGGGAGTTAATCCTAGTAAGCCTAGGAATACCCTGACTCTAGGCGCAGAGTACCTATTATCTTTTGATATGGGTAAAGCATCAGCATATTTTCAGGTACCTCGTAATACTATTGCTCAGAGATGCTACAAAATTTCGGATACAGCCAGGGTGGTGGGGAAAAAAGCCTTTGCCTAGTTGCCGAATGGCGACACCAAAACATTTTGCTAGCGTCGAACGATCGATTTAATCAGTTTCAAAATAGTATTGGCATCATATTTTTGAGTGTACTCCCGAGAATATTCGATCGATAATATTGGTCGATCGCTATCAATATTACGCACTTCGCCTTGGAGAAATGTCCAAGTATCAGCAATGGTGTAGCAACCAAAGATTTTTTGGACTTCTGTATCGGGAATAATCTGCCAGTTGAGCCTTGCTGCTGCTAACATTTCGCCATAGAGTTGAGGAATAGGATCACTACCTTCGATGCCTCGTTTGGCTTCGATAATGACCAAAAATGGGGCGACTACCCGGCTGGCGATCGTTTTACCCATAGCACCATCAGCGATGCCACTGATATGGAATTTTTGATATTGCGCAGCTAAAGGCACTTCGGCCCGCGCCCGAATTTCACCATATTCGCCTAGCACCAGTAGTGGATAAATGGCTCTAGCCCAGATGGTGGCTTCGTTAAGCAGATGGGCTGGTTCGGCTAACAGCCGCTGAGTAATAAAATCGGACTGAATTTTTTCGTCAGCGGTCAGTTCATTTGCTTCTACTGCTGCCCAATTAGGATTAACATTGGCTTTCTCTTGGATTTCGACAAAGGTAGCCAAGTTCTCAAAGTTTAGTTTGCCGATCGATAGAGTTTCCATGGAAAATAACCGCAACTGGAGACTTTTACTTAGACTTTCATTTTAGTGGGTGGATCGATATCGCAGCTCATTTGGTTCTAAATGAACCCTAGTTCACAAAGTCGATCGATCATCCATCAGGCAGTGATGTTTGCAATGAATGTGAGCCAAATCACTGAGAAAAGTCAAGTTCCGCCAAAATTGGGAGACAAAAACAGAGGTGAGTTAGCTAGAATCATTAAAATAGCTCACGACCCAAACACACATGGAATCGCACGGAACGCAGGCAACTGCATTCACCTCTCGATCTAAAAATCGACTCAAACAATTTTTGATCGATTTCTTTCGCCTTGAGCGATGCTCGACGATCGACAAATCTGGCAGTGAGCCTGTCGCACTACTCAGCATTGGTTTTGGCCTTGTTCTAACGATAACAGTGGTTTTGAGCTGGCAATCGCCGGTTTGGGCAGCGGAATTAGATGCGGTCAAGATGGCTCAAGAGTTGAAGGTGAGCATTGACACCGTCTGGGTTTTGGTTGCTGGAATTTTAGTGTTTTTTATCAACTGCGGCTTCGCCATGCTAGAAGCCGGTCTCTGTCGGCAAAAAAACACCGTAAATATTCTCACCAAAAATCTCAGTACCTTTGCCTTAACTAGTGTTTCTTTCTGGATCATTGGTTTTGGTCTGATGTTTGGTGATGGTAATGACTGGATTGGAGCCAATGGCTTTTTTCTGATCGGTGCAGATAATAGTCCGGCTACCAATAGTGCTTATAAGGGGATATTTACGTCTTTAGGTTGGGCGGGAGTGCCGTTGGCCGCCAAGTTCTTTTTTCAGCTCGGTTTTGCTGGCACCTCCGCCAGCATCGTATCTGGAGCGGTGGCCGAGCGAATTAAACTGGTGAGCTTTTTTATTTTCGTACTGCTATTTGGCAGTACCGCTTATCCGTTGATTGGTCATTGGGTGTGGGGTGGTGGCTGGTTGGCCGATCGAGGATTTTTTGATTTTGCTGGTTCCAGCGTGGTGCATGTAGTCGGTGGCTGTGCGGCGTTAACTGGGGTGTGGTTGCTGAAGCCCCGCAGCGGCAAATATGGCAAAACTGGTCTACCGATGGCAATTCCTGGCCACAGCATGACCCTGGCCACCCTGGGCTGTTTTATCATGTGGTTGGGCTGGTTTGGCTTCAATCCTGGTTCTACTATGGCTGTATCCCCAACTGTCGCCCATATTGTGGTGGTGACCAATATCGCTGCCGCCTGTGGCGGATTGGCAGCGACGATGACCACTTGGGTGGGTTCTGGTAAACCAGATTTGATTATGTTAATCTCGGGAATATTAGCGGGCTTGGTGGCAATTACTGCTCCCTGTGCTTTTGTAAATTTAACCAGTGCTGCCATAATTGGGACAGTGGCGGGAGTATTAGTGGTGTTTGCGATCGATTGGATTGAGCGCAGTGGCATCGACGATCCAGTAGGAGCGATTTCGGTACATTTGGTTGCCGGTGTTTGGGGCACTTTGGCCGTGGGGTTATTCAGTCAAGGAAAACTGTTTGGGGCTAGTCCAGCTCCCAAATATGGGCTTTTTTGGGGAGGTAGTTTTGAGCAACTTGGTTTGCAATCGATCGGACTGGTATCGATCAGCGTTACGGCATTAGTGGCATCTTATGCTTTTTGGTATCTTTTAAAATCTACGTTAGGTCTAAGGGTGTCGCGCAAATCGGAGTCGGTGGGTTTAGACACCAACGAACACAGTATGGAAGCTTATCCCGATTTTTTCAAAAAAGACTTATAAACGTTTTTAGCTATGAACTCAGCTACTTTGACAGCAGACCACGACGACTTAGGTCAACTTTTAACCGAAGCTGGCGACCCCAACACGACAGAGCAGAGGCTGCGCGCTTTGTTGTCTTTAAATCATCCTGAAGTAACAGTGGCCGTGGCCAAAAATACGGTACTGACAGCAGAAGAATTGGCAGAACTAAGCCAGCATCCTAATTTACAGGTCAGGTTAGCAGTGGCTGGTAACCCCAATAGTGATGGCCATATCTTAGAGCAGCTAGCCGAAGACTCCACTGAAGAAGTGCGCGCCAAAGTGGCGGCCAGTGAAAAAGCTACCCCTTCGACCCTGCTGCGTTTAGCCGAAGATCCTGCTGATCGAGTGCGCCAAAAAGTGACCGAAAACGAACAGAGTTCGATCGAGGTATTACAACGTCTAGCTCAAGATCCTGATCCGGCAGTACTGGTTGGACTAGCTAGTCATCCCCAAGCTACTAGCGACCTGTTGGCTGGTTTATCAGAAAATAAATCGCTGTTAGTCCAAACAGCGGTAGCCAAAAATATTCGCACACCCATCGCTGGATTATTGTTGATTGCCCAAACGATCGATCGAGGCACTGCCGATGAGACTTTTAATTTACGGGAAACCTTAGCCGCTAACCCCAATTCGCCCCATTTAATTTTATTGAAATGTCCCAACCGCAATGATCCTGCTGAGCGGCAAGAAAAAATTGCCTTGCGTCTGAGTAGCCACCTCAACAGTCCTGATGAGCTACTAGATGGGTTGGCCGGATATAACTCTTTGCCCATTCAGGAAAACATTGTCAATCATCCTCATATTCATCACCCCACTCTGGTAAAGCTGGCGAGCAGCAGTTTTTGGTCGATTCAACAGCAGGCACTACAACGAATTAATGCCGCCCCAGCCACGATCGATCGCCAAACTTATATTGGCGAAGCAGAAGAAAGTATTGATTCGGAGTTAATCAATCCGCCCGCAGCACTCCATCATTTACCAGCAAATAAAACATCTCCTAGCGAAGTACTAGACGTTGCTCTTATTTCTTCAGATGATTTATACCAACCACCGCCACTGACGGCCAACAATGAGTGGGAAGGCCGTACCGGACTCACCGGACTAAGTGAACTGTATGAGCGCACTGGCGCACAGCTAAATGCTATTCACCCTCTGGCGATACTCTTTACAATGCTGACGCTACTTTGTGTGGCGCTGAGTCTGAATAGTTGGATCAATTCGACTCCTAAGCCCATCACTGGTAATGCCTTATCACCCAATGGCTTAGAACCATTGCCGAAGACCCCCCCGGCAGTTTCTGCTAAGCCTAGCCCCAGAGTTGAAACCAACAATTACAACCGAGCGATCAATATTGCTAATGTGGCAACTTTAGCTAGTCAAACCGCCACGACTAAACAAGAATGGGAAAAAATTTCTGCCCAATGGAATAGAGCAATCAGCTTGCTCAAAGCTGTCCCAACTACAGACCCCAAGTATCCAGAAGCTCAGGAAAGGATCGAAAATTATCAGACCCTAAGTGAGACGGCCATCTTAAAAGCGAAACGAGCTACCTGACCACATGCAGAATAGTGGGAATACTTTGAATGGCTGAGAGTTGCTCGATCGACTGCAATGCTTGGCGAAAATCTGCTTCGGTTACTTCGCCGGTGATTACTACTATCTCGGCACCATTTTTGGTGACCGAGGTTTGAACAATCGACTCGATACTCACATGGTGATCGCCAAAGGACATACCAATATTGCCGATCGTGCCTGGAAAATCTTTGGCCAGAATTCGCACATAAAAGCGGCCTATCAAGTTTTCTAACAAAGACATGGTGGCATATTGCTGGTGAGGGCAGTTCATTAAAGGATTCATGGAGTCGCCGCCACTTTGGCCGAGCATCGCTCCGACCACTACCACAATATCCGAAACCACCGAAGAAGCGGTCGCTCCCGCTCCTGCTCCTGGCCCAAACAGCATTACCTGACCCAAGGGGTCACCTTCGATCAAAATGGCATTAAACACCCCATTGACACTGGCTAAAGGATGGGATTTTAAAAGTAAGGTGGGATGCACCCGCACAGCTACCGAGGCATCGGGACTGCGCTCAGCGATCGCCAATAATTTAATCACATAGCCCAGAGTGGTGGCATAGGTAATATCAGTGGCTCCAACTTTGCGAATTCCGGCACAGTGAACTTCTTCGCGCTTAATGCGATCGCCAAAAGCCAAAGAAGCCAAAATAGCAATTTTATCCCCAGCATCCAGACCATCCACATCCGCAGTGGGATCGGCTTCGGCATAACCCAAAGCCTGAGCATCGGCCAAAATATCGGCAAATTCCCCGCCTTCTTCGGTCATGCGGGTCAGAATGTAGTTGGTGGTGCCGTTAATAATGCCCGTAACCCGATGGATGCGATTGACACTTAAGGACTGTTTTAGAGGCTGAATGACCGGAATACCACCGCCCACAGCGGCTTCTAGCATCACATACACCCCTGCTTGGTTGGCAGCAGTATAGATTTCGTCACCAAAGCGGGAGATCAACGCTTTGTTGGCCGTCACCACATGTTTGCCATGGGCGATCGATTTCAAGATCAAACTCCGGGCCGGTTCAATCCCGCCCATTACTTCCACAATAATGTCGATCGTGGGATCAGTGACGATCGAGTCTAAATCATTAGTGAGTACCCCCACAGGCAGTTTAACTTCCCGAGGTTTATCGATCGACTGTACCCCCACTTTGGCGATTTCTACCTTGCCCAGCAAGTGATGACGACCGATCGGGTCAAGCAAAATCTGGGCGGTACCAGTGCCGACGGTGCCCAGTCCTAAAATACCGATTCTCACCATATCGTAGATGCTCCTTGTTACCCAGCGGCTGCTTGAACTGCCCAATTATCTTACGACAGGTAGATCCCCGCAGCACCTACCAAGATTAAGTTGTGGTTGAATACCTCGTAGACTTAATCAAAAAACTTAATCAAACACTGGTAAATCAATCAGTTCGCCATGACCCCAGAAAGCCTCTAGGTTGTAAAATTCCCGGCCATCTGGAGACATAATATGAACAATTACATCGCCATAATCTACCAATACCCAGTCGCCATGGGAGGCACCTTCGGTGCTGATTGGAAGCAAGTCGTAGGCTGCTTTGACTTGTTCTTGCACTGATTCAGAGATCGCCCGCAGTTGAGCACGCGAGAAACCGGTGACGATCAATAGATAGTCGGCAATAAAAGAAACTTCCGATATTTTTAAGAGAGTCATATCTCCGGCTTTGCGATCGTCAGCAGCACGAGCAGCCAAAAACGATAAATCTTCACTGGTATAAGAAATTTTAGTAGCGATCGGAGCAGCGATTGTTTGCATAGGGTACTTTTAGAGAGTGTTAGCAGTAAGAAGTTGTTAGAGGGTGGCAGCTTTTAAAGATTCGGCCATTGCCCAATTGCGCGTGCGAATAGTGCGGGGATGAATCTGTTTTTGAGCAGAGATTAAGTGTTGCAGGCCATAGTCGCAGGTGTGCCAAACGGCAGTAATCAGGTTTTGGTGGCTTTGGAGGCGCAGATCTTGGAGTATGGGTTCATCACCACGACCTAGTTCTAAACTATCGGCTAAGAATACAACACAGCTTAACGCAGACATCCCTGGTCTTCCCAGGGTGTGGTCGGCGATTGCGCTGAGCACCTCTGGATCTGTCACTTGGAAATCATCTCGGGCCACGATCGCCCCCACATCAGCATGTAGGAGGTGCGGATTCACCAAATCTACCGGGTCTAATTCTAACCCCTCAGCCCTGGCCATATCCAAAAGTCGTTGTGGCTTGAAATACTTCGCTAGGTCGTGCATCAAACCAGCCAAGGCAGCTTTTTCTACATCTAGGCCATGGGTCAAGGCCAGTTCCACGGACATGGCTTCTACACCCAAGATGTGATTGACTCGATGCTCAGAGACATTCTCACGCAGCCAATCAATAGTTCTTTCACGGAGTTGCACAGAAGTTTGCTGAATTGCGACAGCAGTAGAGTCGCTCATATAGAGACTGATTTTTATTAATAGTTCTCAGTCTATCTTAACCGATGACTTTACCAGACTAGAATGGTGATAATTCGTTTTTTTAGTGCCATGTCGATTCGCAAATACCGTAAGCATTTTTTCGCATCTCTGTTGAGTTCTTTATTTTTGACCCTGACTCCGCAAATTTCTGGGAGCCAAGTTCCTACCGAGAAAACCCTCTTGTGGGAGATCTCTGGCAATGGCTTAGCCAAGTCATCCTATCTATTCGGCACGATCCACAGTATTTGTCGAGACAAGCTATTGATTGGTAAGCAACAAAGAAAAGCTCTAGACAGCGTACAACAAATTTACCTAGAGATAGATTTGGACGATTTGGGGACGATGATGTTGGCTTCTGGAGGCATGAGAAGACCCGGAAATCAATCGCTGCAAGAGCTAATGACCCCACAAGAGTACAGCAAGGTGAAGAACTTCTTTGAAAAAGAGCGCTACACACCGCTGTGGATGATTAGCAATTTGCAGCCGTTTATCTTAACTAGTATGGTGTTGGGTACTGATTATTCCCAAAATTGTTCTAAGTCTTCTTGGGAAGCAATGTTAGTCCGGGTCGCCAAGAGTCGCAAGCTAGAGGTTTTTGGCATCGAGGAACCAGATGAGCAGTTTGATGTATTTAATCAGGTGCCGATGAAGCAGCAGATTGCCGGACTGATTAGCGCGATCGATAATCGCGAAGCGGTCAAAAAAGAATCAGAAAAAAGTATGAAGGAGTTGTATGCCGCCTACGAAAGCCAAGATGTAGACAAAATCCAACGCTTTATCAATAAATTCAGCACCACTAGCGGCACCCAAACCGTCGGGAATGAAAAGTTTATCGAAGCTTTGCTCAACCAACGCAATCGCAACTGGATTCCCAGAATGAGTAAAATCGCCCAAGAAAAACCGACTTTCTTTGGGGTGGGAGCTGGTCATTTAGGTGGCGAACAGGGAGTCATTTCCCTGCTTCGTAAAGCTGGTTATACTGTTCAGCCACTGTATGATGCCAACTTCAAGAAGTAAGCCGATCTCTTCAGATGTCTTTAGCGACGAAATACGCTAGATACCACTGTGATTAAAGTAGCCGAGGCAATCAGGCTAAAAGCTAGATTAACCACCCATTGGGTGGCTTTTTGATAGTTGTCAAACTTAGTGTTCGAGTTTTCTACATCAGTTTTGAGACCTGTAAAGTCAGTTTTAAGACCAGTGATATCGGTTTTAAGACCAGTGATATCAGTTCTGAGTCCAGAAATCGATGATAGGACTTGCTCTAATTCAGTTGACATTGTATTTGGCTCCAATTAAGCGAGTGTATGTACTAATAATTCTAATCCAACTTGAGGTCAAATGTCATGCGGGCGTAAACGCCGCGCGGGTCGTTAAGGCTTTGCAGATCGGTGAGAGAAGATTGGAATTTTTGGAACTCCTTGGTCAAGATAGTTTCAGTAGGACTAGTTTGTTGCTTGAGCAGCGTGGCCTCCTCCCCAGTCAGGCGTTTTAATAACCGAGTTTGGAAATCTTCGGTATCAGGGTATTCGGCCAACTCCCAGTTGTCACCTAGCTGAGCTTGCTTGGCGGCATAGGCGATCGCCGCATCCAATCCACCCAACTCATCTACCAGTCCAATTTTTTGAGCTTCAGCACCCGACCAGACTCGACCTTGGGCAATTTCGTTGACTTTTTCTTTGGGAATTTTGCGGCCTTCCGCTACCCGATTGAGAAATTCATCGTAGATTTGGTTGACAAACTTCTGAGCGATCGCTAGTTCTTCTTTGGTCTTGGGACGCGAAATCGTAGCGCTGTCGGCGAACTTGGAGGTTTTGACCACATCCCAAGTTAAACCCTGGCTGCTAGCGAGTTTCTGGAAATTGAGCTGGAGACCAATGACTCCGATCGAGCCAGTAATAGTGTTGGGCTGAGCAAAAATGCGGCTGGCATTAGTAGAAATATAGTAGCCCCCAGATGCAGCGAC
>JANNEH010000313.1:0-2002 GCA_031378405.1 Synechococcales cyanobacterium OTE_75_metabat_409
TTTAGCAGCCTCGATCGGGGCTGTGATTTAGAGAGCGATGAGCGGGTGTGGGGTTCGATCGCTGGGCCGTTTGAATTTGTGCGCACAGCAAGCTTTGCTGATGAGATCCCCGAATTGGCAGCTATTGCAGGTGAGCATTGATCGAATCCCAACCCAATGATCGCCAAAACCTGATACATTAAATCTCGATTCCCGATGCCCAGAGCAGCATCGCCAGCCAGTATTTTGCCGATTTAGTATAGCCAATCACTGACGGAATCACATTCAACTCCAACACAAATATATTAAAAAAATCTTTGATATGAAAGTTCTGGTTATTGGTGGCGACGGTTATTGTGGGTGGGCGACGGCCCTGTACCTTTCAGAACGCGGTTACGAAGTGGCTATTTTAGATAGCCTAGTGCGGCGACATTGGGATGCCGAACTCTGCATTCAAACCCTGACTCCGATCGCCCCGATCCAGCAGCGGGTAGGTCGCTGGGAAGAACTCACCGGCAAATCTTTGCCCCTATATATCGGTGATATCAACAATTACAGCTTTTTGACTGCGACTCTACAAGAATTTCAGCCAGATTCGATCGTCCATTTTGGCGAACAGCGATCGGCTCCTTTTTCGATGATCGATCGCGAACATGCCGTCCTCACCCAGACCAATAACGTGATGGGTACCCTGAATCTGCTCTATGCCATCCATGAGCTATTACCCGATTGCCATTTGGTCAAACTGGGCACCATGGGCGAATATGGCACCCCCAACATCGATATCGAAGAAGGCTACATCACGATCGAACACAATGGCCGCAAAGATACTCTGCCATATCCCAAACAGCCCGGTTCTTTCTATCACCTCAGCAAAGTTCACGACACTCACAACATTCACTTTGCCTGCAAAGTCTGGGGCATCCGAGCTACCGATTTGAACCAGGGAGTGGTCTATGGAGTGCTCACCGATCAAACTGGCCGCGATGAGCTGTTGATCAACCGTTTGGACTATGACGGAATTTATGGCACAGCTTTAAATCGTTTTTGTATTCAAGCGGCGATCGGGCATCCCCTCACGGTCTATGGCAATGGTAGCCAGACTCGTACTTTCTTAGATATTCGGGATACCGTGCGCTGTGTGGAATTGGCGATCGCCACCCCTGCCGATCGAGGCGAATTCCGAGTCTTTAATCAATTCACCGAGCAGTTCAGCGTCAACGATTTGGCCTTGAAAGTGCAGCAAGCCGGTAGCGCCCTGGGTCTGAAAGTAGAGATCAATAACATCGAGAACCCTCGGGTCGAAAAAGAAGATCACTATTTCAAAGCCACCAACACAAAACTAATTAACTTAGGTTTAGCACCCCATTTTCTTTCTGATTCCTTACTAGACTCACTGCTGAACTTTGCCGTGAAATACCAACAACGAGTCGATCGCAGCCAAATCCTGCCCAAAGTCTTCTGGAAATAGCTTTATTACTAATAGATTCGCCATGTCCTACAGCAGTTTTACCGTTAAGCAAGTCGAAAAACAGTTTAATTTGCAAATTATTACCGACTCTTTTTTACCAGCTATTCCACCCTTAACTCCTAGTCCGAATTTGGCCGATCTTTTACAGCGAACGGCATCTTTCGCGGCGATCTTAGGGACAGAAAAAGCTCGATCGGAGTTTATTATTGCTCCTCTATTATTTGAGTTGCGAGAATTGCTAGATCGGCAGGTGGGTTTGTTTTCGGGGGTCGATTTTACGATCGATATCCCGTCGGGACTAAATGGGGTATGCGATTTTTTATTGACGCGCTCTAGCAGTGAAGTATCCATCAAAGCTCCAGTGGTAGTGCTAATTGAGGCCAAAAAAGGTGAGTTAAATGGCGGTTGGGGACAATGCATAGCCGAAATGGTCGCTGCCCAGCGCTTCAATCAGGCCGATGGCCAAGATATTCCCTGTATCTATGGCAGCGTTACCACCGGCACCCAATGGCAATTTCTACGCCTTACTGGTCAACAGATATGGATCGATGT
>JANNEH010000315.1:0-3860 GCA_031378405.1 Synechococcales cyanobacterium OTE_75_metabat_409
CCCGGTTTGTTTTCCAACACCCGCGTAGATAAAGAAATTTTGCCAGTACCTTCATCGAGGCTCACAATCAGGGCTTTAATTTCTTGACCGATCGACAGCACTGCCCCTAAATCGGGCACAAACTCTTGGCTAATTTGCTTAATGTGCAGCAAACCAGTGGTGCCATCAAAATCGACAAATGCCCCAAAAGGCTTGATGCTCACCACCTGACCAGTAATCAGTTGACCCAATTGCAACTGACTAAAGTTAGCGCTGCGGCTAGCTTGTCTTTGAGACAGCACAAACTTATTGCGTTCTTGATCGGCTTCGATAATCAAGGCGGTCACATTGGTGCCCTTCAAAGATTCCAGATCTCTTTCAGTGAGCTGCGACTTGGGAATAAAGCCCCGTAAGCCCTGGAAATCTACAGTCACGCCGCCTTTGTTGGTGCCAGTAATCCGCACTGTAACCGATTCTTTGTTTTCTTGAATTTCAGCTATCTTGTCCCAGGCATATCGAATCTGTAGCTCTTTCCGGGATAACGTGACCTGACCATCGGCATCTTGCTCTCGCAATACCAAAAAGTCAAAATCTTCCCCGATCGGCAACAAGGCATCCAAATCCACCTCATATCCACCAGCGGCTTCCTCGATCGGCACAAAGGCCAAGGATTTACCTTTGATATCTACATAAGCACCGTTGGTATCATGACTGAAGATTTTGCCCTTCACAATCGAGCCTTTCTCAAAACTGATGGACTCGGCATTGAGGGCTTGGGCGAAGTCGTCCATCGAAAAGGCGGACGGGATAGATTTACTCGACATAAGATTGGGAGAGAAGTTACAGGGAAAACATAGCCTGCATATCTACATTAAAAATCTTCAAGCAGGCTTTGACATCCCCGGATTATACTTCAAGGCCATGGGATATAGCGATGGCTAGATCAAAGGTGATCGAGATTTTTAGCGCGTGATACCATATAGGAAAAATGGGCGGAGCTGTGTTTGTCCGCACCAGAAAAATCCAGTCAGAGCTTGATCCCTACCTACTTCGTCTCCGCAATCTCATGTATAAGAAAAAGCCCTCAACAAATGCTTCCTCTCAGAAGCTGCTAAGGTTCATCGGTCTCGCTGTTGCCAGTCTAGCTGCTGTTATTGGCATCTTTGTTGGGGTTACCCAAATATTGAGTAGCTCTAGCCTCGATTCTTTAGCTAAGTTAGGTATCGGTGATACCGTGGCTGCTAATCAGCAATTATTGGCCAAGGTGCCGATCGAGTACGAAACCCCTGTGCCCTTCCGAGCCAAGACGATCAAAGACGTGCAGTTGACTGGCGATAAAAAAGTGATCGCTCTGACTTTCGATGATGGCCCTTGGCCTCAAACCACCGAAAATATCTTGGCCACCCTCAAAAAAGAGAACGTGAAAGCCACCTTTTTTATGATCGGCCAACCCCTGAAATCTTTCCCCGAAATCGCCAAAAAAGTGGTGGCTGGTGGTCATGAATTGGCCAACCACACCGTACACCACTGGTATCACAATATGGCAGGAGTAGTTGCTCAGCGAGAAATTGACGACACCAACAAAATGTTTTTAGACATGCTCAATGTGAAAACAGCCTATTTTCGGCCACCAGGTGGAGTATTGACTAACGGGCTAGTGGCTTATTCTCACAAGCTTAATGACACGGTTTTGATGTGGTCAGCAGATTCTGGTGATAGTCAACCCCGTCGTCCCTCGGTGGAAACTATTGTGAAAAATGTGGTTTCTCAGGCTACTCCTGGCGGCATTGTTTTAATGCACGATGGCGGCGGCAATCATGAAAATACTGCCAAAGCCGTACCCGAAATTATCCGTCAACTCCGCGCCCAAGGCTATAGCTTTGCCACCACCACCGAGTTGCTAGAAATGGCTCAACCTCCATCTGATACCCCAACTCCAGCCAAAGCTCCTCCTGCGGCTAAACCAACAGGGGCGAAGCCAGGTGCACAAACAAAGACACCAGCCAAAAAAGGTGCTTAGTGCAGTTTCACATTCAGCCGGACAGTGATGTACCGGCTTCTAAACAACTCTACGACCAAATTTTGTTTGGCATTGCTTCGCGGCAGTTTTCGCCCGGTCATCGGTTGCCCAGTACTCGCCAACTGGCAATGCAGACGGGGCTACACCGTAATACCATCAGCAAAGTCTATAACCAGCTAGAGACCACCGGGGTAGTAGAATCTTTAGCTGGTTCGGGTATTTATGTGAAGTCTTTGGGCAACGAAAGCGGCAACGCTGATTTGTCTGTTTCTGAGATTCGCCAAAATGTCCAAGAAGTGGCCAGCCAAAGTCTGAATAAAATGTTGATTCATGGGGCTTCTTTGCAGGAAGCTCGGGAACTGTTTTTAGCCGAAATTGATTGGCGTTTGCGCTGTGGAGCCAGGGTTTTTGTATCGGTACCGCAGCGCGATATTGGGGCTGGGGAACTCATGACTCAAGAACTGCAACAGTCTTTGGGAGTGCCGGTGCAATTGGTACCGATCGAACAACTCGATGCAGTCTTGGCTCAAACCCATGCGGGGACAGTAGTAACCAGCCGATATTTTATTAGTGAGGTTGAGACTATTGCCGCGCCTCGCAGTGTGCGGGTGTTGCCTGTAGATCTACAGGATTATGGCAAAGAATTGGCAGTGCTCAAGTCGGTGCCCAAAAATAGCCATGTGGGCATTGTCAGTGTCAGTGATGGCATTTTGGCGATCGCCGAGGCCATTGTCTATAGTATGCGGGGCGAAGATATTTTGATTAATACCTGTCAGGTGGCAGACAGTTATAAGCTAAAGGCGATCGTCCGGAGTGCCCATTTAATTGTGAGCGATCGGGCTAGTCTGGCGCGGGTGAAAAAGGCGATCGAAAATGCCAGCGAAGATCTGATGCGCATTCCCAAGGTAGTAGAGAGTGAAAGTTATGTGGGGGAGCGATCGATCGGGCTACTCAAGCGAGAACTCGGTCTTTTGTGAGCTACAATATCTTGTCTTAGATGAGAGGCAAATATGGCTGGCTTACTTCCCAACATCGATCCTGATGGACTTTTAGAATATTCCGTTGTTTATACCGATCGCGCTCTGAACCATATGTCCCAGTCGTTTCAAAAAACGATGCAGGATATTTCCCGGTCTTTGAAACAGGTCTATAACGCCCAAGCCACAGTGATTGTGCCGGGTAGCGGTACGTTTGCGATGGAGGCAGTGGCGCGGCAATTTGCCACGGGTAAGAATTGTCTGGTGATTCGGAATGGCTGGTTTAGTTTCCGCTGGACACAGATCTTTGAGATGGGCAATATTCCAGCGAAGTCCACGGTGCTGATGGCGCGGCCAGTGGCTGATGGTTTGCAGGCGGCGTTTGCACCGGCTCCGATCGAAGAGGTTGTTGCGGCGATTAAAGCTGAGAAACCAGATGTGGTGTTCGCACCTCATGTGGAAACGTCGGCAGGGCTGATTTTGCCGGATGATTATCTTAAAGCTGTAGCTGCGGCGGTACATGAAGTTGGCGGAATTTTTGTGCTAGATTGCATTGCCTCGGGCACGATTTGGGTAGATATGGTGGCCTGTGGGGTGGATGTTTTGATCAGTGCGCCCCAGAAGGGCTGGAGTGGTTCGCCCTGCTGTGGTTTGGTGATGCTGAGTGGCTTGGCGTTAGAGCGACTGGAGGCGACGACGAGTACCAGTTTTGCCTGTGATTTGAAGAAATGGTGGCAGATTATGCAGGCTTATGAAAATGGCGGCCATGCTTATCATGCGACGATGCCAACGGATGCGCTGACTATTTTTCGAGATTTGATCAATGAAACCAGGGAGTTTGGGTTTGCCAAGGCTCATCAGGCGCAGCAGGATCTGGGCGATCG
>JANNEH010000113.1:0-5073 GCA_031378405.1 Synechococcales cyanobacterium OTE_75_metabat_409
AGTGCCAGATGCCCAGACTTGGTTTATCCGCATTGGACACCAGGCGGTTTACCATTTTGGTGCGCGGAGTCTGAGAAAATCCATATGATGCATGGAATAGTGAATCAAAGTTGTGAAGCGATTCTCCCAGTTGTGGTAAAAAATGATACCAAAACACAACTGGTTGATGCGGTAATCGATACAGGTTTTTCTGGTTTCTTAACTCTGCCATCTAGCACGATTACGTCTCTGGATCTAATCTGGAAGGGGCGTGATGCTGCGACTTTGGGAGATGGCACGTCCTGTATTTTCGAGGTTTATATTGCGGTTGTAATCTGGGATGGCCAATACCGCACAATTGACATCAACGAGTCGGAAACTATTCCTCTAATCGGGATGCAGTTGTTGCGAGGTTATGATTTGCGAATTCAAGCAATAGAAGGTGGTAGTATTACAATCAGTTTGCTAGATTAATTTTGATCGATTGCGGTCTAACAAACCGGTTGGAGCTGACTTCCCAAAGCTCTTAGTTCGGATGCGATGTTTGTTGCTACTGCTCAACCGGAACGTTGTATCTCAGCCTGTTAGATAGCTTTGAACTCTTTGACACTCTTGGCTTATCATCGCTGGCGACTGTCGATTTAGCCGGGTTTCTAGCACATAGGGAATATGGGCAGGCCAAAGATGTTGCCACGGTAGCCACCAAGTTCGATCGGTGATTGGTCGATGCTGATCCAATAGGCTATCGTTGTCAGAAAGATGAATTTCTAGCAGATGAGGAGCCAGCTCTTCAATGACCAGCAATCGGTTCAGCAACTGATCACTTGGCCACAAATTCAAGTGAGAAAGATCCAATACCCATTGCAAAGTAGGCATCAGCCGCCGTAACTCCATAATTTCTGGCAAACTGCCCAAAAAATTGCCTTCCTTACCGGGATACATGGTTTCGACCCCTAGAGTGATTTCTTGCTGTTTACAAAGACTCTGCAACCATTCCAGATTTTGTAGCATTTGTTGCCAAGCAGTGGATCGATCAATACCATAGCTACCAGGATGCACAGAATAAGCCTTGATACCGCAGTTAGCCAACCATCCAATCATCCGCTGGAAATAATCTTGATCGATTACCTGAGCCAAATTAAAAGGATGATGACGAGATTCCCACAAGAAAGCATGGTGGGCGCGAAAAACCATACCCTGTTGTTGAAATTCATGGATAGTTGTGGTGATATTTGCATCAGGTCGTACCCCGATCGCCAACTCTACTTGTTGAATACCAGCAGCAGTGATCGTCTCCAGCGCTTGCCTGGTCGTCACACCTCCATAAGCCGATAGACTGAGATACATAGCACCTCTCACTCTGCTCTAGCAGTAGAATCATAGACAATCTGAACTTTTTGAGGCTGTAGTTTTAGCAATGTGCAGACATAGTAGGTCAAATAGCCCATTTCTAAAGCCAATATTTTTTCCTCTACTGTCTGCTGATCCCATTTATAAAAAGTATTGAATCTATCACCAATCTCATCGATTTGGTCTGCTGGATCATGCATCCGGTGTTCGGCAACTCCATAGACTCGCTCAATTTGGATCTCACGAATACTCTTTGCTTTGTCGCCCCACTGGATGTCTATGCCATAACTATACAGCGTGTAAGTGCGTTCATCATCATAGCCATCATGATCTATATCCTCCTGATACTTGGATATGCCGATAGCTTCAGTTGATTGGTTTAGTAGCCAATCGGCCACCTTGTTGGCTACCTGTATTTGTGGTCGGGAATAATAGCTGGGGTATTTTTTGGGCACAATGCTCTCCACAAAAATTTGGAATTGTGCTGTTGCCAATAGAAATCGAGCATCGGTGCTAATGGCTTGCCGCAATTCTTGCAGTGCCTGGTTTTGGGCTTGAACCAACTCGGCTTCTTGCTGCTGTAATTGAGCCATCTCCGCGTCTAATTTTTGACGGATTTGGTGAAGCTGTGGCTTAAACTGGGTGCTGTGGTCTTGGGTGAGTTGCTGGAATCGATCGAGCGTGGATGCAAAATCCATAGAAATATACCTCGAATTGCAAAAATACCTGCTGGATAGCCTTCAGAACAAGAGTACCGCATAGAACAAAAAAACTCAAGTACTTTCACACTGTTTTTGATATTTTTCAACATCGAAAACTCAGGTTTTTGTCGATCGCTTGCTTTGATCTGGGTCGAGCAGAATTTACTGGGCAAGATGGATCACTTGCTACACTGAGAAAGTCTTTTTAATTTAGCCTCATGACCTTTGCCACAGCTTCAGCGGCCAATCCACTTTTAGAGCTATTGCTGGCCAACATCCATAGCCACCCGGATCGCCGCATCACCTTTGCCACTTACATGGAGCTAGTCCTCTATGCCCCAGATTTAGGCTATTACGAATGTACCCCAGATCGAATAGGCAGTCGTGGTGATTTCTTTACCTCACCACATTTAGGATCAGACTTTGGTGAAATGTTGGCCATTCAGCTTGCTGAACTGTGGGAGCTATTAGCTAAACCACAGCCTTTTACTGTAGTAGAAATGGGTGCTGGACAGGGTTTAACCGCTAAAGATATCTTGAACTACTGGCAAAAATGTTATCCTGAGCTATTTGCTAATCTAGACTATGTGATTATAGAAACTTCGGCGGCGATGCGTCTTTGTCAGCAGCAAATATTAGTCGATCGGCCAGTGCGTTGGGCAACATGGCAAGACTTAGAGGCCGATTCGATCACTGGCTGCTTTTTCTCTAACGAATTGATCGATGCTCTGCCTGTTCATCAAGTAGTTGTCAAAGACAGTGTACTCCAAGAAGTCTATGTTACAGTTGGATCTGACCAAGAATTAAAAGAAGAATTAGGGCTGCCTTCCACGCCCAAGTTAATGGAGTATTTTGAACAGGCTGAGATCCCGCTTTTGAGCTACGAAGATGGTTATCGCACTGAAGTGAATCTGGCGGCGATCGATTGGCTAGAAATGGTAGCAGCTAGACTAAAACGGGGCTATCTACTGTCGATCGACTATGGTTATTCTAGTCAGCGATACTATAATCCGCAACGGAGCCAGGGCACTTTGCAATGCTATTATCAGCATCGCTATCATTCTAATCCTTATATTCATGTTGGTGAGCAAGATTTGACGGCGCATGTGGATTTCACTAGTTTGGCGCGCCAAGGAAAAAAATTGGGGCTACGGGAGCTAGGTTTTACGAAGCAGGGCATGTGGTTGATGCATTTGGGTTTGGGCGATCGAATTTCTCAACCAGAATCTCTAGAGAGACGACAATCGCTACATCAGCTTATCGATCCGATAGGTTTAGGTGGTTTTGGGGTGTTGCTACAGGGCAAAGAAGTTGATGGAGATCCTTTCAAGGCTTTTCAGCTATTGTAAATTTTATGCCATTCTATCGTCGTGCTCATCCTGCTACTGCTAATCAGCTAGAAATTCTTGCCATCGATCAACCTTCAAATCTATTTTGTTTTGCTCATTGAATTTAATGCCTTCTTGCTCCAACAAATTGCGCTGTACATGATCGGCACCATTGCGAGAGACAGCATAAGATACTTCCCCTTTAGCATTGACCACTCTTTGCCAAGGAATATCATCTGCAATTTGGACTTTGTACAGAGCATAGCCCACCAACCTGGCTTTACCCGATAACCCTGCCAAACCAGCAACTTGTCCATAAGTCGCTACTTTGCCAGGGGGTATCTTTCTGACTACCGCATAAATTTTTTCGTAGGCAGACATAAATATCTTTAGTTTAAGCCAGAGAAACAGATGGCTACTACGGTGCCCAGCATAAACAAAATGGAATTATCTAAAGATAAGAGATGCATGATGATTTCGAGGGAGACACGACTAAATTATGCCCTGATCGGAGCTTTAACTTACTGAGACTACTAATTGTCAGGCTTAAGTTCCAGACTTAGCTGTTGCCAGCGTCGTCTAAGCGGGGATTGAAGGTTTCGATCGATCTAATTTTTTCGTACAGATCCCGTTCAGCTTGGGATACAGTTTTGGGTAAAACGATTTGGATTTCTAATAACTGGTCGCCACGCTGGCCCTCGGCATCGGGGAAACCTTTGCCTGCTAGCCGCAGCTTTTGCCCGACGGTGATTCCGGCAGGGAGCGAGATTTTGACTAAGCCATCTAAGGTAGGCACTTCCACGAAGCCACCCAACACTGCCTCAGCCGGGGTAACTGGCAAAGCACAATAGACATCTATCCCAACCAAGCGAAAGCGGTGGTGGGGGATGACTTCGATTTTGAGGAACAGATCGCCGTTGGCAATTCCTTGGCCGCGCAGACGGATTTTGTGTCCGGGCACCATGCCTGCTGGCATCTCTACCTCTAGCGATCGACCATCTTCTAGTTTGATCCGCTCTCTACCACCTTGGTAGGCTTTTTCTAGAGGCAGACGCAGTTCGGCCTCGACATTTTTAGGACGAGGGGGCGCAACATTGCGGAAGTCTTCTTCTGGTTCCACTGTAGAAGTACGGCCTCGGCGACCACCGCCTACTTCTGCTTCGTTGCGGTCATAGGTGTTGGGTTTGGGTCGCCGTCCCAGCAGTTGATCGATAAAACTGTTGAAGTCACCAAATTGACTGAAGTCTTCTTCGGTTTTGGCCCGATTTTCATTTTTGGCTTCGGCAGAACGATTGCCGTTCCAGAAATCTGGGTTAGTGCGGTTTTTCTTGCCTCGCCAAAAGCGAGTAAATTGGTCGTATTGACTGCGGGCTGCCGGGTCAGAGAGCACCCGATAAGCTTCGTTGAATTCTTTGAACTTTTCTTCAGCACCTTTGTCCCCCGGATTCAGGTCGGGATGGTATTGGCGTGCCAAGCGCCGAAAAGCTTTTTTGATCTCGTCTGGGGGAGAATTGCGCTCTACGCCCAGCATTTCGTAATAATTGCGAAAGTTTTCCATAGGGGTGTTAGTACCACTCGTCTTCGTCTTGCCAGTCGTTGTTCGGTGGTGAGGAACGGCGTTCGGTGTTAGGTGGGTTGGAGCGGGTGCGAGAATCGCGAGATTGATCGCTGGTATCAGCGCGGGGGCGACGCTCATCTTGATCGCGGGGGCGATT
>JANNEH010000335.1:0-9492 GCA_031378405.1 Synechococcales cyanobacterium OTE_75_metabat_409
AATGGCTCTAACCATCACGGTTACGGAAGTGTTTTCAACGAATCGCTCAAAGATAGCACTAATCATCTTCAATTACCTACTAGCTAAGGTTTTCAGCCGACAGATAAATTATAGTACATGTGTTACCTTAACAGGGGTAGCCCCTACCGATGGAATCGATGGATCTCTATGTTCGCCTGTATGTAAGGGGCAATTAATTGACTTCTTGCAGAGCAACAAGATATTCGATCGCGGCTTCTAGGCGAGATTCATAGTGACAAGCAAAATCATCGAACCAGCGACCTTCCACCGACTGCCGATCGAGCTTTTGCAGCCAAGTCTGTGCCTGACTTTGTAAATCTTGGCGGCGTTGTTGCTCCAATGCCGCTCGCTGTTGTTGATATCGAATGGCTTGTTGCTGTTGTTTTTCCTGAGCCGCCAACTCCAGCGTTACCTGCTCTTGTGGATAATCCTGAATCTCAGGTACAGAGACCGATTTAGGTGCTGTAGATTGGAGCCTTTCTCGCACTGATTGCTTGGCCGCTTCGCCCAAAGATTGTAATAGATCGTCGATCGATCTATTGCTGGGTTGTGGTGGCGAAGTTTGCTCTGGGGTCTTCTTCGGGACTGGTTGACCGGCAGAGTTAGGAGTGAGTTTGGCCAGGAGTTGATCGATCGGGTCCATAGCGGCACATTAGTCTTGGATAGCCATCAATAATACCTCAGCTAAACTGAGATCTTCCATCGCTTCGGCGGTGAGGGTGTCACAGATATCAAACTTGGCTCCAATGCCTTCGAGGTCGTCATCCAGGGCTTTGAGAAAAGCGGTGGCTTGGCTGTCTTGGCCGATTTGGATAAAAGAGACTGCCAGTTCTTCGTCGCGATCCATTTTTTGGGTGGCTTGGATAATCGCTTCAATGACGGCGCGCCGATCGTCTGGTTCGCCGTCGGTAATTACCAAAATTGTTTCACCGCTGCCTTGGACGGTGTTTTTTGCTTTGCGATCGAAGTACCGATCGAAAGCATCTTGCAACACTGCGGCTAGATTGGTCGTACCCATCGGCTCATTTTCCAAGAAAATCTGTTCGACTTTGGCAGCGGTAACTGCGTCATGGCGTTTGAATTTGCCAGCAAAAGTATAAACGGTCATCCCATCGGGGTCTAGCTGTTCACATTTGCGTGCTAGAGCCAGGGTCGATTCTTGGGCATAAGCCCAGCGGCTTTTGCCACCGGGTTGGTCGGGGGTAGACATGCTACCGCTTTTATCTAAAATTAGGGTGTAATCTCGGGTTAGCAGGGTTGACATAGAGTTAATTCCTAGCATTTGGGATAGCAGGGCTTCCTCGAAGCCCTGCTAATAATCTTAACAACTTGCGACTAGTAAATCTCTGGAACAACCACGATACCGTCAGTTCCAGCAGCTTAAAGCTTGGTTAAGGCTTGAATTATGAGGTTTGCCGACTAGCAATCGGCATCCGCCAACCTGTCCCAAAAGCTCGATCGGTAATCTTCAATCCTGGCGGTGCCTGTCGCCGCTTAAATTCTGCTTGTTTTACCAACTGAGCAATTTTAGCTACCGTCGTTGGTGCAAACCCCTGTTGCACCAATTGCTCCACAGACTGATGGTCACAAACCATTCCCTGCAAAATAGCATCCAACTGATCATAAGGCGGCAACGAATCCTGGTCTACCTGACCTGGACGTAGCTCAGCGCTCGGTGGCTTCTCGATAATTTGGGTGGGAATAGTTAATTGATTTCGATTTAACCAGCGACACAAAGAAAAAACCCGAGTCTTAGGTACATCGGCGATCGCTGCCAAACCACCGTTCATATCTCCATACAGAGTGCAGTAACCCACCGCCATCTCCGATTTATTACCCGTAGATAACAATAAATGACCAAATTTATTGGCAATTCCCATCAGTAATGTGCCTCGAATCCGGGACTGGATATTTTCTTCGGCAATCCCAAACTCCGTTTTGGCGAACAATGGAGCCAATGTTGTATCAAACTCTTTCATCAATCCCTCGATCGGCAAAGTCATGGTCTGAATTTCCAATAACTTAGCTAACTCCAACGCATCAGTCACTGAATGATCGGAACTATAAGGTGAAGGCATCAATACCCCCAACACCCGCTCGGCACCCAAAGCAGCCACGGCGATCGCTGCCACCAAAGCCGAATCAATGCCACCGCTCAGCCCCAATAATGCCTTTTGGAAACCACATTTTGTCGCGTAGTCTCTGACTCCTAATACCAATGCTGCCCAAATTTCGGCATCACTGTTGGTGTGCAATGGCTGAATTGTAGCTAACTGTAAATCTTCCGTAAATTCAATCATTAAAGAATCTGGCTGAAAAGACTTACCGCGAGCCACTAACTGCCCTTGCCGATCGAAGGCCATTGAACCACCATCAAAAATCAAGTCATCATTAGCTCCCACCTGATTTACATACACAATAGGCTGTTGATAACTCTGGGCTAAATGCTGGAGCATTGCCTCCCGCACTTGCTGTTTACCCACTGTATAGGGCGAAGCCGAAAGGTTTACAATTAAATCTACCTGTTGATCTGCCAACTGTTCGATCGGGTTGATTAAATAATCTTGCTTTCCCCAAAAATCGGCATCATTCCACAGATCTTCGCAAATAGTCACCCCCACTCGTAGCCCAGCCACTGCAAAATAATTACGACCAATCCCGGCCTGAAAATAGCGATTTTCATCAAACACACCATAAGTAGGTAGTAGTTGTTTGTGAAAAATTTCTTCTACTTTGCCCTGGCGGATTAAAGCAATACTGTTGTGCAATGGCTTACCAATTTGCCCAGCAGGTGTGGGTAAACCAACTAACACTGCTAAATCTGGGGGGAGTTCGATCGCCAATCGCTGCAACCGTTCCAACGCCGCACTGATAAATCCTGGATCGAGTAACAAGTCCCGGGGCGGGTAGCCACAAAGGGAAAGCTCTGGGGTGAGGAGTAGTTGCACATCGTCCAAACCTTGAGCTGCTGCTAAAATTTGGGCGGCATTACCCTGCAAGTCGCCCACAATCGGATTGAGTTGAGCTAGGGCAATTTTCATAAATAGTCAAGGCTCCTCTGAAGACGCGGCACGATCAAGAGACAGGATTGAGTCACAGTCATGTAGGTAATTATAGAACAGGAAAGTTCCTGAGCAAAAACAACTCCCCGGCAATGCTCAATGAATTATAATTACCAACATGAAAAAGTACCCACGTATCTTAGTTCTCAGCTATTGCCTGGGGCCTCTCCTCATTTTGGCTAGTCATGTGGGGGCAATTATTCCATTTATCACGGGCTTATCTTGGCCAGCCTTGCTCTGGGTGTGCTTTTTGTACATCATCAGAATGATGGGTATTACTGCTATTTATCATCGATTAATCATTCACAAAGCTTATCAAGCTCCGGCGATCGTCAAATGGATTGGGAGTATCATTGCTTGTTCGGCTGGTCAAATGGGACCTAATTGGTGGAAAGGTCATCACATTCAAGGGCATCATTTTTCTTCTGACCAGACTGGTGACAGTCACTCTCCCCATACTCCATACACTGGAATATCAGGTTTTTTGTGGTCACAAGGAGGCTGGCTGTTATCTAAGAATTTTTTGCCGCCTAGTTTACCCGCTGATGTAGAAGCTGATTGGGGGCTGAAAATTATCGATCGGCTGCACTTTTTGCCTTTGATATTATTAAATTTGCTATCGTTTCAAATTGGTGGGTTGGAATTTTTAGGTGCTTGCTGCCTAAGTACAGTAATTCTGTTTCATGGTGTTGCCACTGTTAATTCTTTGGCTCATTTAGCCGGAACCCAACCATTTACTACCAATGACTACAGCCGTAACAACTGGTTTGTGGCATTAATTACTTTTGGTGAAGGTTGGCATAATATGCACCATGTTTTTCAGTGGTCTGCCCGTCATGGTTTTTCTGTGCATGAAGGTCGGGTGGTGAGGTTAATAGATCCTACCTATTCTTTTATCCGACTAATGGAAAAGCTGGGTTGGGCTTCCAATATCAGGGTGCCTTCTGATACTGAACTACTACAAGTCGCTGACCGAGGAAGAATGCCAGTTTTGCAACATTAGCTCAACATTTTTAATAATTCAGCCTCATCAATCACTGGCACTGCCAATTTCTCAGCCTTCGCCAGTTTTGATCCAGCCTTATCACCAGCGACCAAATAATTAGTTTGGGAGCTGATGGAGTCGGTAACCTTACCACCCGCTTTTTGAATCATGGCCTTAGCTTCACTGCGTTGCAGAGTGGGCAGAGTTCCAGTAATTACCAAAACTTGACCACTGAAGACCCCAGTGTTGGGAGCGACAGATGTTCCGGCTAAGTTCAAACCAGCCTGACGTAATCGATCGATCAAGGCCAAGTTCTCAGCATCTTTAAACCACAGCGTAACGGCAGTCGCAATTTCTCCGCCAATACCAAAAATCCCTTCAATTTGCGTCGCTTCCGCCGCCATCAAAGCTTCTACAGTTGTGAATTTCTGGGCGATATTTTCGGCCACTACTGCCCCGGCATGGCGCAGCCCCAAGCTATATAAAACTCTAGACCAGGGCTGAGCCTTAGATTTCTCGATCGCTGCCAGAATTTTGACTGCCGACTTGGCACCCATCCGTTCGAGAGTCTGGAGTTGCTCGGCAGTCAAAAAGTACAAATCTGCCACCGAGCTAACCAAGCCCTGATCTACCAACTGCTCAATTAACTTATCGCCGATGCCATCAATATCCATTTTCTCGCGGCTGACCCAATGGGCGATCGAACCCTTTAAAATTGCGGCACAGCGAGGATTCACACAGCGGGTTGCCGCTTCGAGGCTAGAGCGCACCACTGGTTGGCTGCACACCGGGCAATGAGTGGGCATCACAAACTCCCGCGCATCGGCGGGGCGAAGTTCTAACAATACCCGGACTACTTCCGGGATACTTTCTCCGGCCTTGCGGACTACTACCGTATCACCGATTTTGAGACCCAGTTGGGTAATTCGATCGATATTGTGCAAAGTGGCTCTCTGTACTGTCGTACCCCCAAGCTGCACCGGAGCCAAATGTGCCAAAGGTGTAATTGCCCCTGTTCTGCCCACATTCACACTGATATCCAATAGCTGAGTGGGCACTTCCTCGGCGGGATACTTCATGGCCACTGCCCAACGGGGAAACTTTTGGGTAAAGCCTAATTCCTGCTGCAAAGCGACTTCATTAATTTTTACCACCACTCCATCGGTGAGGTAGGGCAAATTTTGTCGATCGGTCTGCCATTGGTCATAGAACTTCCCGACTGCCGTAAGGTCTGGGCATAGCTCACAGTTAGGGTTCACCCGGAAACCCATTTGTTTGAGCAGTTCCAAAGCTGCCCATTGAGAATCTATTTTAATTTCAGCATCATCGGGCCAATGCAAAGTGTAGCCAAAAAAGTCCAATCGCCGCTGGGCAACAATCTTAGGATCTAGTTGGCGCAGGGTGCCAGAAGTAGCATTGCGGGGATTGGCAAACAAATAGTCCCCAGCAGCAGCTCGATCGACGTTAATTTCGGCAAACATAGCCAAAGGCATAAAAGCCTCACCCCGAATCTCCACAAACTCTGGAGGATGATCAATCTGGAGTCGGAGGGGGATCGATCGAATAGTTTTAATATTGGCGGTAATATCTTCGCCGGTAGTCCCATCCCCACGAGTACAGCCGCGCACCAGCAGACCATTTTGGTAGGTGAGTGCCAACGCCGCTCCATCGATTTTCAGCTCACAGACATAGGCAGTATCTGCGGCAAGATCAGCCGCTCGCTGCCAGCCAGTTTGCCAGTTGGCTAACTCGGCTAGGTCAAAAGCATTTTCTAGGCTATACAGCGGAATCCGGTGGGCAACGGCGGTAGCTTGAGCACTCAGCTTGTCACCGACTCGCTGAGTGGGGCTATCGGGGGTAATTAGTTCCGGATGAGCGGTCTCAATATCTTGCAGCTCCCGATAGAGCCGATCGTACACGGCATCTTCCATGATCGGTTGATCGAGCACATAGTAGGCATAGCCTGCGGTTTGCAGTTGCTGGCGGAGTTGGGCGATCTGATCAGCGAAGCTATCTGATGTTTGCAAAACCATGACGAAGAAGATTACTAAGTTCGTCAGTACTATAACGTTAGGAGTTCGATCATGTCAAGGTCTGCTATGGAGATTGATCTCTATGATCGATCTCCATTACAGATCAAAACCGGGGTTTAGGAATCTTTCCGCTTGTCTGATCTCTTCACTGGTACACCAATCCGATCGGGTCTTTGGGAGGGTGGTGTATACAAAGAAAGCAAACTGCGCATCTTTTCGGCCAAGACAAAATGATGGTACAACATCAAATTCTTCGATCGGCGATCTTCTCCAGTCTTACAGTGGCTCAGAAAAATCCGATAGCCAGAATCTAACACCAGCCAGCAGTAGTAATGTTTTTTCTTTTCTCCTGCCCAATACTGACTAACCTCAATATCGACCACTTCATGGAACTTAAAATAAGTGCTTAGCTCTATACCTAAGCCATTGGTGATCACCCGCTGAATTTGGCGGGTAGATTTATCAAAAGTCCAAACCGCAAAGCAAGGACGGAAAAAAGCCGTATAACAAGTTGGCACCACAATCACCGCCAGACCGATCCAGTAGTAACTGGGCGAGGCTACGTTCAATTCTAGAGCCAGCTTTTCTTTGAACAACTGGGACAAGGGCGAGAAAAAAGCGGCCACTGGTAGTAAAAAGAACACCAACGCCTCTAAATAATCTATCCAGGCTTTTTGCAGCGCCTTAGAGCGGGGCAATGAGCCACGCTGAAAAGTCAGAGTATGGGGCGTTTCGTGAATTAACTCCAGACGGTTGGGGTAATATTTGCGAATTTGGCGGCGAATCGAGGTCATAGTAGACGATGTGAGCGGTTATTGCTAACATACCCAGCCCTCGATTGCAAAGCACCTTCAGAAATTTTTTTCACCAATAGGTAATTTCATCTCAATTTCACACTACTGCGAAATACTAAAGGAATGTCAAAGGTGTTATTGGTTATTTGTTTAATGCCAACTCAACATCTTCAGATCACACACCACGAAAACTTACTGCTCCCGCTTCTCTTGTAGAGGTGGGTTATTTTTTTGCCAATTTTTTGGCTAGCGTTTTTTCACTTTTCCCGCACTGGTATATATTGAGAAGATAAAATCGCGGAGTCAGGGATATGCGATTGTTGCTAGTCGAAGACGAGCCAGACCTGGGAGCAGCTATCCAGCAGACTCTCACCCAATCGGCCTACGTGGTGGACTGGGTACAAGACGGCGACTTGGCTTGGGAATACCTCACCTCCAATTGGACGAAATATGAAATGGGGGTTTTTGATTGGCTCTTGCCCGGTCTCTCTGGCATCGAGCTATGTCAACGTCTGCGCCGCCAATCTCAGGCGCTGCCGATTTTAATGCTGACTGCCCGCGATAGCATGGAAGACAAAGTGATGGGTCTAGATGCTGGAGCCGATGACTATTTGGTTAAACCTTTTGGCATGGCCGAACTGTTGGCCAGACTGCGAGCCTTGCAGCGCCGATCGCCCCAGTTACAATCTCAACAGTTGCAGGCAGGAGATCTGCTGCTAGACTACAATACTCGCACTGTCATGCAGGTCTCTGGGAAAAACCGCACTACTGTCTCGCTTACCACCAAAGAGCTACAAATGCTGGAATATCTTATGCGCCATCCTGATCGAATTTTAACGAGTGAACAAATTCGCGCTCAGATTTGGTCTTTAGACTCCGATAGCTTCAGTAATGTGGTAGCCGCTCAAATGCGGTTGCTGCGAAGGAAACTAGCCGATATTGAATGTCAGAATTCGATCGAGACTGTGCGCGGGGTTGGATATCGATTTGTGGTTGGTTGAATCATGCAAATAAATCGACTATTTAGTCGTACTCGCTGGCGACTAGCTTTTTCTTACGCCATAGCTATGGCATTGATTCTGGGTGCGATGGGTACATTTTGGTACGCCACCACCCAACATATTTTAATGTTTAGCGCCGCCAAAGAACTAGATTCTTTTGTGGGGGTGATGCATGACGAAATCGAGGCCAATCTGAGTAAGCCGGGGGAGGTTTCTAAAGATGTCATGACTTTTTTACCTCAGATATGTCTGACTTCACAAAATTGCCCCGCAAATAAACAGCAGTTTCATCGCTATCTCAAGTCTATTTTAGTAAACGAGTATCATCTTCAATTATTTGATACTCGCGGTAAAATAGTGGCGACCACTGGCGATAAATTGCCATCTAAACTAAACATTGTTCTTCCTGATCGGCAGTTAATTATTAGTGATCAAGCAGACCACAAATATATTCAAAAAACTATGTTGTTGCATGACAAAAAGCAGCGAGATTGGGGCTATTTGCAGGTCAGCCGCGATTTACAAGATGTGGCTTATAACCTGAAAGAAGTGCGCTGGTTGTTAACAGTGGGGTTGCCGATCGCCTGGATTGTGATTTTAATCGCCAGTTGGTTGTTGGCGGGGTCGGCCATGAAACCGATTTATCGCTCTTATCAACATATTCAACAATTTACTGCCGATGCCGCCCATGAGCTGCGCACACCCTTGGCAGCCACTCAAGCCACAGTGGAATCAGCACTACTACAGCCCGGAGCCGAATGGCCACAGGTACAAGATGTCTTAACTATCATTCAACGCCAAAATCAACGCTTAATTCAGTTGGTTTCTGATTTACTTCTCCTGTCCCGGATCGATCTGCGCGCTTATGGGGGCAGAAGTACTGGTTTTCGGCAAGAATGGGAAGCCTGTTGCTTGAATAATATTGTGGCCGATTTAGATGAAGAGCTAGCGGCGATGGCGATGGCTGCCGATATTCATTTCAGTACCGTTATGAGCGTGGATCATGCTCTGTGGGTGTGGGGCAATAGTGAACAGCTCTACCGTTTGGTGACTAATTTAATTGTGAATGCCATTAAATACACTCCAGCTAAAGGTCAGGTGACGGTGTTTTTGCGGCAGCGCAACCGGATGGCGATTATTCAGGTGCAAGATACTGGGATGGGTATTGAGGCTAAAGCCCAAAAAAGAATCTTCGATCGATTTTATCGGATTTACAATAATCGATCGCGCCATGATGGCGGTTCGGGTTTGGGTTTGGCCATTGTAAAATCGATCGCGACTCTCCATCGGGGTCGATTAAGTGTGCAGAGTAAGGTGGGGCACGGCAGTATTTTTACTTTGGAGTTACCCAAATTGGGTACTCGGCTCAAAAAGCCCAGATTTCAATAGATGCTTTGTATACTGCGATGTGGATCACCTATGACTTGACATTTGTCTAGACATTTTCAATAATGAAGAAGAGATTTATTTTATTTTTCCCATGGCTACTCTAATATCTCCCCTATCTACTCCTTCAGAGCTGCGCCACAAGCTTTCGCTTTCTCAAGAAAAGTTGAGCAGTTTGCTAAAAGTCAGTAGTAAAACAATTCATCGGGT
>JANNEH010000021.1:0-4679 GCA_031378405.1 Synechococcales cyanobacterium OTE_75_metabat_409
GAAATCAATTAAGTGGATGGGTGCCCTTTAGCCGCTCTTGCAAGCGAGTATATCGCTGTCCAACTTCATGCTTTTTAACAGCCAGCCCGATCGCCTTACTAGAACCTACCACGATCGCCAACTGCTTTGCCCTAGTCAACCCGGTATAAATCAAATTCCGGGACAGCAACAAATAATGCTGCATGTACAAAGGCAAAATCACCACCGGATACTCCGAACCCTGAGACTTGTGAATCGAAATTGACCAGGCCAACCCCAACTCATTCAAATCTCCATAGTCATAAATCACCTGACGCTGATCAAATACAATAGTTACTTCTTGCTCAGTGGAGTCGATCGACCTCACCATTCCCAAATCTCCATTAAAAACCTCCCGCTCATAGTCATTTTTTAATTGAATCACTCGATCGCCCACCCGCAAAATCGCATCACCCCGATTAATCTGGGACTTATCAGGATGTGGTGGATTCATTAACTCCTGCAACACCACATTTAAATTCCGCGTCCCCAAAATCCCCCGCGTCATCGGACAAAGTACCTGCACATCAGTCACCGGATTGAAACCTTGACGGGGAATAAAATCGCTAATTAGCTCACAAATCGTCTGCACCCCATGCACCGGCTCTTGCCCACCCCCATGCCACAAACAATCCGACTTGGGCGCAGCCGAAATCAACTCCAAACCCGGAAACTGCCCGCGATTAATTTGGTGAGCAGCCCGAATAATGCCACTGGCCTCCGCCTGCCGAAAAACCTGCGTCAGCCTCACGACCGGAATTCTCTCCGAATTGATTAAATCAGCCAACACATTTCCTGGGCCAACCGAAGGCAACTGGTCAATATCGCCCACCAACAACAAATGGGCATCCTTGGCCACCGCCTTCAACAAAGAATTCGCCAAAAACAAATCCAACATTGAAGCCTCATCCACCACGATCGCGGAATGGGGCAAAGGCTCCTCAACCCCTCGCTTAAACCCTCTCGTCCCTGGATCAAACTCCAGCAATCGGTGAATTGTCTTGGCCTCCAGCCCCGCCATCTCCGCCAGTCGCTGTGCCGCTCGACCTGTGGGAGCTGCTAGGGCAATTTTCTTACCCATCGCTTTCCACAGAGCAACGATCGTGCGGGTACAAAAAGTCTTGCCACAACCCGGACCACCCGTGAGAATCATTACCCGTTCCGTCGCCGCCATCTCCACCGCTCGCTGCTGTTCTGGCGACAGACTAATTTTGTGGGTGGCAGTAAATCGATCGATCCAACTCCGTACCCGCACCATATCTACCACCGGAGACTGTTGCAGCAAATCCAATGTCAAATTCGCCAAACTTTGCTCAGTGTAGAAAAAGCTGGGCTGAAAATACAGCGGAATCTTCCCCACCACTTCCACCATCAAATCCTGCTGCCGCCCCATTTCATCCAACAGCTCTAACACCGCCTCAGAGGTTGCCGGATATTCCGCCGTAGTTAACTTGGCGATCGATAAATCCACCAACTCTGGCTGGGGCAAAAAGCAATGACCATTCTCCGCCGCCTCGGTCAAAACATGGGAAATCCCCGCCCGATATCGAAACGGCGAATCTGGTAAAATCCCCAACTTGCGGGCGATCGTATCTGCCGTCAAGAACCCAATCCCAAAGATATCCTCGGCAAGCTGATAGGGATTGCGAGTAACTACTTCGATCGCTTTCTCCCCATATTGCTTAAAGATCTTCACCGCATAAGTAGTCGAAACTCCATGACCTTGCAGAAACAGCATTACCTCTTTGATCGCTTGCTGTTCAATCCAAGCCTTCTGGATCATCCGCACTCGCTTCTTGCCAATCCCCGGTACTTCAATTAATCGATCGCTATGCTGCTCAATAATTTCCAAAGTTTCCAGAGCAAAATGTGCCACAATCCGTTTGGCTGTTACTGGACCAACACCCTTAATTAGACCACTCCCTAAATACTTCTCAATCCCGGTGAGTGTCGCTGGTTTAGTTTCGTTGTAGCGAATGACCTTAAACTGCTGCCCATATTGCAGATGCTCCGCCCAGGTGCCCTGAAGCTGAAGAGTTTGTCCGGCCTGGATGCCCGCAAAATTACCCACGATCGTGACCAGATCGTGACAGCGGGGAGCCTGTAAACGTGCCACCGTGTACCCAGTCTCCTCTGAATGAAAAGTAATACGCTCAACTACTCCAGTCAAAGCCACCGGGGGTAATGACTGGTTCTGAACTGAATAGGGTGTTTCGGTGGTAGACACTTCAGAGGAATTGCATCAATCTTAGATAGAGTTAAATGACTTTAGGAGAAATTTCGGCCAGTAAATGGTTGTAGGTTTCAGAGTTAAAAGTAAGGGCTATTTTTCCACTTATCCTTGTCGTATTCAGCGTGAGTTAAAAAATACTTAAATTATAAGGCACGATCCCGCAGCCAGCTCTTATTATCTGGAAAATAATGAAGATTCCTTGCCCTCTAAGGTTAAAGTTTTCACTAATAAGTACAATATTACAAATATGTACTACGTTCGCAGAAACTGTCCTAAAAAATAGTGGGAGGTTGGAGTAATGGATGAGAAGCCTCGGTATTTGCAAATTGCCCTTGTTATTGTGGGAATTGCTTTTCTCATGATCTATCCGTTGACGAAAGTCTGGGCATCGGGCTGGGTCTGGCAACCAGATCAATCTGAATCCCTACAGATGATCATCGGCATTTATGCAACACTCGGTATCTTTTTGCTATGGGCTGCTCGAAAACCAGAAACACATCTCAGCTTAATCTGGTTCACTGTCTGGTCGAGTGCTGTTCATGGACTAATCATGGCAGTGCAGGCAGTGATTGATCCTGCGGAGCGTGGACACCTGGTTGGCGATGTCCCAGCATTGCTCTTGGTGGCAATTGTCCTGGGCTTCCTAGCATCACGCGAAGCGCTGCCGGTCAATGAATGAGCATTCACAGCTTACACTGCGACTAATCGCTTTAACTGATCAGCTACTTCATCCATCAACTCTGGGCGTTTTAGGGTCACGGCTAAAATCATAGTGCCCTGCAAAGTACCGATCGTGTGAATAGCCAAGGTAGCAGCATCAGACCGATCGACCAATACCAACTCAATCCAATCTAGTAACCGCCTGAAAAATCGTCTGGCGGCTGCCGATACAGCCTCTGGCAAATCCTGCGACTCTGCCCCCAACATACAGCCTAAACAAATCATCCCGTCATTCTGCACCGCCAATCTATAGCAATCACATAATCGTTGTAAATGCTCTGCTGCCGTTGCTTGAGTGAGGTCAACGCGACCCAGCGCCGCTGACAATTTATCACTATAGCGATCGATCACTGCTGCTCCTAGCAATGCCTTTTGCGGAAAATGATAATGCACACTGGCAGCCTTTATCCCCACATCTGCCGCCAGATCGCGATAACTTACGGACTCAAATCCGCCCCGGCGAATGCGGATCTCTGCTGCATCCAAAATTTCGATCGCCTTTGCTGAATAGTCTGTGGAGAAATCTTTCATACTTTTTATTATCTGACGTTAGGTAGGGGGTTGACAACTGCCTATGACTCACGCGATGATTTACCTAACGAACGTTAGATAGATAAAATTCTGTAATTGGAGAATTACCATGAAAGTCTACGAATACCAAGCCTTCCCCAACCCTTGGCGAGTACGCATCGCCCTGGCGGAAAAGAGGTTGACTGAGCAAGTCGAATTTGTCCAAGTCGATCTACCCCAGGGTGAGCACAAGCAGCCCGCTTTCCTCTCAAAAAATTCTGCGGGTGCTGTGCCTTTGCTAGAACTTGATGATGGCACCTGTATTGCTGAATGTACTGCTATTACTGAATACTTCGACCATTTGGCAGGTGAACCGACTCTGACTGGGCTGAATGCCAAGGAGCGGGCGGTGATT
The DNA here is from genome assembly GCA_031378405.1 of Synechococcales cyanobacterium OTE_75_metabat_409. GTDB lineage: Bacteria > Cyanobacteriota > Cyanobacteriia > Cyanobacteriales > Chamaesiphonaceae > JAAFHZ01. The sequence goes on from JANNEH010000021.1 coordinate 3,897, forward strand.
CATATGATGCAACGGCGGGTGGAAGCGAATTTACTGGATGCGATCGCCAACTACTTCCACCATGCCACATCTGGTTTAGGCTTTGAAGCTTATCAAATTCCAGCATGGGGCGAAAAGCAAAAAGAACAGGCGATCGCTACCCTGAATGACTTAGATAAATTATTGGGGACTCAGGCTTATATTGTGGGTGATCGGTTTACGGTGGCCGATATTACGGCTTTGGCTGGGTTGGCTTTTGGGGATGAAGTAGCGCGGGCGACATCGATCATGCGCTATGCTCCAATATATTGCTGATTTGTCACGGCTTGGGGTCAGCATACTGCCGTTGTTTTCGGACGATCGAGAAATGGTTCAACTGGAACGATGGGAGGCGAATACATCGATCGATTTATTTGCACCGGGTGGGTTGGAAATTTTTGTAATTCAAGGTGGTTTTAGTGAAGGAGGCGAGGTTTTTCAGCCTTCACTGCCAAATAGCCCACACACGTTAATAAGGGTGAATTCGCTGATGGTTGCTATAATTTGGGCAGTCCATTGCTTCTCATCTATTGCCCCATGACCCAGCAACCCACCTACGGCTCCCACAATCCTCATCCGTTGTCGCAGATGCGGACAGAATTAGTGTGGGAAGACAAGTATGGTAACAGCAATTCCAAATTCAGATTTTGACAATGGGGCAAGGCGAGCAGGAGAATAGGGAGACTTGAAGCAGAGGAACATTATGGAACCAATGAAGCTGAGTTTCGGTGTTTTGATGGCATACCTGAATCGAGCCATTCTACA
>JANNEH010000095.1:0-6074 GCA_031378405.1 Synechococcales cyanobacterium OTE_75_metabat_409
AAATTGCCCGTAGTCACTGCTCCGATAATCTGCTGCTGGTTAGGCATCTCCGACCATTGATCCAGAGCAATCATTTCCATGGCCAACTGCGTAAAGCCATTCGTCATGTCTTCTTGCTTGGCCTCAATCACAATCAAGTGGCTCTGGGTGCGCAACAGATAGTCTACATAGCCCTGAAGCTGATCACTGACCTTCACCGGATACTCAATGCGCAGTTGAGCATGGGTATAGTGAACCACTTCCATAATGATCGGCGAAATCAACACCTCCCGCCGAGTAGCCTCATTAGCTAAGTTTACGTAGGGCAATATTTCTTCCAGGCGCTGGCGCAGATTATCTAGACGATCCAGCACTCCAGCATAAATCGGTAAGGCTAAAGGAACCCTTCGCAGTGCGTACCCCAACTCATTTACTAACCGATCTAGCTCCGGTCGCAGTTCAAAGATCTTGCTAAAGGTATAGCTCTGTTGAGGGTCGAGGAGTTTTGTCATGGTTTACGCACCTTCAAAATCTGGATACTGTCGGTCTCGATCGGCCATCACCGTCACTGCTAGAGGCCATTCTACCCCAAAGGTTGGATCATTCCAGCGGACTCCTCGTGCCGCTTCGGCTACATAGAAAGCCGACATTTGGTAAAAGACTTCCGTGTCATCCACCAAGGTCTGCAAGCCGTGAGCAATACCCTCGGGCACATAGAGCATCTGGCGATTCTGAGCCGTCAACTCCACCGCTGTCCACTGGCAAAAAGTAGGGGAAGTAGGACGTAAATCTACCAACACATCGTAAATTGCGCCGATCGTACAGCGAATCAACTTTGCTTCGCCATAGGGACTTGCCTGGTAATGCATTCCCCGTAGGGTGCCCTGACGGTGGTTAAAAGAAATATTACACTGCACCAAATCGCTCACCAAACCATGTTCGCGAAACTCTTGCTGACACCAAGTGCGGGCAAAAAAACCTCGATCGTCAGTAACTGGCTCTGGAGAGATCAGATAAGTACCGGGTAGCTTAGTTTCCGTAAAGATCATGCCATCACCGTCACTTCTGGAATAGGCACCACAAACTTACCGCCCCAAGTACGAATCATCGCCATCTGCTCGATGATTTCATTTTGCAAATTCCAAGGCAAAATCAGCAGATAGTCTGGTTTGGTGACGGAAATATGCTCTGGGGCATAGATCGGAATGTGGGTACCGGGGAGAAACAGCCCCTGCTTGTGCGGACTCATATCTACGGTATAGGCCAGCAAATCTGTTTGAATGCCGCAGTAGTTTAGTAAGGTGTTGCCCTTGGCTGGAGCGCCATATCCAACAACCGTTTTGCCTTGATCCTTCGCAGCAATTAAGAAAGCCAAGAGTTTGCGCTTAGTGGCTTGGACAGCGGCACTGTAATTGGCATAAGTCTCAATTTGATCCAGACCAGCCTGAATTTCTTTGGCTTGCAGTGCGGCAATACTGGGTTCGATCGAAATCACATTATTCTCTTGATGCTTGAGATAGATCCGCAGCGATCCACCGTGGGTGGGGATTTCTTCTACATCAAACAAAGTCAGACCATGACGAGTGAAGACTTTTTCTACTGCCAACAAAGAAAAGTAGGAAAAATGCTCGTGATAAATGGTGTCGAACTGATTTTGCTGAATGAGATTGAGTAAATGGGGGAATTCCATGGTGATCACACCGTTCGATCGGAGGATAATTTTCATCCCAGCCACAAAGTCGTTCAGATCGGGGACATGAGCCAAAACATTGTTGCCCAGAAGTAGATCTGCTTGGATACCTTGATGGACTAATTTTTGTGCCGTAGATACCGAGAAAAATTCTACTAAAGACGTAATCCCTTTGGCTTCAGCCACAGCAGCCACATTAGCGGCTGGTTCAATCCCCAGCACTGGAATATTCTTGGCCTGGAAATATTGCAATAAATAGCCATCATTACTAGCAATTTCAATGACTTGACTGTTGGTATTCAACTGCAACTTAGTAATCATCATTTTGCTGTAGCGTTGGGCGTGTGCTAACCAAGATAGAGAATAAGAAGAAAAGTAGGCGTACTCGCTGTTGAAAATTTCGGTAGGTGCTTCGACTTCTTCTAGCTGTACCAACAAACAACTACTGCAAACATAGGCGTGCAGAGGATAAAACTTCTCACTGCTTCTCAGCATACTGGGCTTTATGAAAGCATTAGAAATTGGCGACATCCCCAAATCAGCAAAGGTTTGATTGAGGGCGGCATTACAAGATCGACAGGTTAAGGCAGTGGTCATATATGTAGCAATCCTCAAGTTTGCGCGCCAAGAAAATTTGTATACCAATCGATCGTCTCTTGCAGAGCGGTATCTAATTGATATTGCGATCGCCAATTTAGGAGCTTTTTGGCTTTCTCGGAAGATAGATATTGGTGTTGGATTTCGTGAGCAGCTTTGTTTAAGACGATCGGCTGTAAATCTTCGCGAGACATGAGATTTAGAATTTTTTTGACCATCTCTAGCACCGAAAGTTGAGTTTCACTACTAAAGTTAAAAGCTTCCCCCCAGAGATCTCTGTCTTCCATCATTTCCGCCAAATGTAAGTAAGCCAATACTCCATCTTTCACATAAAAATAATCGCGGATATAACTGCCATCACTGCGGATTTTCAAGGGTTGTCCTTGGAGCGTCGAGCGAATCGTATCCGGAATCAAGCGATTAAAGTTTAAATCTCCCCCACCATAAAAGTTACCACAGCGAGTCACACACACCGGCAAGTTGTAGGTGACAAAATAACTGCGACAAATGAGATCGGCACAGCTTTTGGAAACATCGTAGGGATGCTCACCCCGCAGGGGAGTGTTTTCGTCGTAAGGCAAAACATCGCAGTCACCATAGGCTTTGTCACTAGAAGCCACCACAATCCGCCGCACTCCGCCCACCCGCCGACAGGCTTCCAAAATATTCCAGGTGCCCTTGATATTGGCCTCGAAGGTACCTAATGGTTCCCGGTTGGCCACACCCACAATGGTTTGGGCGGCCAAATGAAAGACAGTATCAATTTCATATTCGCTGAGGATTCGTTCGAGAGTGGTAATGTTTTCGATCGAACCACTGACTGTCACCAGTTTATTCACTGCCTTGGTCTGCCACAGGCGAGATTGGGGGATATGGTCGCGCACTAAGCCCACGACTTGAGCACCTCGATCGATCAATTCCTCGGTCATCCAACTACCCAGTAAGCCAGTACAACCGGTGACCAATACCCGGCGCTGCTGCCAAAAATTGCTCATGCCCAAACCCTCCAAGGTGCTTTACCAGTCAGATACATTTTATTTAGTGTCTCTAGTTCACGATAGGTATCCATGCATTGCCAAAAGCCATTATGAAAGTAAACAGCTAATTCTGATTGGCGGGACAAAATTTCTAATGGTTCGACTTCAAAAGCAGTATCATCACCAGCAATTAAATCTAAAACCTCTCGTTGTAAGACAAAATAGCCGCCGTTAATCCAGCCTTCAGTAGTCTGGGGTTTTTCTTGAAAATTTTTGACTAGGTTATTTTCAGTGACTAATTCACCAAACCGCGATGGCGGATGGACAGCAGTGACAGTGGCCAGTTTGCCATGACTGCGGTGAAATTCTAGCAGTTTGCCCAGATCTACATTGGCAACGCCATCTCCGTAGGTACCCATGATGGTCTCAGCCCCATTTTGATCCAAATATCGTGCCAACCGCTTGAGTCTGCCACCGGTATTGCTTTCTTGGCCGGTATCGATCAGCCACACTTTCCAATCTTCTTCATCATGTCCGGCATCGAGTTTAGTAATTTCTTTGCTACCGAGCTTTACCAAAACATTACTGTGGTTGTGATCGTAATTTAAAAAATACTCTCTGATCATGTCCCCCTTGTAGCCCATGCACAGCATGAAGTCTTTAAAACCATAGTGGGCATAGGTTTTCATGATATGCCAAATCATTGGTCGATCGCCTACCATAATCATTGGCTTGGGGCGAAATTCGGTTTCTTCCCGTAATCTTGTGCCTTTGCCACCACATAAAATTGCAACTGGAATATTCATCAATAGCTAATGTTGCCCCAACACTTATTTGGTTTACGACGGTGACTAACCGATCAAATGTCCATCGTAGACCATAAGATTAACAATTCATCGACCCAATATTGCTAATTTTCGGGATCAATCTGACGCACCATCCAACACAAAATCCCCAATAGGCGATCGATCGGCTCTAGGGAATATTCTTGGGGTTCAATCCAGACTTGCTGACCTTCTAAGCTTAAAAACTGCCAGTTAGTACCGGTGGTAACAATGCCATAAATTGGCCAGGGAGGGGACTGGTGCTGTTGGTTGAATCTTTGTGATGCGACCATTTCAGCGATGCACTGACCCCAGCCATCTTGCAGAACTCCTTTTTTGGCTTCGACAATGGCCACCACCGGAGCTTCTAGCTTTACCTGAATGCTAGAGCGGCTAATTAAGAAATCGCAAATACCATTGAGTCCGATCTGGCGATCTTGAGTTAATTCTTGGCCAGAAAAAATGCTTACTTGGTGATCCAAAATTCGGTCTAATTCCAGCAGCAATGGAGCCACAATGAATTCGGAGCGAGCCTTTTCAGAGCCAGCTCCAATAGCCATGGCTCGCCCCCTTTGGATATAGGTAAGTAACACGGGGTCACAGGGAATTGGCTGCACATCCGGTACAAATAGCCGATCGCCGATCTTCAAATCTAAAATCCGAGCGGCACTGTCGATCGTAAAATCACTATATGACATGACACTGGAAGAATTTTAAGTATTTGGCTTCATGGTATCACCTGGCAGTGGCTGTGAAGGCTGAAATTCAGGCATAATAAAACAAATGTCCGCCTACAACTGCGGTGACTTTTCATGATTATTCAAACTGATGCTCAGGCGCTACTTTCCTTACCAGACCACACCCAACTGCCGGAGTCTGACGGTACTTTTGTGAAAAACTTTCAAGAGCATCCCCAAAGCCTGTTGTTGACTAGTTCAATTACTCCAGTTCTAGATGCACTGCATCCTGATGGACAGTATGCGATCGGGCAAGACAGTGGTATTTACTGGAATTTAGTAGATCCACCAGAGCGGGGAGCAGAAGCCCCCGATTGGTTCTATGTCCCGACTGTGCCACCATTATTAAATGGAAAGCGACGACGCTCTTATGTGATGTGGAAAGAGCTAGTCACCCCACTCATTGCCCTAGAATTTGTTTCGGGAGACGGCACTGAAGAACGAGATGCCACCTCGCCCACGGCTGATGACAAGGCCGGAAAATTTTGGGTATACGAGCAGGCGGTAAAAATCCCCTTTTATGGAATTTATGAAGTCGATCGAGCCACAGTAGAAGTCTATAAATTGGTAGAAAATCATTATCAGCTATGTATCCCCAATGAGCGCGGTCATTACCCAATCCCACCGCTAGGTGTGGAATTGGGCATCTGGCAAGGCGAATATATGAATCAAGATTTACCTTGGTTACGTTGGTGGGATGGTCAGGGCAATTTACTGTTAAGTGGAGATGAGCGGGCTACAACTGAGCAGCAAAGGGCAGATCGAGAGCAACAGCGGGCTGACATCGAGCAACAGCGAGCCGAACTAGAAAAACAACGCGCCGAACTAGAAAAGCAGCGAGCTGATCAAGAAAGTATTCAGGTTGAACTGGAAAAACAACGCGCCGATCGACAGCAGCAGCGAGCTGAAAACTTGGCCGCCAAACTACGAGCAATGGGCATTGACCCGGATGATTAGCGAGATATCCATCTGGTAGTATTTTGATTATTCGCCTATTTCTCTCTTGCCCATGACTGTCTCTGATGTCTCATTTCGTGTAACACAGCTCGCCCGCTGGATGGCCGCCGATTTTAGTAACCAGGCACAAGCTTGGGACAACCCGCCATTTTTCGCCCATATTCGGGTGGCGATGCGCCCGCTACCGATCGAACTCCTCGGTGGCATTAGTCTATTTCTGGAACAAGCCTACGATATTACCCTCCACGAACCATACCGGATGCGGGTTTTGAAGTTGGTGCCCAGAGATGAACTGATCGAAATCGAAAATTAT
>JANNEH010000146.1:0-5821 GCA_031378405.1 Synechococcales cyanobacterium OTE_75_metabat_409
GCCCTGGAACCCAATAAAATCACCAAACTGCAAAATGGCCTTGCTGCGATCAAAACAGTGCAACAGCCCTATGCTTCTTTTGATGGCAAAGCGATCGAAAATGACATTGCTTTTAATATTCGATCCTCGGAACGACTCCGCCACAAAAATCGCTGCCTGACCCCTGGAGATTACGAACGGATTATCTTGGCAGCTTTTCCCAAAATACATCGAGTAAAATGTATTCCCCACGCCCAAGAAAATTCCTGGCTAGCACCCGGACATGTGTTGATTGTAGTTGTCCCCGATCTGAAAAACAAAAATGCACTGAATCAACTAGAGCCAAAAGTAGCCGCTGATATTATTAGCCAAATTACTACCTATGTGCAAAAACGAGCAGGAATGCAAGTACATATTAAAGTGAAAAATCCGAACTATCAAAAGATTCAGCTTGATTTTAAAGTTAAGTTTTACCCCAGCTATGAATTTAACTATTATAAAACTCAGTTAGATCTGGCCATCATCCGCTTTCTGTCACCTTGGGCTTATCAAGCCGATCGAGATATTGCTTTTGGCGGAAAAATTTATAAATCGGTCTTGCTGAATTTCATTGAAGATCTACCATATGTGGATTATCTCACTGACTTTAAGATGTATAGCAATAGTAGTGCCAGCAATAAAATCTTAGATCTCAACGAAGTCCAGCCCCTCACCCCCGACACCATTCTGGTTTCAGATACAGCCCATATTATTAATTTGGCGAGCTAGTGATCATGCTTTCACAACTTACTATTCCTAAACAAAATCAGACCAAACCACTGGCGATCGATCGGCAACGGTTGTACGAGATGGGTTTGGAGCATATCCAACGACTGTCCAGCCAGATTTGGACAGACTATAACGTTCATGATCCTGGTATCACCACTCTAGAATTATTGTGTTATGCCCTTACCGATTTAGGTTACCGGGCTTCATTCCCGATCGCCGATCTTTTAGCTAGTGAATCGGGCAACAGAGAGAACATGCAGCGGCAATTCTTCACAGCCCGCCAAATATTACCCAATCGTCCTTTGACACTTTTAGACTATCGCAAATTGCTAATTGACCTAGATAGTGTGCAAAATGCCTGGTTACAGCCAGTAAACCTAACTTATTATGCCGATATGCTCAATGGTCAGCTATTTAGAAATAATCCCCATCTACCAAATATTGTTGATGTTAATTTGGCTGGATTATATGGAGTGAAAATCGAATACACCGATGATATTAATAGTGTTGTTGACAAGCAGCAAATTATCTTGGCTGTAAAACAAAAATTGCAGGCCAATCGGAATCTCTGTGAAGATTTTGTGCAGTTTACTGATGTGGAAGTCCAGCAGTTTCAGCTCTGTGCCGAGTTAGAATTAGCTCCCAATGCCGATGTTACCCAAGTAAACGCTGAAATTTTGTCCCAAGTACAAGAATACTTATCTCCATCAGTGCGCTTTTACTCTCTCAGTGAAATGTTGACTCGGCAGAAAAGTGATGGAACGCCTTATAGGGTGGATGAAATTTTTGATGGGCCAGCATTGGAACATGGTTTTATTGATGATGATCAGCTAGAAAAAGCAGATTTACGTACTGAAATTCGCCTCTCAGATATTATCAGTATTATGATGGATATTACTGGAATTCAGGCTGTCCGAGATATTGTAATTAACCCGCAGGGTTTAAGTAGCCCATTAGCAAACAAATGGTTGATTCCGGTGGCAACCGGCAAGCAAGCCAAATTGGATCAAGAACATTCTCGGCTAGTTTTCTACAAACGGAATATGCCTGTGGTGCCAAGGGCTGTCGTTCCTCAACCACCTAACATCAATATAGTAGAGAATACCGTTAATGATCTAGAAATTCCCCTGGGTACATATCGAGAACTAGATAGCTATTATTCATACCAAAATCATTTCCCGGCCATATATGGATTGAGTGAAGTTGGGCTGAGTAGTGCAGCCGATGACGAACGTCAGGCATTAGCCTATCAGTTGAAATCCTATCTACTGTTTTTCGACCAAATAATGGCCAACTATTTTGCCCAGTTAAGCCAAGTTAAGAACTTATTTTCTACCGATGCCGATCTCCAAGCCACTTATTTTTATCAGGTAGTAGATTCTTTCACTAATTATAGCCAAATTTACCGGAGTCACTTTGCTGTCGATGATTTTATACAGCTATCATTATTTGTTAATAAGTTGAAGCTCCATACTGATGCAGTGTCACAGCTATTATGGAACAATATTTCAGCAACAGTTCAAAGAATGATCGAAGATTATACAGAAGAAGTTGCACAGATATCACCCTTGAAAATAGCCTTAGCTGCACAACTCAACCAGATTATTCGCAATCCGGCCATTGAACCCGCCCTTCGCTTAATTTCCATTAATCTTTCGACAGAGACGAGGAAAATGTTAGATCAAAACCCTCCACCAGATACAGCATTAATAAATCGAATGCTGTTACAAGATGCTTATCCGGGAGAAATTGCTAAGTGGAATCAAGAAGAACCCTCTAAATTTGCCGATCGACGCAACCGTTTTCTTGATCACTTGATTTCTCGCTTTGCCGAAAAATTTCATGACTTTGCTTACATTATGCAATCTCGCTTTAATTCTAGTCCGGCCAGTGTCATTCAGTATAAATGTGAATTCCTGCAAAACTATCCGGTGATTAGTAGCGATCGAGGATTAGCTTACAATTATGCTCTTACTGCAGATCAGGATCTATGGGATTCGGCAAATATTTCGGGGTTAGAAAAACGACTCACTAAACTTTTGGGCATTACTGACGATCGCCGACGAGACTTAAATCAAATAGACTATAGCATTCTTGCCATTACAGCGGCTGAATCTGGTTTCCAAATCCAAAATAGAGCTACTCAATCATCAATACTGATCAACGTTTCTCCTTATGCCAGTGTCGGTTTAGCGATAACAGCCGTAAAAGATGTCATTAGTTCTGGACAAATTATCCAGAACTATCAATCCAAAACTGCTAATGGTCAGTATTTCTTTAGTATCGTTAACGATAACAATCAAGAAATTGCTAGAAGTTTCGCTGACTTTACCACCGAAGATCAAAGAAATAATGCAATCACCCAGACAATTACATGGCTGAACAGTAGTACCGAAGGCATGTACTTAATTGAAAATATTCTTTTGCGGCCCGAGCCTACTGCCTTACTAGCCGATGAATTTTTACCGATTTGTCCCAATATCTATTGCACAGATTGTAGCGAGGCAGATCCTTATTCTTACCATATACAAATTGTCTTACCTGGTGATGATCGCCGGGGTGGAGATATTGAATTCAGACGATTTGCTGAGGAATTAATTAGGGCAGAGATTCCGGCGCATATCCTACCTAAGATCTGTTGGGTGAGTAAAGGAGATATGGCTGTTCTGGCCAAACATTATCGAGATTGGCTTTACTTAAAAGCAGGAGTAAACACTACCCAGGCACCAGAAAAGTTGCGAGAATTTATTACCCAGTTGTTTGCAGTGAAGAACATTTATCCAGTTCAGCAACTCCGGGATTGTGACAGTGATGAAGATCTGCCTAAATTTATTTTGGGACGTACAGCTCTAGGTACTGGCCGGGAGAATTTGTCTTGATTTTGCCCCGTTAATGCTCACTTAAAAAGGACTAGGAAGATGATCACTACTCTAAAAATTCTGGAAGAAATTACTACTGGCTATACCATTTTTGAAAAAGACCAGGTATTGACAGAGAATCAACTCAATCGGGTCACCGATTATCTGAATGACCAAACTCGCTTGACTAGAGTGAATTTGTTGGGAGTAGGAGTAGCTGATGGTCTAGAGGTTTCTCGATCTGGTGATACCGTTCTTCTTACTAAAGGATTAGGCATTACTACCGACGGAGACTTACTCTATTACCATCAAGATTTAGTATTCGATCGATTCATTATTTATGGTAATTCCTACCCCAGATATACGCCATTTTATGTTGGTGGCAATGTAAATGGTGCCATGTTACCCGTGTATGAGTTGATTCTTCAAGGAGCTACTGACACCAGAAATTCGATTTTCTCTTTGAGTAACTTCACCACAGAAACCACTGGCAATTTGGATGATATGGTGGCCATCTTGCTGATGGAGAGCTACATAAATGACCCAGATATTTGCACCGGCACCGATTGCGATAATTTAGGCCAAAATTGCATCAATACCCCCAAATTACTATTGGTAGGCAAAACCTCAATCAATGCTTTATTGCAACCAACAATTGCCACTCCTCAACAGGCATACTATCAACTTAGTAGCATTGTGGCCGATCGACCAAATTTGCCATTAAACCTATCATCTGCTAATGAACTTGCCCAAATTTATCGCACTGTTTGTGCTAGTATTCATACCAAGTTACTGACCGAACTTGCTAAGATCTATCCCAACTGTGGTGCTTTTCTCTCTGATGTTTTTTTGGTAGACCCGATCGCTGATTGGACAACTCGCCTGATAACACTGCAAACTACTGCTAGTGCTGACTTAATTGGGCAGTACTACTATGATTTTCTCAAAGATGTTGTAGAGACTTACAATGAGTTTTGGCAATTGTTGTTTGATGATTCTACTTGGTGCTGCCCAGAAACTAGCTGGTTTCCCAAACACCTGCTATTGGGTAATTTAGTTCCTGGAAGTAATTTGGCAGAAAATCGCACTGGTTTTTATCCTTCGCCGATCGTCAGTAAAACAGCGACAGCTTTAAATCATGCCAAGTTTTTATTGCGAAAACTGGATGCTTTGATCAAAACATTTCAAGTGCCTACTCCTACACCTAGTATCCCCATTCGGATTACTCCCAGTCTATTTGCCGATCAGCCTCTCGAAGCTAGAGCAATTCCTTATTACTACCTAGTAAACCAAGCTAATCCTTTGCACCAACAGTGGAGCTATCAACGGCACCAACAGGGACTAGATGCTTTTAATTATTCTTATCATGCCAGTATCTACAATGCCCAAGGCGGTGCGATCAATCCATTAATATCCCAAATTGAACAGTTTAATTTCTTGCGAATCGAAGGACATCTTGGTCAAAACCTCAATACAGCATTTAGTGCTATTTCTGCATCAATTAAATCTCATAATCTCCCTTTTGCTGTTCTGAAAGTCAGTATGAGTGAGTTCAGTCAGTCTAGTGATATGACCTTCTCCAATTTGCTATCTCAACATCCGGAGCTAGAGCATTCTGGTGGTGTGTTACGGGGCGGTACTTTTATATTGCTAGCAGATGGTAATAATGACACAATTGTTGCTGACTTTATGTTGCCTTACTGCTTAACGCCGCAATCTGGTTCTGGGATTTGCACACTGGCTTTAAAACCTAGCGATAACTTGGCTAAGCGCTTAAATAGTCTTGCCGATGGTCAAGATGCTCATATCTGCCTTCAACAAGGCACTTATAACTTAACTGCTGGACTACAGCTACAAAACAAAGGACATCTGACAATTACCGGTAGTGGCCAAGGTACCAGAATAATCGCGTCGGGAATTGAAGCAGTGATAGAATTTCTGAATTGCAGAAGTGTTTCTATGAGCAATTGCTACTTAGAAAACTCAATTAATCTTGGGCCTGGAACAACTGGCTTTGCTAAAAATACTCCAGATCTTAAAGGTATCCTAACATTTGTCAATTGCCCTAATGTCGAATTAGAAAAGCTGACACTGCGCTGTGCCCATCAAGTCGTCCGAGCAGCAAGCTGCATCACTGTGCGCCAAGATTTAGCAGTACTAAATACACAGGTGCGAATTCGACATTGTGATCTAGAAGTTGGTTATCAACAAATTGG
>JANNEH010000158.1:0-43661 GCA_031378405.1 Synechococcales cyanobacterium OTE_75_metabat_409
GATTGCCAAGAAATTTGGGTGCCATCGGCAGTCAACAGATCGGGCTGAAAGCGCAGAATTTCTTTGACACTATCTACCGATACTGCAAACACCAACCCAGCTCGTTCTAACAACATGACCCGGACGATCGACAGCGCAAAAGGCACCCGGATCGTAAAAGTTGTGCCGATTCCTGGTTGAGTTTTGACCCGAATATTGCCCCGGAGTTCCTCGATATTGGTACGCACCACATCCATCCCCACACCGCGCCCGGAGAGTTCAGTCAGACTACTGGCGGTACTAAAACCTGGTTCGAAAATCGTATCGAGTAACTCGGCTTCAGTTATTTTGGCGATTTCCTCGGTAGGTAAACCCATTTGCTGCAATCGATCGCGAATACGGTCTACTCTAATGCCACCGCCGTCATCGGTAATGGTAATAATTGTCTCACCGCCGCGATGACAGGCTTCGAGAATGATCGTGCCATGCTCTGATTTACCGGCAGCCAACCGGGTCGCTACGTCTTCGATGCCATGGTCGAAGGCATTGCGCAGTAAATGGACCAAAGGGTCACTGAGATTATCCAGAATTGCTCGATCGACCCCGGTGTTTTCGCCCACAATCTGCAAATTCACAGATTTACCAAACTGTACCGACAAATCACGGATCAACCGGGGGAAACGCTTAACCACATCGGCAAATGGCAGCATTTGAGTACGGGTCAGGTTTTTCTGGATGATGCGGGTAGTCTGATTTAGACTGCGCACCGATTGGGTCATGTCTTGAAGACTCAGTTCAATATCGGTAGTTACTTCCTGCAATTGGACAATTGTTTCCATTTGATCTTGAGAGACCAAGTGCAGATCGCTGTAATGATCCATTTCTAGAGAGTCGAACTCTACAGCAGTTGGTCTGCTGGCGATCGATCCTGCTGATGCCGTTGGACTAGCTTGAGCTGTGGGAATCAGTCCTTCGGTGGAGGCTCGATCATACCATTGGCGTAGTTCTTGGTTCGATGACTCCAAATGTTTCATCCGTTTGCGCAGGAGGCCAGTATAGCTCTGGATTTCGCCTAAACGTAGATTGATCGCGTTGCGTTCTAAAATCAACTGGCCAAAGGCCGTATTGAATTGTTTGAGGTACTCCACTGGTACCCGTACCGCCTGTCCTGACTGATTACTGGCGATCGATGGATTGGTTATTGTGACTACTGGAGTCTGTGCTATCTCTATCGATGGTTCATTTTGGGCAAAGAAATTGGTGACATCTGGCACCTGTTGTTCATCCCAACTATTCATGAAATCAGCAGGCATTTCTGGCAGGTCAAATGCAGCAAATTCACTCAGTAATTCTAATGCAGGTTGCTCTTGAACTAGCAGATTGGTAACAAATTCCTCTGTCTCAGCTTCCTGCCAAGGAGCAGCGAAATTGATCGGAAGTTCCGGAATTTCTAAGTCGGCAAATGCGCCCATTAATTCAGGGGCATGTTGAATATCCTCAAAGCTGGCTGAGAATTCCTGATTGAGATTATCTAGATCTAAATTGGCAATCTGGGACTGGAAGAGTGATAAATCAATCGCTTCAGTAAATCCTTCAAATCCTAAAAGTTCAGGATTAAATCGATCTGCCAAATCTGGAGTGATTACTAGTGGCTCGATGCCTGCAATTTGCCCAGGTATTTTATCAAATCGACCCAGTAAAACTACAGAGTGTGATTTACGCCAAGCTTTCAGAGCTTGGTGTGTGAGTTGAATCGCTTGGGTCGCAGCAATATTTTGACTGTGTTTTTTTATTGACTGACAGAGATCAACAAACTGATCGAGCTTGGCCATCCGGCCAAAATCACTCAATTCTGCTGCGGTGGATTTTAGGGACTCTAGTAGTTTGGTGTCAGATATGGTGGTTAATTGAATATTTAACAGATCGATCGACTCCTTCAGAGCACTTTCTAACATTAGCAAGGCCGGATCGACATCGCTTTCTTGAGATAACAGCGCATCTTCATCTTCTGGGCGCAGATCGCCCAAGTGTTGGCGCAGGCGATCGAAAATAGACCGCGACTCTGTAGTTAACCAAGCCTCTTCGATCTGCTGATCTTGCCGATGTAATTCCCCCACCTGACGCAGAAAATCCACCCCTTGTAAGAGCAAAGTTTCGACTGCGGTATCGATCGATTTGGAGTGATAGCGCACCCGCAGAATCTTGAAAAAATCTTCCAGCCGATGCGCCACCTGACTGAGTGGCATAAACCCCATCATGCCTGCGCCCCCCTTGATAGAGTGAGCTGCTCGCAGAGCTTGGTCTAGGTCTTGAGGATTAGGGATTTTATGAGCTAAACCGAGAACTGTAGATTCAATCCGATCGCAACAGTCTGCTGCTTCATCCAAAAACTTCAGCGGAATTTGTCTATCGTTGTCTATCACATTACACCTGCACATTACACCTGGAATTGAGCGACTTTTTCTTCGAGTTTTTTGGCCACTTGGGAAGTAGATTGCATCGAGGTAGCCATTTGACTAGAGAAAATTGATCGAGCTTCGGAAGCTGCTGTAACTTGTTGCATCAACAGCGTCACCACCTTAGCCGTTTCAGCCTGCGAAACCGTAGCCGTAGAAATAGTACTCATCAGAGTATTGATTTCCTGCGACTTTTGCAGCACTTGACTGAGTTTTTGCTTGGTCATTTCCACCGATCGAGTACCATCGACCACCTGAGCTGTCCCCAATTCCATCACCGCCGCCACATCCTGGGTTTCTGCTTGAATTGCCGCCACAATTTGAGCAATTTCGCGGGTAGCAGTGGCCGATTGTTCTGCCAAGGCTCCCACTTGTTCGGCAACTACCGTAAAGCCATGACCTTGTTCTCCGGCGCGACTGGCTTCCACACTGGCATTGATCGCCAACAGGTTGGTTTTCAGGGCGATTTCTTCAATCAGGGTTACTACTTGCGAGATTTTCTGGGAAGATTCACCCAGTCGCTTCATTTTTTTCGCGGTTTCCCCTACTGTGGTGCGCAAACTCAGAATACTAGTTACAGTTTGTTCCATGGCTGCTGAGCCTTCTTGAACAACGGAGTAAGCATCATTGGCGATCGACGATGCTTGGTTGGCATTATTGGCCACCGTTTGAATCGAGTCAGTCATTTGTTCAAAAGAGTTCAACGTACCCCGAATTTCGGCGGCTTCGCTAATCGCTGTTTCCGAGAGCTGGCGAATATCTTGTTCGTTAGCACCCAAAGAAACACTCACCTGTCCGGTGCCCTGTTTTACTTCGATCGCGATATCCCGCAGACTATCAATTACCGCGTTAAATAAATCGGCAACTGTACTCAATTCCATCGAGTTTAAACTAGCCCTTACAGTTAAATCTCCATTAGTAGCACCTTCGATTTCTTCTACTAAATTGAAAATTTCCATTTCCAAAGTTTCTCGTTGCTGCCGCTGTTGGGTGGCTTCTTGCTGCCGAGCCAAAATATTACTATCAATATTTCTGGCCATCAAATTCAAATTTCGGCTGAGGATGCCTACTTCATCTTGGCGATCGTTTATTTCTAGACGCACACTCGAATCACCCGCAGCGATGTGATCGGCAAACTCGCTCAAGCGGCGAATCGGGCGGGAAATAGAGCGGTGAGAAGGTACTAGAAACAAAATAGCCAGTAGTAAAATGCTGCCGCCGATCGCATAGCCCGTCAGAGTAATTTTTTGCAGGTTTTGATCTACCTTGGTTTCTGGCTCACCCACATAGGCAATTCCGATCGGTTTGGCTGTTGCCGCATTAAGCTGCTGTTGATGATCGTAGAGCGGGGCGTAGCCCGTCATATAGTTGACTCCAATAATATTGGCTTCACCTACAAAAACCTGGCCTTCTTTCAAGACCTTATCAGCTACAGCTTTTGAGACTCTCGTGCCCACCGCGCGGGTAGTTTTATCGGTATAGGGCACGTTGGTGCTAACTCGCCAATCTTCGGCAAACAATGTTGCGGTGGAAACCCCTGTCTCGCTTTTAAGTCTATCTACAATATCGTAGTTGCGATTCACCAAGGTACCCACAATAGCCGAGCCGACTTGTTTACCATTTAATTTAATCGGCTGCACCGACATCAACACCAAACCAGCTTTACCGCCATCCACATTAAAGGTGCCTTCAGGATAAGGCTTTTTCGCTTCGGCCAAACCAGTGGTAACTTGAGTGCGCATCCCAATATTGGCTTGTTGCGCTAATCCCAGCCGTTGTAGTGACTGACCTTTAAGCAGTTCAATACCAGAGAGCGATCGAGATTTGGTTAGTGCTTCCTGTACAATACTAATATCACCTAATTCAATTCCAGTTGGACTGGTCACCGGACTAAATTGAGTCGAGGTAATTTTGCCTGATGGGATTAGTGCATATTTGGAGAAGTCATCTTTTACCACTTGCACCGACTGGGCAATAGTTTGACCTTTACTATTAGTGATTACATAAAAGCTGGCATTAGATTTCTGCTCTTTAGCTGCCTGGATAAAAGCACTGAGCTTGGCTTGTTGCGCTATAGCTACACCAGCATCATCTAAATTAATGCCAGCGGCGACTACCGACTGGGCTAGGATATTAGAACTATCTTCAACCTGACGGGTTTCCGATTTCAACGACTTTTCTAGCACCAACAGCTTGGTCTTCAAGCTATCTTTCAGATCCTCCAATGAGGTTTCTCGGGAAAGTCCCACAATGCCCTGGGTAACAATCACAACTGGAATGACCGCACCGGTCACCAGTAAGGTGGTGATCTTCGCCCGAATTGACAGGTCATTCCAAATCCGCGCTGGCTGTTGCCACCATTTGTTGGCAGTTGGCGTAACTTCTAGTATTTGGGTAACAGAGGACAAATCCAAGTCGTGATCGGGTTCTTCGGGTTGAAAGATACTGGTCATTAGTTTAGGTCCTAATAAATATAAGCTAGTAAATAAATTTGGATAGAGTCTCGTGGAACTAATAGTTAATTTGGCTTGGTGGAGACAAATGGGTTTTGAAGTACCAGCGGAGCATTGACGATCAAGCCAGTATCCAATACCAAAATCTGTTCCTCAGCATCCTGAAAACTCCCCAGCAGGTAAGGCTGCAAAGCAGCAGGACATTCTGCGGTCATAGATTTCAACTGTGTTGTTTCAAAGCGAGCAACGCCGCGCACTTTATGTACAGCCAATCCCAGGTATTTCTCTGCTTCATTGCCTTCATTTCCCCCCTCAGATAACCGCATGACAATGACTTGATAGTTACGCGGATTGATCGGCAAGGGGGGCAAACCCAAAACCTGGGCTAGATCGACCACTAAAAAGACTCGATCGCGGGTATTCATGAGGCCGATCGCCAAGGCTGGCATGTTGGGCAGCGGCGAAATCGAGCTATTTGCTACCAATAGGGCTTCTTGCACGCACTCCATTGATAACAATGCAGGAATATCTGGAGTCAGTTGAAAGCGTAAATAGGGATCACCAATAACTGTAATGGGTTGAAATAATTGGGGTAAAAGCTGCTGGAGACGATCGAGAGTAGTATTGGCTGTCATTGCTTTAACCGATCACTGTCTGAACGGCATTAGCCAGCTCTTCAGCCGTATATGGCTTGGTCAAATAAACCTTGACTCCTTGCTTCATAGCCCAAATTCGATCGACCTCGCGATTTTTGGCTGTACAGGCGATGATCGGGATACCAGCCGTCTCTGGTTGTTTTTTGAGTTGACGCACCAAATCTAACCCACCCATGATTGGCATCATCCAATCAGTGACGATCGCATCTGGTCGATTGGCGCGCGCTTGCTGAAGTGCTTCTTCTCCATTGATGGCGGTAACAGTTGTGTGTCCTGCGGCAGTTAGATACTGACAAATCAGTTCCAATTCAGCCTGCATATCATCTACTACTAAAATATTTGCCATCTTTAAACCCCTAGTCAGAAAAAATATTTTACACCCAGTTTATGAAACACAGTTGTAACTAAGATCAATATGCCCATTTGCTGTCTAATATGTTCAATTGCATTTAATATTTCAACTTAAATATTTTTCAACAATTTCCAGTAATTTTTTCTCAGTAAAGGGCTTGGTTAAATAATCAGTAGCTCCTACCAACTTGGCTCTAACTTGATCTACTAAACCCTTATTACCAGTCACCATGATAATTGGCGTATTTGCTAATGCTTCACTACTTCGGAATAAGCTGCAAAGTTTGTAACCATTGATGTTCGGCATGGTAATATCCATTAATATCAAATCTGGCTTGAGTCGCAAGATAGCAGCGGAAGCCTTGACTGGTTCATCTAGCTTGGTAAGCTGATATTTGCCACTTTTGCCCAGAAATCTTTCGATCTCATCTAAGATCATCGGGCTATCATCAATACAAGCAATTTGATAGATTTTGTTTTGGCTAATAGGTTGATCTAATTGTTGATTGACAGGTGTCTGTTGACCATTCAAGCTAGCTAACTGTATCGTTGTTTTAGGGATAGTGGGTAGCTCATCAAAGGGTGCCGATGGCTTGCGCAGAAAGAATACATTATGGTAAATATAAGGAATCAAAAGTTGAACCAATTTCAATTCATCTTGCTTGATTAAAATGGCAATTTCTCGGAGACTAGCCCCCCGCATTAGTTGAGATATTTGCTGCAAAGCTTTGAGCGATAGAGTTCCTTTAGGAACCGTATTTTCTAGTAAGTTTTCATTAGTTAGATAAGGACGTTGATGAGGTGACTGCACAATAACGTTAAATGTTTGCCAAATCGTTAGGCGTTGTCGATAATAATCTAGTAAGACGGAAGTATTTAAGCTGTTTTGTGAATTGGTAATTGTGGTAGTTGGCATTTGTTGGTTGGGATGCCAGGTGCTAGTACCATGGGTTAACCAGATTAATGACTCCAAGTTTTCTCTAGTCAGTTCTAAAGAGCAGTAGCGCAATTGTGCGCGATCGAGTAACCCTTTTTCGGCCAAGGTATCTATTTCCTGACGCACCAGGCAACCGGTGGAGAAGTACACATTGGTGTTGTGGATGTTATTTTCCACCGCTTTAGCTGCCTCTTCGCAGCCAATTTGACGTAAGCGTTGGATCAACTGACTCCAAGATGATATCGAACAATCGACACTCAATAATTGCCCAAATCTGAGAAAAATTTTCCAGGTGATAGAGTTGTAAACTACTTCTAGACAGCCAGTGCTTTGATCACTAGACAACTGTATCAATAATAGAGAAGGATTGATTTCGGAATGCATGGCAAGTACGGAACTTAATATATAGAATCCCTGCCCAAGAGGTTAATCTCCTTTCAGGAAAATCCATAGAATATCTGATTCTAGAATTCCCTAATTACTATCAATAATCTCTATTTAAAGCAGATAATAGGGAGTCATTTTAAATTCACTAAAAAAAGAGCCTTGGTAAAACATTGGTTGACCGGTATAGCTCACAAGAGTTATTTGTATTCAAAGAAACCATCTATTTTTTGCTGGCTCAGGCAAGTGTTTCTACTATCAGTAATTCAACGGATAGCTTTCTAAGGACTGGCGAAATCCAAATTTTTATCTTTGAGGGTTTACACGGAGATTGAGTGATTAATGCTCAAATATTCATATTCAAACATTTGAGATTATTAACTTATTACAGTCAACAAACCGGGCTAATTCATGTAGCCGAAAACAGCCAAAGATTATACCACCAGAGCCACGGATATTATCAATCCACCTGTTCTAGAGCCAGTTCACTGATCGGAGTTGAGCGATTACCACCTAAATTGTGATAGATTCGATCGCCATCGCACCATCACCGTCCACCTTGCGATCATGGAGATTCCGCAGTGTCAACCCAAACTCCCACCTCGATCGAAACACCTACCAAAACCGAACTCCAGAGACAGATTATTCTGATCCTAGATTTCGGCTCTCAGTATTCTGAGCTAATCGCCCGCCGTATTCGCGAAACCCAAGTTTACTCGGAAGTCATTTCTTATCGCACCACCGCCGAGCAGCTCAGACTGTTGAACCCCCAAGGCATTATTCTGTCTGGCGGGCCAAACTCGGTTTACGATATGGGTGCCCCGCAATGTGACCCAGCGATCTGGGAAATGGGCATCCCAATTCTGGGTGTATGTTATGGTATGCAATTAATGGTGCAACAGCTTGGTGGGGTGGTAGAAAAAGCCGATCGAGCTGAATATGGCAAAGCCGCAATCCACATTGATGATCCGACCGATTTACTAACCAACGTCAACGAAGGCAGCACTATGTGGATGAGCCATGGGGACTCCTGCCACCAATTACCCACCGGTTTTGAGTTACTAGCCCACACCGCAAACACGCCCTGTGCAGCGATTGCCCATCACGAACGAAAACTGTATGGCGTACAGTTCCACCCCGAAGTAGTGCATTCGATCGATGGCGCAGCCCTAATTCGCAACTTTGTCTATCATATTTGCCGCTGTCAACCAACTTGGACGACTGAAGCCTTTGTGGAACAATCCATCCGCGAAATCCGCGCCCGAGTCGGCGACAAACGAGTATTGTTGGCACTCTCGGGTGGTGTAGATTCTTCCACCCTGGCCTTTTTAATGCACCAGGCGATCGGCGATCAGCTCACCTGTATGTTTATCGATCAAGGGTTCATGCGCAAGCTAGAACCAGAGAGGCTGGTGACGTTGTTTAACGAGCAGTTTCATATCAAGGTGGAATATGTCCAGGCTCGATCGCGCTTTATAAACGCGATCAAAGGCATGGTTGACCCCGAAGAAAAGCGCAAGCGGATTGGCCACGAATTTATCCGGGTGTTTGAAGAAGAATCCAAAAAACTTGGTCCTTTTGATTACTTAGCACAAGGTACTCTTTACCCCGATGTAATTGAATCAGCCGATACCAATGTAGACCCCCAAACCGGCGAACGAGTCGCAGTCAAAATTAAGAGCCACCACAACGTGGGCGGTTTACCCAAAGACCTCCAGTTCAAGCTGATTGAACCACTGCGCAAACTCTTTAAAGACGAAGTGCGCAAAGTCGGTAAGGTGCTAAATGTCCCCGATGAAATTATCCAACGTCAGCCCTTCCCTGGCCCTGGCCTTGCGATTCGGATTATGGGTGAAGTGACGGCGGCGCGGTTGAATACTTTGCGCGATGCTGATTTGATCGTGCGCCAAGAAGTAAATCGTCATGGTCTGTACAACAGCGTCTGGCAAGCCTTCGCAGTGTTACTAGCCGAGGTGAAGAGTGTAGGGGTGATGGGCGACCAACGTACCTATGCCAACCCGATCGTGCTACGGTTTGTGGCCAGCGAAGATGGCATGACAGCCGACTGGGCGCGGGTACCTTATGATGTGCTAGAAATTATTTCTAACCGGATTGTGAATGAAGTGGAAGGCATTAACCGTGTAGTCTACGATATTACCTCTAAGCCACCCGGCACGATCGAGTGGGAATAAAATAGGAATGGCGGCGTAGAATTAATTCCACGCCGCCATATATTCCTAGGTATTTCGCGATGAACAAGGAGGGATTCGAACCCCCGACCTTCTGATCCGTAGTCAGAAGCTCTATCCACTGAGCTACTTGTCCTAGTGCGTTTCTTACAATAACACAGGCTTTCCGTAAAATGCAAAAAAAATCTTTAACTCATCTCAATGCCGAGGGCGAAGCTCGGATGGTAGATGTCTCTGACAAGGCCATCACTAAGCGGACAGCTACGGCAGAGGCGCTGGTCAAGATGTCTTTGACTACGTTACAGCAAATCGCTAGCGGCAACGCCCCCAAGGGCGATGTGCTAGCAACCGTAAGGGTCGCCGGAATTATGGCTGCCAAGCAAACAGCTAGCTTGATTCCGCTCTGTCATCCGTTGCTAATTAGCAAAGTATCGATCGATCTCTTACCCGATGAAGCTTTACCCGGATATCGAATACAGGCGATGGTCAGCATTGAAGGTAAGACGGGTGTAGAAATGGAAGCCATGACTGCCGCCACTGTGGCAGCGTTGACCCTCTATGACATGGCCAAGGCGATCGAGAAATCGATCGAAATCAGCCAAGTAAGATTAATCAGCAAAACCGGCGGCAAATCTGGCGATTACACCGCCCCATAACCCCAACAGATGGGCAATCCTTGCGCACGATTACTTGGTGCTAAACTATTTCGCAGGTGCCACCGGCAGCTTCGATTTTGGCCTTAGCACCAGCAGTAAATGCTGCTGCCTTGCAGGTTAGGGCTACTGTTAATTCGCCATCACCCAAAAGTTTCAAAGGGCCATCATTGGTGGTCACAATACCCACAGCCATCAATGACTGTAAAGTTACTTCGGTGCTAGCAGCCAATTCAGCAAGCTTACTGACGTTGATAATCGTATATTCTTTCCGATTGATCAACGGGAAATGCTTCAGCTTAGGTAAACGCCGGTATAAAGGCATTTGACCACCTTCAAAACCAGGGCGAGTTGGTTTACCGGAGCGAGACTTTTGACCGCGCATCCCGAAACCGCCACTGGCACCTTGACCGGCAGAAATACCACGCCCGATCCGGCGTTTGCGGTGTTTGGAACCCGCTTTTGGTTTTAGATCATCTAATCTCATAGGACTAATTTCAGCTTAGAGTTTTTTTAAATTGGGGGTTAAGCGAACAGACTTTCCACGGTCACACCGCGATCTTCAGCTACCTGTTGGAAGCTACGGAGAGTCTTGAGAGCATTAACGGCTGCGCGGGCATTGTTCAAAGGATTGCCAGAACCAAGTTGCTTGGCCAAGATATTCTTGACTCCAGCTAGTTCTAACACGGTGCGCACTGCGCCCCCGGCAATTACTCCGGTACCTGGTGCGGCTGGCCGCATCATCACATTGGCACCACCACCTTCACCCACGATCGGGTGGGGGATAGTGTTGGATTTAGTTAAAGGCACATCGATTAGGTGCTTTTTGCCATCGGCTACGCCTTTGCGCACTGCACCGATTACATCGCTGGCCTTACCAACGCCTACGCCCACTTGGCCTTTTTCGTTACCAATCACTACAATGGCGCGGAAGCTGAGTTTTTTACCACCCTTAACTACCTTGCTCACCCGGCGGATTTGGACAATCCGTTCTTGGTAGCCAGAATCTTTTTCTTTGCCGCCCTTGCGATCGCGGTCATTCCCACCTTTGCGGCGAGAATTTTTGTCCTGCTTATCGGGCTTATCTTGCTGCTGTTGCTCTCTTGCCATGATTTTTTAATTGGTTAAGTTTATTTAGAAATCTAGACCGGCAGCGCGGGCGGCTTCGGCGAGGGCTTTGACCCGACCATGGTACAAATTACCACCACGATCGAATACGACTTGGGTGATTCCTAGGGCTAGGGCGCGTTCGGCGATTAATTTGCCGACGGCAGTAGCCGCATCACTATTAGCACCAGTATCTAACTTTTTCAGATCTTTATCTACGGTGGAAGCAGCTACCAAAGTATGTTGCTTGGCATCGTCAATGACCTGAGCATAGATATGCTGGTTGGAGCGAAATACAGCCAAACGAGGTCGATCGGCAGAACCATTGACCTGTTTGCGGACGCGGAAGTGTCGCCGCTGAGTTGAAGCCTTGCGAGTTAATTTCATAATTTATTACTTCTTACCTGATTTACCAGCCTTGCGTCTGACAACCTCACCGGCGTAGCGAATCCCCTTACCTTTATAGACTTCTGGAGGACGTACTTGGCGGATGCGGGCAGCAGTGTTACCCACTAGCTCTTTGTCGATACCGCTAACCGTCAGGTTGGTGTTGCCTTCGGCCACTACCGAAATTCCGGCAGGTGGCTCAATTTCTACGGGCTTACTATAGCCCACGTTTAAAATTAATTTAGTACCTTGATTGGAAGCTCGGTAGCCTACCCCTTGAATTTCGAGCTTTTTGCTGAATCCTTGGGAAACACCGTCTACCATGTTGGCTACCAATGTGCGGCAGAGTCCGTGACGCTGGCGAGCCGTGCGCGACTCGTTAGCCCGAGTGACCACAATAGTATCGCCTTCTTGGGCAATGACTACACCGGTAGGCAGCTCTCGATAAAGCTCGCCTTTAGGGCCTTTAACTGATACCTTACGGTCTTCGATCGTTACCGCCACTTTGGCTGGTATGGCGATCGGTCTTTTGCCGATACGTGACATATATTAGGGATTTCTCCTTGTCAATTTACTTGGGTTTGAATCAGGGGAGAAGGGATCTACCAAACGTAGCAAAGAATTTCGCCACCCACGCCCTGTTTACGTGCTTCGCGATCGGTCATGATGCCACTGGAAGTGGAGATTACTGCAATCCCAATACCACCCAATACTTTGGGTAGATCTTGGTGGTTGGAATAAACCCGCAGGCCGGGCTTGCTCACCCGCTGTAAAGCAGTAATAATGGGCTGCCGGTTTTTGCCTTTGTACTTAAGAGTCAACACCAACTTGCGCTCGATACCTTCGCCGCTTTCGCTGACTTCGCCGATAAAGCCTTCGCTCTGTAGCACTTTGGCAATACTGCGGGTCATTTTAGTCGCCGGGATTTCGGTGGTTTGGTGCTTGACTAGGCTCGAGTTGCGAATCCGAGTCAGCATGTCTGAAATAGTGTCGTGTGCCGCCATTGGTTAATATCTGGGGATTAGTGGCCTATTGGTCGCGGAACGGCATGTTCATTGCTTTGAGCAATGCCCGGCCTTCCTCGTCGTTGTTTGCGGTGGTGATGATAGAAATATCCATCCCGCGAATTTGATCGATTTGGTCATACTCAATTTCCGGGAAAATGAGCTGCTCCCGAATACCGATGCTGTAATTGCCGCGTCCATCGAAGCTTTTGGGACTAATGCCCCGAAAGTCGCGAATCCGAGGCAGAGACAAATTAATAAATCTATCTAAGAACGCATACATCCGATCGCCACGCAATGTCACCATGACACCCACGGGCATACCCTGACGAATTTTGAAACCAGCGATCGCTTTCTTTGCCCGCGTAATTACTGGCTTTTGACCAGTGATTTTGGCAATTTCGGCTACCGAAGATTCCAAGGCTTTGGCATTGGTGGCTGCTTCACCCAAACCCCGGTTAACGGTAATTTTGATGACTTTGGGCACTTCCATCACGTTAGTGAAGCCAAATTGCTCTTGCAATTTGGGTACGATGACCTGTTGATAATTGAGCTTAAATGTTTGTGACATAGTTACTATTGCTGGTTCTGGGCTTGGTCAGAACTGAATTGATTAATCGATAATTTCGCCGGTTTTTTTCAGTACTCGTACCTTTTTGCCTTCGGCAGTAAAGGTATAAGATACCCGACTGGCCACTTGGCCCTTTTTGGAATAGAGCATCACCTTGGAGCTGTGAATTGGCGCTTCGGAAACATCGATGCGACCAGATTCATTTTCTTGGGTAGGCTTCACGTGTTTGGTGCGCATGTTTACGCCCTTAACTATTACCTGGCTCTTTTCGGGAATAGATTTCAAGATTTCACTGATTTGGCCTTTCTCTTTACCAGAGATTACCTGTACAGTGTCACCCGCTTTTACATGCATTTTGTAAAAGACTTTGGGCTTAGGTCTACCCATTACAATACCTCCGGTGCCAAGGAAACGATTTTGGTGAAGCTTTTGTCGCGCAATTCGCGAGCAACTGGACCAAACACGCGGGAGCCTCTGGGGTTACCGTCAGCGTTGATCAATACGGCAGCATTGTCGTCGAAACGAATGCTTTGGCCGCTATCCCGGCGCATGGTATGACGGGTGCGGACAATTACGGCGCGCACTACGTCAGACTTTTTCACGGCCATGTTGGGAATCGCATCTTTGACTACGGCTACGATAACATCGCCTACGCCGCCAAAAGTCCGGTTGCCGCCGCCGATCACTCGGATGCACATCAGCTTCCGCGCGCCGCTGTTGTCGGCCACATTTAAATAACTTTGTTGTTGGATCATGATGATTTCAGGAAGTGATGCTCTTTAATAAAGAGCTTTAGCTGAAGATCTCGGCAACCTGCCAGCGCTTGGTGCGACTGAGGGGGCGAGTTTCTTGAATACGTACTCGATCGCCAGCTTTACACTGGTTTTCTTCGTCGTGGGCTTTGTACTTTTTGGTGCGGACGACTACTTTGCCATATTTGGAGTGGGCGGAACGGTTTTCCACTGCTACCACTACAGTTTTTTGCATTTTGTCACTAACGACCAAACCGACTAGTTCTTTAACTGCCATAGTTTTATTTATTTAGCTTCTTGAGCCTGTTGAGTTTTACGCTCATGTTCCACTGTCATCATCTGTGCCAGTTTGTGACGAGCATGTTTGAATTGGTGGGTCTTTTCTAAGCGACCAACAGCTTTTTCTAAGCGCAAGTTAAACAGGTCACGCTTGATTGCTACGATGCCATCGGCTAATTCTTGATCGCTGAGAGCGCGAATTTCAGTAGCTTTAGATAGGGCCATATTAGCTTTCCTCCTCGTCGTAGACTTGTTTAGCGATGAATTTAGTCTTGATCGGGAGCTTGTGAGAAGCCAAACGGAGGGCTTCTTTAGCGATCGGTTCGGCAACGCCGCCAATTTCAAACATGATCCGACCGGGCTTGACTACAGCTACCCAGAATTCTGGGGAACCTTTCCCGGAACCCATCCGGGTTTCTGCCGGGCGCATGGTCACGGGCTTGTCGGGGAAAATCCGAATCCAGACCTTACCACCACGTCGCATATAGCGGTTAATGGCTCGACGGCAAGATTCGATTTGGCGGGAGGTGATCCAAGAGGGTTCGATCGCCTGGAGGCCAAATTCACCGAAGTTGAGATTACAGCCGCGTGTCGCGAGACCGCGCATTCTGCCGCGCTGCTGCTTGCGGAATTTCGTTCTTCTGGGGCTTAACATTGCTCTGATAGTGGAGTGATGGGTCGTAAAGCTGTCTACCAAACAAAGAAATCAGGTTTAGTGATTAACCTTCATCCGATCGATCTTCAAACTGCTGACGACGACGACCGGGCGCACGACGTTTGGGCTGGTCGTTAGGAGCGGCAAGCAGCTCTTGACCAGGGATGATTTCACCCTTGAAGACCCAAATCTTGACTCCCAAAATCCCGTAGGTAGTGGAGGCAGTTTTGTAGGCATAGTCGATGTCAGCACGCAAAGTGTGCAAAGGTACGCGACCTTCCCGAGTCCACTCAGTCCGGGCAATTTCTGCGCCGTTCAAGCGACCGCTCACCTGGAGTTTGATGCCTTGTACTTCAGCTCGCTGAGCACGCTGAATTGCTTGCCGGACAACTCGGCGGAAAGATACCCGTCGTTCGAGCTGCTGAGCGATAAACTCGGCAATTAAAGCGGCATCGGCATCTACCTTGGCGATTTCGATCACATTGATCCGCACCTGGCGATTACCACCACCCAAAGCAGCAAGCAAACCTTGACGGAGAGTATCAATTCCTGCACCACCACGGCCAACGACTACGCCGGGACGAGCTGTGTGAATTTCTACTTCTACTTGGTCGGCTTTGCGCTCAATGCGCACTTTAGAAATACCGGCAGTGCTGAGCACCGGGTCTTTCTCGATGTACTGACGAATTTTGTAATCTTCTTGCAAGATTAGTGGATAGCGTTTGCCTTCAGCAAACCAACGAGCGCGGTGCTCCTGGGTAATGCCTAGGCGAAAGCCGATCGGATTAATTTTCTGTCCCATAGTTCCTTACCGGTGGTTATTTGTCGGCTGCCGCTACTGCCACAGTGATGTGACAAGAGGGCTTGCGAATTTGAAAAGCTCGTCCTTGAGCGCGGGGGCGGAAGCGCTTCAGTACTGGCCCTTGGTCGGCAAAGGCGGTGGAGACCACTAAGGTGGCAGCATCCATACCATTGTTGTGTTCGGCATTGGCGGCTGCGGAGCGCAGTACCTTGACGATTTCTTCACAAGCCTTGTAGGGCATGAATTCTAGAATAATCAGCGCTTCTCTGTAAGAGCGACCGCGAATTTGATCTAGTACCCGGCGCACCTTAAAGGGGGACATCCGAATATATTTGGCTACTGCCTTGACTTCAACTTTTTTGCCTGGTTCGGCCATTTTTACTGCCATGATGGTTTCCTGTGAGAGGCGTTATCTACCTGCTTTTTTGTCGCCCTTCGCATGGGAGCGATAGGTACGAGTCGGTGCGAACTCTCCCAGTTTGTGACCCACCATTTGGTCGGAGACAAAGACAGGGACATGTTGTCTACCGTTGTGAACGGCGATCGTGTGGCCAATCATCTGAGGAAAGATGGTGGAAGCCCGTGACCAAGTCTTGATGACTTCTTTTTTACCGCTGGCATTCATTCTTTCCACCTTAGTCATCAGGTGGTCAGCGACGAATGGCCCTTTTTTGAGTGAACGACCCATAGTAATTGCTTAAATAAACGACTGGAAAAACTTTAACTAGAACTAGTTCTGACGACCGCCCTTGCCGCGCTTGGAAGACTTGCGACGACGACGGAGGATTAACTTGTCGCTGAGCTTGTTCTTCGCCCGAGTTTTGTAACCCAGAGTCGGTTTACCCCAAGGTGTAACAGGGCCACTGCGTCCGATCGGTGCCCGACCTTCACCACCACCATGTGGGTGATCGACAGGGTTCATGACACTACCACGTACCTTCGGTCTACGACCTTTCCAGCGGTTGCGACCAGCTTTACCAGCGCTCATGTTACGCGCTTCGGTGTTGCCGATTTGACCAATGGTGGCGTAGCACTCTCGCCGCACCATCCGGACTTCACCAGAAGGCATTTTGAGAGTGACATAGTCACCGTCTTTGGCCATGATGGTTGCGCCTGCACCAGCAGAACGAGCTATCTGAGCACCTTTGCCAGCAACCAGCTCGATGCTGTTTACCATGGTGCCTAAAGGAATGTTGCCCAGAGGCAAAGCATTCCCAATTTCAAATGGTGCTTCCGGCGAAGTCACAATTTCGGTGCCAACTTCTAAGCCTAATGGGTGCAAGATGTAGCGCTTTTCACCATCGCGGTAAAACAGCAAGGCAATCCGGGCGTTGCGGTTGGGATCGTATTCGATCGAAGCAACGCGGGCTGGAATATTAACTTTGTCTTGACGACGAAAATCAATGATCCGATACATCCGCTTGTGACCGCCACCCCGACGGCGACTGGTGATTACACCACGGTTGTTGCGCCCTTTAGCCCGATGCTTATGAACGACAAGAGATTTTTCCGGCTTACTCGCGGTAATTTCTACAAAGTCAGAAATTACGGTTTCGCGAGTACTCGGGGTATATGGCCGATATGAACGAGTACCCATAAGTTAACTCAATCTAAAGATGAAATAAAGGACTGAACTGAGGTTCTGATCTTGGGAATCAACCTAGGGTTCGGGGAAAATCGGAATAGTTTGGCCTGCTGCCACAGTGACGATCGCCCGTTTGAAGTGGGGCTTGTAGCCAGTGAAGCGACCAACCTTTTTTTTGCGTCGCGGTGGGTTGTAGGTATCGACCCTGACCACCTTGATGTTGAACATGTTTTCCACTGCCGCTTTAATGTCAATCTTGGTAGATTTAGGAGCCACGTCAAAAACAAATTTGTTTTGCTCCATCTGGCGGGTAGCTTTCTCGGTAATGATCGGCTTATGCAGAACGTCCGGCAAATTGCGGGTATCAATTCTGGTGGGTTCGGGTCTTCTAGTCGTCACTGTATATCTCCTGGATCTTGGTGAGAGCGCTCTTGGTGACAATCACCACATCAGCATGGAGCACATCGTATATGTTCAAACCGTTAGCCGAAATCAGCTTCAGCTTATCGACGTTGCGGGCAGACAAGTAAACGTTCTCGGACTCAGCCATATCAGCCACAATAATCAACACCCGCTGACCAGGGGTAGCACCCCAACGCTGCACCGCACCAACCATTTCTTTGGTGCTGGGCTTGGTCAACTGAGTAGCAAAATCTTCTACTACTACCAGTTCATCGACGCGGCTAAAGAAAGCTGTGCGTAAAGCCAGTCTTCTTTCTTTCCGGTTCATCTTGGTGCTGTAGTCTCTGGGTTTTGGTCCAAAAATTACACCACCCCCCCGCCAGAGCGGAGATCTAATCGAACCAGCTCGGGCACGGCCTGTACCTTTTTGTTTCCAGGGCTTACGACCACCACCTTTAACTTCGGCGCGAGTCTTAGCGGAAGCTGTCCCCTGGCGTTCGTTATTCATTTGCCGTACCACTGCCCGATGGACGATGTGGGTGGCATTTTCTTCTGAGGCAACTTTCAATTCCAGAGTGGCTGAGCCAGCTTCTGCACCTTGCCAGTTGCGTACTACGCAATTAGTCATTTTTTAATATCCTCCTACTTGCCAACTCTAACTTCAGGGACGATCCGCAGGAGGGTGCCGCGCTTTCCGGGCACGGAACCGGCGATCAAGATCAGGTTCTTCTCAGGGTCTACCATCACGATCGGCAGTTTGCCAATGGTGACGCGCTTACCACCTAGTCTACCGGCCATTTTCTTACCCGGGTATACCCGACCAGGAGTAGTACCTGCACCGGTAGAACCAGGTTCACGGTGATTCTTAGAACCGTGAGTCATGGGGCCTCGGGCAAAGTTGTGGCGTTTCTGCCAACCGGCGAAACCACGCCCGATGGTATTGCCCACTACGTCTACGATTTGACCTACAGCAAAGACATCAGACTTGATTTCTTGACCAACTGTCCATTCACTGGCAGAAGGCACGCGAAATTCTTGTAAGTGACGCAAAGGTGGAGCTTCAGTCTTATTTAAGTGACCTAGCTCGGGCTTGGTCAATTTCTTTTCTGTTACTTCGTCAAAGCCGAGTTGGACGGATTCGTAACCGTCTGTTTGCTTAGTTTTGACTTGAGTAACTCGACATGGCCCTGCTTGTACAACAGTGACGGGGATTGCTCTCCCTGTCTCTTTGTCAAAGATTTGGGTCATGCCGACTTTGGTGCCTAATATACCGATCGACACGGCGTTTGTGTTCCTAATTTGTTGAGACACTAGTTTGTTGATGGACTTCCACCGGCTGGCGCGTCCATTGTGGAATTATGCTGCTGTACAGAAAGGGTAAATATTCAGTGAATTGCTGAGACTCTACGATCGCTCTAGGTACTGTTCAATGCTGTTGTTGTGCTCGATCGGACTGGGGCTGTTTGACCAGCTAGTATCCAAGCAGAGCCAGCGTTGAGCGCGTGCGGTAGCCGAGGCTATTCGCGCAAAAATTTGACCACAGCCTCCTACTATACATCTAGTGTGCTTTTTTTGTCCAGATTTTTTTTGGGCTTTTGAGCAAGCCGCTCGCTTAAGACAGATTATCCAATTTTATTCTTTAAAGATGGGGGATACGAGATTATTAAAAAGCTGGTAGTTAAATGGTTTAGTTCATTAATTTAGTTACTGCGCTTACCGTTCGCTAGAATGAGTTGAGCCATTTCACATGCTACGATGCAGCCAATTATTGTACTCATCACCGAAAGACTGTGTTAACTGACCAACATATTGCTGAATCCCTAAGCCGTGCCTATGTTCGAGCGATCGCTGGACGTGCTGGACTCAACTTAGCAATTCGGGAATACGATTATGGCGTGGACGGTAGTTTTGATGAAGTCGCTGTGCGGCAAAACAGACGAGTAGAATCTGGCTTTTCTCTCAGTTTTCAACTCAAAGCCTCAACCCAATGGCGACTTGATTCGACTCAGGTTGTCTATGACCTAGAATCAAAGACCTACAACGACTTGATTCTTAGACGCAGCATGAGAGCTGCCACACCCTGTATTCTCATTTTGTTAGCACTACCCGCTGATGCTGAACAGTGGCTCATTTGTGAAGAATTAGAACTCAGGTTGCAAGGAACCTGCTACTGGGAATATCTCAGCGGCAGCCTCAGCGAAAACCGTGCCTCTGTCAGAATCCGAATTCCGCGATCTCAACGCCTCACCCCCGAATCTTTGCTAATCTTAATAGAGAATGTTAAAACAGGAGAATGGTAATGACCCCTGAAGTTCTATCGAATTACGCTCAAATTCAAGCGCTTCGAGTGCCTGAAGTGGTTAGATATCTCCAAGAAAATCACTGGATGGCAATCAGTCATCCTAGTCCACGATTGCTTGTGTTTGAAAAGGGTGTTGATGATCAAGATAAACCCATTCAGATTGTTCTGCCAAGTAAGGATGAGTATGAAGATAAATCCTACTTACTTGCTAAGGCAGTGAACCTTCTATCTGTTCTAGGATCTGTGTCTTTTCAAGAGATTGTGAATTCGATCAATGCAGTTGTACATAATCACTAAGCTTACCTACTAATAGATTCGGAGGCATAACAACCCGATTGCATCGGAGCCTTGCCTTGCAGCACTACAGACAGGTAAGTGTGTGGATCAGTCAGTCTATCCAATGCTTATCGAGGGTCATAAGAATCTTTATACGTGGTGAAGATATGGTAGCCAGGGAAAACCACCACTATTCCATACCTACTATTCACCATGCCGGGATATTTATAAGGTGTATCGTCTGGTTCAGTACCAAATAGACGGATCGAGAAGCTACCTAGCCACAGATAGAAGCCAGGAATTAGTGTATCCATACTATATGCAATTGCTCTTTTCTTCTCGTCAGCGATCGCTGTTGGAGCAAAAGTTTTTGATTGATCAGCAAAACCCATAAAATAGTGCCTAAACCTTAAGCTTTATTATACCCTAGTAAGATTGAAACATCTTATTGCGTTTGACAAAAATTGCTAAGGGTCAATAAAATCCAAGTATGAGGCCAATTTTTGGGGGCTGATGGTGAAGTTGAGTGCCAAGTTGGCTGTGATGTTGTTCGATTTGATCGAGGAATGCTCAGTAGACTGTCAGGTTTGGGTGATAGATCAACCAAGGAGTGGCCGGAAAAAGGCTGAAACTGACCCTATTCTGACGTAAAAAAGCCCGGATACATAGGGTGTACTTCATACTGACAAAACCAGTTGTGTCTAAAACTCGGTGAAGTTAGAAGCTAGAGAGATTCAGCTTTTTCACTATTAAATTAGAAATTACTATTTTAGACCACAAGGCTGCAAAGTTTGTTGAGAGATGGTTTTAGTCTTAGCCCACCATTCTGTCCGAATTCTGTACTTGCAGTATATTCAGTATTGCCGTACACTAGATCCGTTTACTAGCCTTGATAGATTACTTGCTTTACAGTAGGTGGATCTGTCGTTACTTCAAGCTAAACTGGTTCCATAGTTCACTTAGGTTCTGATTATGTTTTATAAGTCTTTTCTACTAACTGTTACTGTTGTTTTAATTGCTGCTGGTAATGCAATTGCGGCAGATGTTTCTCCAGTGAATAATATTGATGATGTTGTTCAAGATCAATCAATCAATCAAGTATAGTTCTCATGCTGATTCTTATATGACTGAGAATATTTCGGTGCCTAGTGATAATGCAATCACGTCAGAATTTTCTACAGTTCAAAACTTCGCTATGGATACTCAGTCAAATTTAATAGTGGATAATGAGACTAAAAAATTACCATTAGCATCCTCAGAGACACTTGTACCAGTACCAGTCGGTATCACCAACAATTCATTAATTGCTCAAAAACCCAGCTCTAGCTCCGAACCCACTTAAGCAAACAAGAGAAATTATGTTGGGTTAACTGTTGGTTCTATTTTTCAGATTCCAGCATATGGACTAACTGCAAAAATTGGAGTTGCAGATAATATTTCAGTAAGACCTTTTATTCAATTTGCTAAAGTCCCTAAAATAATCAATAGCTTTGATGGAGCTGACAATATTAATATCGATGGATTTATTTACGGTTTGTCTGCTACCTACGACTTTAACATCCCAAAATCTGATTTTATTCCTTACGCAGGCATTGGTCTTGCAAATGCTTCAGGTACAGCTACTTCTTCCAATCCAACACCAAGCTCATCTAGTGGATTTACATCTCCAGTTTATATTGAACTTGGTGCTGACTACAATTTCACTGATAATATTACGATCAATGCTAACTACAAATTTCAGGATTTGGGATTTTTTAGTTTCGGTGCTGGATACCGATTTTAGCTTAAACAACCATTTAATTTAACGATTTTCCTTAAACGAAAATGAGTAACTCCCCTATAATATTGGGGGTTTTTTTTATTTGGGTTTAAAAACTTTGTGATTTTTGAGGTTGATGATCCTCAAAAGGAACCGTTTTCGAGAATGAACTTGCTCTAAGAATCAAAACCGAAGCCAAAAACAAGCAGAAGAGCATCTTGAATGAGAGATCAATAGGAATCTTCGAGGAGATCGACAAGCCATAGAACACGTTGTTCATTTATAGCTCCGCTTGCGCCGATGGCGATCGCGCAATGTCCACCTTGTGGAATCGATCAAATTTGAGCAACATCCAAGCAGGGATCTCGATCGATCTGCTTGCACCAAAAGCGATCGATTCATTTGAAATTATGTTTCCCATAGTCCTGTGGTATAGAGCAGCCTAAACCTCCTAGACTATTAGAGCTTCGATCGACATACTCAGTAATTAGGTGGTTTTTTGACAATAAAGCGCCAACCCAGGCTTTATTTAGCTAAACTAAAAGTATAAAAAATAGGTGCAAAATCTATGAATCAGCTCTCTCGCATAACCTTCAACCCCGAAGTGATGGGTGGTAAACCATGTATTCGCGGTTTACGTGTTACCGTTGGAACGGTTGTAGGGTTAATGGCATCTGGGCGGACACCAGAAGAAATTTTGGCGGCTTACCCATACTTGGAATTGCAAGATGTCTACGAAGCTTTGACTTATGCAGCTTGGCGCGTTGAAGAAGTTGAGGTGCCTCTGGTTTCGGCATGAAAATCTTGATTGATAAGATCCAGAGTGAGGATACTTCCAATAACTTAAAATTGTGTTGATTTATCAGCCATTGCTTTCAATTTAGCTTGGGGCGATCAATTCACCATCTGCGACTTTACGCGATCGAGAAATGCTCAGTAGACTGATACAGAGCATCGACTGCTAGGAATCTGACACCGATCGCAGGTGCAATCTCACTCGCTATGTACTCGATCAACCACTCCATTAATCTACGACCTGCACCCTTTGCCCGTTTATCAGCCGCAAGTAGGTAACAAAATTTTTTAAAGTGTAATCCGACTAAAATTACTGCGCGGATCTGTACTGCGGGCTTTGCGCAGCTTTTCGTACAAATCTTTCTCTGTTGGACTCAAGTTTTTGGGCGTAGCAATCACTAACTTGGCGATTTGGTCGCCCCGTTCGCCTTTTGAGTTGTACCAACCTTTGCCGCGCAGTCGCAGGGATTGTCCAGATTTCACTCCGGCTGGCACATTGAGCATTACGGCTCCATCAGGGGTAGGTACTTGAATTTGGGCACCGAGTACTGCTTCTTCTGGCGAAATGGGGATTTCGCAGGTGAGGTTTTCTTTGTCGAACTGGAAAAACTCATGGGGCTTGATGGCGATCGTCAGGTACAAGTCGCCGCGCTGTTGGTTGTAGGGGCTGACACTGCCTTTGCCTTTGACCCGAATGCGGCTACCGGGCTTGGCTCCTAAGGGAATCCGAATTTTGATATTTTCAGTGCCGATCGTGAAGGATTTTTCTACTCCCTTAAAAGCTTCCATCATGGTGAGATTAATGGTGGCATCTCGATCGCCATTGGCATTGGTAGAAGTACTAGCCGCAAATTCTTCACCGCCTGCTTTGGGACGAGCCGTACCAGCTTTGCGCCCCAGCAACTCGTTTAAAAACTCATCGAAGCTGCCATAATGGGCAAAATCGTAGTTGCTATCTGCTGCTGAGCCGCCGGGACTACTAGAGCGATAAGATGTGGTGGTGCGAGTGCTAGTAGGAGCTGGTTGTTTCCAGTATTTGCCAAATTGGTCGTATTTACTGCGTTTTTCAGTATCAGCCAGCACTTCGTAGGCTTCGGTTACTTCGCGAAAACGGTTTTCGGCGGCCTTATCACCAGGATTCATATCGGGGTGATATTTACGCGCCAAGCGCCGGTAAGATTTTTTAATCTCCTCGGCACTGGCGGTTTTAGGGATGCCTAAAACCAAATAGTAGTCTTTAAAGTCTGTACTCATGGCAAATTATCAAATCGAGCGACCGTCGAAGTACTTGTGCTGCGCGGCTCTCATGAACAAAGTATCCCCATTATCAAACCAGAACTAACCTGCCGCTCCATAATATTATGAATGAGTTTTCTCTGATCAGCCACCGGCAGCTTTTTCCAGCATTAGTAAATAAAAGTTATTTTAATTATGGTGGCCAAGGTCTGCTAGCACAACCAACGGTCACGGCCATTGTAGAAGCTTTTGAATATGTCCAGCGATCGGGGCCGTTTGGCTTGCGGGTAAATTCCTGGACAAACCAGGTAGCACAGCAGGCGCGGCAACAGTTGGCTAAGCTGCTACAGGTGAATGCTGGCAATATTTCTCTGACGGAAGATGTGACCGTGGGATGCAATATTGCCCTGTGGGGAATGCCTTGGCAAGCGGGTGATCATATTTTGTTGACGGATTGCGAACATCCGGGGGTGGTGGCCTCGATTCAGGAAATCGCCAGACGCTATGGGGTGAATTCGACTATGGCACCGTTGTTGATGGCTCCTGATGCGACAGCTTTGATTGTGAATCATCTGCAACCTACAACGAAGTTAGTGGTGATCAGCCATGTGCTGTGGAATACTGGTCAAATTTTGCCGTTGGCAGAGATTATGCAGGCGGTGAAAGCCTACAATCCGGAGATTCGGGTGTTGGTAGATGCGGCGCAGTCGGTGGGGATGATGCCGGTGAATTTGCTGGAATTAGGGGTAGATTTTTATGCTTTTACTGGGCACAAATGGTGTTGTGGCCCGGAAGGAGTGGGTGGTTTATATGTGAGTACAGAGGCTAGAGCTATGTTGCGACCCACGTTTATTGGCTGGCGCAGTTTGAATTATGAAGCAGCGACGGGTGGTGGATTTTTACCGGATGGGCGGCAGTATGAGGTGGCGACTTCGGCGTATCCTTTGTATGCGGGGTTGGTGGAGGCGCTGGCGATACAGGATCGCTGGGGAGAAATGGTGGATAGATATCGACAAGTTACTGAACTAAGTGCTTATTTATGGAAAGGTTTGAATCAATTGCCCGGTGTGAAGTGTTGGCTACCAGAGGCACCTACAACTGGATTGGTGTCTTTTCAATTGGCTGATGGAGGGCACGATCGAATAGTCCAAAAATTAGAAACTCAAGGAATTTTTGTCAGGACGCTGTTTTTCCCAGACTGTATTCGGGCTTGTGTCCATTATTTGACCACCTATGCAGAAATCGATACTCTCTTGGCGGCATTATCTAGCGTTGGTTGAGCGGAGTCGAAACCAACGCACTGATGGTTTCGTTGCTCTGATCGATCATGGATATCTGGGACAATCTAAGATCATCGATGAATCAATGGGATTCATCGATGATCTATATTGATCGATGATTCTTTGATTTTTGTGGATTTCGTAGAGGGCGGGTTTTTATTTTGTTATTTTAGTTTTTTGATAAGTTGACGGATAAACCTGCCCCTACGAATTGGATTTTATTGTTTTTTTGGGATTTTTATGAATATTCGTCAACGTCTGCCGTTTACTGCTTATTTATTTTTGTTGCCTGCTTTGTTGGGGTTGAGTTTGACGGTTTTTGTGCCAGCTTTGCAGGCATTCTATCTGAGTTTTACTGATTTTAACTTGTTTACTGGGGATGCTCCTTGGGTGGGTTTGGCTAACTTCGATCGATTATTAAAAGATGGTCTTTTCTGGAAAACGGTGGGCAATACTTTGCTGTATTTGTTGGTGGCGGTGCCTTTGCTGACCGTGTTGCCGTTGGGGCTGGCGATCGCGGTTAATAATAAGTTCATGGGGATGAGTTGGTTTCGAGCGGCTTACTATGTACCAGTAATTATTTCGATGGTGGTAGCGGGGATTGCTTGGAAGTTTATGTATGCCGAAAATGGTTTGTTGAATCAGTTGTTAATTGGGCTGCATTTGCCGCCAGTGGAATGGCTCACTAGTCCCCGTTGGGCGATTTGGAGTGTGATGGCAGTGACGGTGTGGAAGGGTTTGGGCTATTACATGACAATTTATTTGGCGGGTTTGCAGTCAATTCCGGCAGATTTATACGAGGCAGCGGCGATCGATGGAGTAGATGGTCTATCTAGACATTGGACGATTACGATGCCTTTGATGAAGCCCTATATGGCTTTGGTGGCGGTGGTGTCGGCGATCGCGGCGACGAAGGTGTTTGAGGAGGTGTATGTGATGACTCAAGGCGGGCCACGAAATGGCTCAAAAACAGTGATTTATTATTTGTACGAAAAAGGCTTTGGTACTGCTCAAGATCTGAGCTATGCCTGTGCGATCGGTCTGGTGATGTTTTTGGCGATTTTAGTGTTATCAGTGATCAACCTGAGACTGTCGGTAGAGTCTTAATCTTCATACTCATTTCAGAAAAAGTCACTCGCCAAAAAAGTTCAAATGTTCGATCGCTACTTAAGACTTTAGATTTCCAGCAACTAATCCAACTCAATGCCTAGCTCTTTCAGCTTTGCCTTCAGAGCGTCATTCTTCTTTCTTTCAGCCAGCTTTTCTTGCTCAGCAACCAGCGCCTTCTGCTCCGCTGCATCAGCTCGATCGCGTTCTTGCTGCATCTCTAGTTTTGTTTGCTGTGTTTCTAGCCTTGCTTGCTGTGTTTCTAGCTGAGCCTGCTTTTTCTGTTGGTTGATCTCTACTACCGATAAAAATAAATCACCGTCGGGAGTATAGATTTCTAGCTCATCGCCCAGTTCAAACCTCACACCAAGTCGGGGGCTAACCCAACCGGCAATATTGCCAATTCCTTGCAACACGCCATTCTGTCTCAGCCAGCCAGTAAAATCTACCCGATCTGGATCATAGATGTAATATTCTTCCACCCCATGCGTATTGTAGAATTCAAACTTGGCGGTCATCTCCGCCAAGCGGTTTCCTGGCGACAAAATCTCAAATACGACCTGGGGTGCAATATTGCCTTCATTCCACTGCATATAAGAACCTCGGTATCCTTTTGGTCTGCCAAGAGCCACCATTGCATCTGGAGCACGGCAAATCTTATTATTATTTTCCACTGGATACCACAGCAAATCCCCCGCCACAAAGACATCAGGATTTTCGGCGAACAGAATTTCTAGATTCTCTTTGATTTTGACAATCCAGCTAAACTGTAACGTATTATCTGACATTGGCTGACCATCGCTATCTGGATAGATGACTGCTGGTTTGGGAAGTTGGGAAACCATAGATCATGTGGAGTAGTTAGTGTCTATATACTATCTGGTTTGTTGCTGATCGACAAGCCGCCGCTTTTAAAAATCAATTTAGATATTTAAGAATTGCTCGATCGCTGCCAAGATTTTCTCTGATGCATGACCATCGCCAAAAGGATTGATCGCATTAGACATCTGGGCATAAGCTGCGGGATTTTCTAAGAGTTCAGAGACAGCAGCAGTGATTCGATCGCTATTAGTACCAATCAACTTCGCTGTACCACCAGTCACTGCCTCTGGTCTTTCGGTAGTTTCCCGCATTACCAACACCGGCTTACCCAAACTCGGGGCTTCTTCTTGCAGGCCACCAGAATCAGTCAACAACAAATGGCAGCGCTGAATAGCACCAACGAGTTCCAGGTAATTTAATGGCTCAGTCAAAAACACTCTGGGGTGCTCACCCAGCATCTTTTGCAGTGGATCATGGACAGTCGGATTGCGATGGAGAGGCAACAACAGCGCCGTGTCTGGGAATTTCTCTAGCACCTGCAAAAACCCTTGACCAATGCTAGCCAACGGTTTCCCCCAATTTTCCCGACGGTGAACGGTGGCTAAGATGGTGCGGTATTTTGACCAATCTAGGCCAGGAATGGGACAATCGGGTTTTTGGGCGGCGACGGTAAGTAAAGCATCAATAACGGTGTTGCCGGTGTTGTGGACTTGGCCGGTTACGTCAGATTTGTGCAGGTTGGCTACCGCTAGGTCAGTAGGCGCAAAGTGTAGTTGGGCAATCTGAGAAATTAGGCGACGATTGGCTTCTTCCGGGTAGGGGTCAAAGAGGTTATCGGTGCGCAGACCGGCTTCTACGTGCCCGATCGGAATCTGTTGATAAAAGGCAGCCAGAGCAGCCGCGAAAGCAGTAGTAGTATCGCCTTGGACAACCACCAGACTGGGTTTGGATTCTTTGAAGAGTTTTTCTAGTCCTTGCAGACAGCGCTGAGTAATATCGGTCAGGCTCTGTTGAGGCTGCATGATATCCAAATCCACATCAGCTTGTAGGTCAAAGATTTCCATGACCTGGGCGACCATTTCCCGGTGTTGGCCGGTGAGGATTACCTGGGTGCGAAATTTGGCAGATTTTTGGCAGGTCTGAATGACTGGGGCTAGCTTGATGGCTTCTGGCCGGGTGCCTAAAGTGAAGCAGACGGTGGGTTTTGTGTTATCCATCGGGGTGAGAGAGTCGTGTTGGACTTGTTGATTAAATCATTGATCGAAGGAGATCGATCGAATTGGTGTCAACATCCTAGCCTGATTCTTGCCTTCTGCTGCTGAGCTGGGGTGGGCTGGTTTTTATTGGAGAGTGTTGTACTGTGTACCGGATTTTGGATAGATTCTGCGTATGCCCCGCCCATTTTTGCTGGGTATCGTATGATGTTTGTTGGCCACCATGACTGAAATTAAATTACTTTGAATCTTTCTGCTGCTTCTAATTTTGTTGCTATTTTTCTGTTGATTTTGCAGGCTCCGGCGGCTTTGCTGCTGTTGACCCGTTTAGTTCGGGGGCCTTTTCGGCGGTCGCCAGTACAGCCCCGGGTGAGTACTCCCGATTTGTTGGGGGCAGTGACAGTAGTGGTGCCGACTTTGAATGAGGTCGATCGATTAACCCCCTGCCTAGAGGGCTTAAAGTTGCAAAGTTATGAATTAAAAGAAGTGATCGTGGTGGATAGTCGTTCTCAAGATGGCACTTTGGAGCTGGTCGATCGCTATCG
Organism: Synechococcales cyanobacterium OTE_75_metabat_409; assembly: GCA_031378405.1. GTDB lineage: Bacteria > Cyanobacteriota > Cyanobacteriia > Cyanobacteriales > Chamaesiphonaceae > JAAFHZ01. The sequence continues at coordinate 28,939 of JANNEH010000158.1, forward strand.
CAAAACCGATCCGCGCCTGCGCCACATCACCGATCCACCGTTGCCCCAAGGCTGGGTGGGCCGACCTTGGGCTTTGCATAATGGCTTTTTGGCAGGCAAGGGGCGTTGGATTTTGGGGATCGATGCCGATACTCAGCCTCAGGCGGGTTTGATTGCGGGGTTGGTGACTGAGGCAGAAGCGGCTGGTTACGATTTGGTGTCTTTGTCGCCAAAGTTTATTTTGGCGCAGGCTGGGGAATGGTGGTTGCAGCCTGCTTTGTTGATGACTTTGGTCTATCGGTTTGGGGCGGCGGGTGAGCGTAATAGTTCACCCAGTCGGGTGATGGCTAATGGGCAATGTTTTTTGTGTCGTCGATCGATCTTAGAAAAAATTGGCGGCTACACTAAGGCCGCAGAGTCTTTTTGTGACGATGTAACTCTGGCGCGGCAGATTGCGGCGGCGGGCTACAAAGTGGGTTTTTGGGATGGCTCTAAGGTGATTAAGGTCAGGATGTATATTGGGATGGCCGAGACTTGGCGGGAGTGGGGTCGATCGCTAGATCTAAAGGATGCCAGTACTCCTGGGCAGATTTGGGGAGATTTGTGGTTGTTGGGGGCGACTCAGGGTTTGCCGTTGTTAGTGATGATTTTGACAGGGATGGCTTGGGGGTTCGGCACTCGATCCCTACCCATTCAAGCATTGCTAGGATTAAATGGTGGCTTGTTGGCAATTCGCTGGGCTTTACTGCTGGCTATTTTGCCCACCTACGAAGCTGCCCCAGATACCAAGATGTCTTGGACTTTTTGGTTTTCTCCTTTGGCTGACCCTGCCGCTTGGTACCGAATTTGGCTCTCATCCCAAAATTCACCCAAAGAATGGCGCGGTCGCACCTACGATTAAGGATTTTTATGGCATCTCGGGGTACCACTTTTAGAGCAACATATCATGTCTGATCGCTACGAATGATCAGTTTCAATTCTCACCATCCAGTTCAAGAGTGCAAGGAGTCTCTCAACTGGTGATAATGAGTATTCAACCGGGTCGAGTGAAACCAGATCTCCCTGCATTTGGAAAAAATGCCATAGAGAACCACTAGTTACGACACCATATATATATTCAATTTGCCTGTCTTTAATTTCGTTGAGCTTTTTTGCCGCAACCATTTCGGCGATACATTGACCCCATCCATCTTTTAGGATACCTTTTTTAGCTTCAACCAAAGCAATAACAGGTGCATCAATCACCAATTCATCTGTTGTCCTGCTAATTAAAAAATCACATATTCCACTTAGTCCTAATTCTCGATCGACCGTAAATTCTTCACCGGAAAACACACTGATTGAGTTTTTTGCTAAATCTCTCAATTCCAAGAGAATTGGCGCAATAATAAACTCAGATCTGGCTTTTTCGGAACCATTAGTCTGATATAAAATGCTTTTGGATAAAGCCGAATTTAAGTAGTCGCTAGGAGCGATTGGCTCTAAGATGGGAAAGAAAGAAGAGTAACGAATTTTTAGAGCAAATTTGTCTCTAACTTCTTCCACTGTAAAAGTACTGTAGGGCATAAGCTGTAGTATCCAATTTGATTTCTACCGTCATCATGAAATTACAGAGTCATGCTTCTATTCTACTTTGGACTTGTCAATGTGCCTAATTTTGTCAGGTAAATGAGTTGTCGTTGAGCCTTTTGCTTGTTCTCAGTAACCAGGATTCCTCTAGAATAGAGTCAGTGAAATTTTGCGCGCTTCAACCCTTCAAGGCTCCTATGACCAACACTCCAGTCGATCGCATCCGAAACTTCTCGATTATTGCCCACATCGACCACGGTAAATCTACCCTGGCCGATCGACTGCTGCAAGATACTGGCACCGTCAGCAACCGAGAAATGAAAGAACAGTTCCTCGACAACATGGACTTGGAGCGGGAGCGCGGCATCACCATCAAGCTGCAAGCCGCCCGCATGAACTACACCGCCAAAGACGGCAAGCTCTACGTACTCAACCTGATTGACACCCCCGGTCACGTCGATTTTTCTTACGAAGTATCCCGCAGCTTAGTGGCCTGCGAAGGAGCACTGCTCATTGTCGATGCCTCCCAAGGCGTAGAAGCCCAGACCCTGGCCAACGTCTATCTGGCTCTAGAAAGCAACCTGGAAATTATTCCCGTCTTAAACAAAGTAGACTTGCCTGGAGCCGAACCCGAACGAGTCCGTGCCGAAGTAGAAGAAACCATCGGTTTAGATTGTTCTAAGGCTATTTTGGCCTCGGCCAAAGAAGGCATAGGTATTGTGGAAATTTTAGAGGCGATCGTCGAACTGGTGCCCCCACCGGCTGACACCGTCTCAGAACCACTGCGCGCCCTAATTTTTGACAGCTACTACGACACCTACCGAGGCGTGGTGGTCTACTTCCGGGTAGTAGATGGCAGCGTTAGCCGAGGCGATAAAGTACGGTTGATGGCTAGCGGTAAAGAATACGTCATCGACGAATTGGGTATTTTATCACCCCAGCAAATCCAAGTAGATGAACTTCATGCTGGTGAAGTAGGTTACTTTGCCGCCTCGATTAAAGCCGTTGGTGATGCCCGAGTCGGCGATACCATCACCATGGTCAGTAGACCAGCAAAAGAAGCATTAGGTGGTTATAGCGAAGCTAAACCCATGGTATTTTGCGGATTGTTCCCGATCGATGCCGACCAATACCCCGACCTAAAAGAAGCATTAGATAAACTACGCCTCAATGATGCTTCATTAAATTACGAGCCAGAAAGCTCCAGCGCCATGGGCTTTGGCTTCCGCTGCGGCTTCTTGGGTCTACTACACATGGAAATTATCCAAGAGCGCCTAGAACGGGAGTACAACCTCGATTTAATTACTACTGCGCCTTCGGTGGTTTACAAAGTCAATGTTCCTTCTGGGGAGCCAATTTATATCGATAACCCCAGCACCTTGCCAGATAATAACCACCGCACTTCGATCGAAGAACCCTATGTCAAACTAGAAATGATCACCCCGGAAGCTTATGTGGGTACTTTGATGGATCTGTGCCAAACGCGGCGGGGTATCTTTGTGGATATGAAGTACCTGAGCAAGGGACGCACCACGCTAATTTATGAGTTACCCCTGGCGGAAGTAGTGACAGATTTCTTTGACCAGATGAAGTCGCGCACCAAAGGCTATGCCAGCATGGAATACCACCTGATTGGCTACCGTGAAAACAATTTGGTTAAGCTAGATATTGCCATCAACGGTGATCCGGTAGATGCTTTGGCCATGATTGTCCACCGCGACAAGGCTTACAATATTGGGCGAGCAATGACTGAAAAGCTCAAAGAACTTATTCCCCGCCACCAGTTTAAGGTGCCAATCCAAGCCACGATCGGCGCTAAGGTAATTGCCAGCGAACATATTCCAGCAATGCGTAAGGACGTATTGGCAAAGTGCTACGGCGGTGATATTTCCCGCAAGAAAAAGCTATTGCAAAAGCAAGCAAAAGGCAAAAAGCGGATGAAGTCTTTAGGTACAGTAGATGTGCCACAGGAAGCTTTCATGGCAGTTTTAAAGTTAGACAAAGAATAACTCAGTATTTTTGTATCGCAACAAAACCCGCCAAGAAAATGGCGGGTTTTGTTTGAATAGTTATTAGACCAGCAGCATTAAGCGCTCGTCAAAAACTCCATTACATCTCCTTCTTGCACTAAATATTCCTTCCCTTCACTCCGGAGCAAACCTTTTTCCTTGGCCGCTTTCAGCGAGCCATTTTCCACCAGATCTCGATAGGCGATCGTCTCTGCTCTGATAAAACAGCGCTCGAAATCACTATGAATAACCCCCGCAGCTTGAGGAGCCAGCATCCCCACATTAATCGTCCAAGCCCTGGTTTCTTTTTCACCTACGGTAAAGTAAGTGCGCAGACCTAACAGGGTATAAGCCGCCCGAATCATCGCCGCCAAACCGCCTTCTTTGACACCCAAAGATTCCAAGAAATCGGCTTTATCCTCGGGAGCTAAATCTAGTAACTCTACTTCTACTTGAGCTGAAACAATCACCACCTGGGCATTTTCGGCAGCGACGTACTTACGCACCTGCTCCACATAATCATTTCCGGTAGCCAAATCATCTTCCGAAACATTGGCAGCATATAACACTGGCTTGGCTGTCAATAGTGATAAATGAGTAATAGTTGCTGCTTCCTCTGCTGTCAGATTCGCTTGGCGTGCTGGTTTGCCATTATCTAACAATGCCACTACTTTTTCTAGAGCATCGATTTCAATTTGGGCATCTTTGTTGGTCTTGAGACTTTTTTTGACCCGATCGAGTCTCTTACTAGCCTGGTCTAGATCTGCCAAGGCCAACTCTAAGTTAATAATTTCAATATCGCGGCAAGGATCGATGCTACCCGAGACATGAATAATATCATCGTCTTCAAAACAACGTACCACCTGAATCACCGCATCTACTTCTCGGATGTGAGATAAAAACTTGTTGCCCAAGCCTTCCCCTTGACTCGCGCCTTTCACTAAACCAGCGATATCTACAAATTCAAAGCGGGTAGGGACGATCACTAGGGACTTACCAATTTTGGAGAGGATCTCTAGGCGCTCGTCAGGTACCGATACGATGCCGACATTAGGCTCGATCGTACAGAAGGGAAAGTTTGCCGCTTGGGCTTTGGCATTGGCCACTACCGCGTTAAACAGTGTAGACTTGCCCACATTCGGTAGGCCAACGATTCCGGCTCTCAACATAGCAACTCACAATTCAGGTATCAGTGAAGATTATCGATCGAACTGGTCAGGGAATCAAGTCATATGCAGTTATCTCTCTTTACATCTAGGTGATGTTGGGGGTTTTAGCTATTTCGCGTGCCTCCACCAATACCGGGCTAATCAGTAACTCAGAGCGGGCTATCTCTGGCAAAAAGCTGTTTTGCTCCTGAATCGTCAGTCCAAATTCTTGTTTAACCTTGCGTAGCATAAAGTTACTATAAGACATAGTAATGCTCTGCCCATCTTAGCAGGTAGAATAATCTCTGCAATAATTGTACTGCAAGCTTCATAGATCAATAGGAACTAGCGTATTCTGGTAATCGACAGATTACAATTGCCAATAAAATTTTCAGTAAGCCATGCTAATTACCCATCTCACCGAAGCCGCCCTGCGTGAATATGCCACCCATAAATCATTCGATCGGGGATTAGATTACTATCAAGCAGGAACAGTATCTGGAATTTGTCAGCGAGGTAACTGCATCCATGCCGAAGTCAGTGGCAGCGAATCAGAACCCTACTATATTAGCTTGGAATTTAATGAGAAAGGCGTAATTCTCGCCGATTGCACCTGTCCTTATGACTATGATGGTTGGTGCAAACATTCGGTAGCAGTCGGCTTGACCTGTTTGCGTAGACCTGAGAGCATCCCCGAATTACCGACTTTAGATCAACAGCTTAATCGATTAGATTACGAAGAAATCCAAGCTTTAGTGCAAGAGCTTGTAGAAACTAGACCATACTTGTTGAGCGAGATCGATCGATTTGTCAACAGCCGAATGGACATAGCCTCCTCGCAAACTACCACTCATTATTCACCTAAATCTGTAACTACAGTATCCACTGAGTCCTATCGCCAGAAGACTTGGCAAATGATGATTGATGCGGCAGATTATTGGGAAGGTGAATGGGGTGAAGAAGACCCTTTTGATGTTGAATTACCAGAAATATTAGCAGAAGTTCAAGCACTCATCGATCGAGGTGAAATCGAAAATGCTCTGGCAGTCTTGATGGTAATTACTGAAACCATTGCTAGAGAATGGTATAGAGTGGATGAACATGGTGGAGAAAGTTATTTAATAGTGACCCAGCTTGACCCCATGTGGGCAAACATAATTTTATTGAGTGAATTGTCACCTGAAGCAATAGTCGATCTACAGGTAGAACTCGAAGAATGCCAAGATGTTTGGGGCGATGTTTTAGAATTGACGAACTCTGCCTTACTCCAAGAATGATTAGATCCGTTGCTGAAAGATCTGCTGTTTGTAAACTTGTACAGCAGGGGCTTTTAGCGCCAAGATCAGCAATTTAGATCCCTGAGGTATAATTAGAGCATAGTAGTTTTAACTTGTCCTACCATCTCATGAATCAGCAAGAACTTCGCCGCAAAGTTATGAGTGCCTTTGAGCCGCTCAGACCAGCTCGATCAGATACCTATGTAGATTGCAGCTCGGTGCGGGGCGACTGGAATATTTTGACGGAACTAGGCAGTAGAATTGTTGATTCTGAAGAGTTTACCTGTCAGTTATTTTCTGGTTACAAAGGCTCTGGTAAATCTACTGAGCTGATCCGTTGTTTGAACGATTACCTAAAAGATCAGGGATTTTTGGTGGTGTATTTTGCTGCCGATAATGGTGATTTAGAGCCGGGAGATGTGCAGTATGCGGATATTTTGCTTTCTTGTGTCACTAACTTATTGAAGGCGGTGCCTCCGACAACAGCACAGCAGGATCATCCGTTGATGGGTTGGGTACAGAAAAATTGGGAATGGATGCAGCAGTTTATTCCGGAAAAATTGACGTTAGAAGAGGTCAAAGTTGAGGCCAATCTGGGTTTTGGTAAATTAATTGCCACGCTGAAAAATAATCCTGATCGCCGTTTAGAGATTCGGCGGAAGGTCAATGAACAAACTCCGAATTTGTTACAGGCTTTAAATGAATTTATTGCTCAGGCTCAGGCTAATCTGCCTGCTGCTCAGGAGCGGGGAATTGTGTTGATTGTAGATAACCTCGATCGAGTGCTTTCTACCGAAGATGAAAAACAGCAAAACTGGCGAGATATTTATATCAATCGTAGTGTGCTGATGCGTGGCTTACATTGCCATGTAATTTATACAGTTGATGTGGCCTTGGTTTATTCTAACACCGAGTCAGAGCTGCGAGAACGATATGGATCTTCGTTGGTGCTGCCGATGGTGACGGTGCACTATTTAGATGGCCAGGTGAACCGGGCGGGCATTGATATTTTGCGTCAGTTGGTACAGAAAAGGATTGCAGCGATCGATCCGCAGTTGGTAGCCAATATGGATGGTGCAGTGCCTGATAGTGGTCAACCGGCGATTTTTGCTAGTCCAGAAATATTAGATAATCTTTGCTTAATGTGCGGTGGCCGGATGCGGACATTAATGCATTTGATGCAAGATTCACTCAAATATAATGGCTCGGAACTGACAATTAGTGAGAAATCGATGCGCCGAGCGTTGCAGGAAATCAGTAATCGCTATGATAATGAGCTAGATGATCACCAGTGGGCTACGTTAGCACAAATTGCACTGCTATCAGATAAAACAACTGTGCCCAACAATAGTGAGATCTATAAGCTACTTCGTAGTGGTCATCTTTTGGAGTATCGCTACTATCAAGATCAGTTGAGTACTTGGCGAGATGTGCATCCATTGATTACTATGAGTCGGCGGTTTAAGGAAGCTAGGGATAAGTTGGGAGGTCATAGCTAATGCTGTTAGAGTTTACCGAAGAGTTGCCACCTTTAACCAATGAAGAAGTTTACCAGGTATTTGCAAATACTTTGGATTTAATTACGGGTTTTAGTATTCTTTTTTTGCAATGTTCTCCGGCAGAGGCTAATCAGCTTATTCCTCGGGTGCAGCAAGATTTACCTGGAAGGAAAATGGGGGTTTTGGAGTTAGGGGAACCGATCAATAATTTGTATAGGTTGGTGGAAGCAAGAGCTGATCGAGCTAGCCTCAATGTTCTATTTATACGTGGCTTAGAAAATTCTTTAAAAAATGATATCAAGCCAGGATATCAAGGACTTGGTGATTACTACAATCTCAATACGGTGCCACCAATTCTTAGTCATTTGAATCAACAGCGCGAAAATTTCCGTGATCATTTTGGCAATATTTGCTTTGTTTTTGTATTGCCCAGATTTGCCATTAGGTACTTTGTTCGTCGCGCTCCAGATTTCTATGATTGGAATTCTGGGGTATTTAAAATTGAAAATTTATCTATCGAAAATTCTATCACTATTTCTATCCCCACTGAAACTTGGTATCAAAAGATCTTTTCTCACTTCTCTGGTTTACGGCCTAAATCTAAAGATCTAAAACCTGTTCAAGATGATTCATTTATCGCATTTTTTACTAAAGGAAATTCTCTATTTAATTTAGGCCGCTATGAAGAAGCGATCGAATCCTATGACCGGGCTATTTCCTTCAAGCATGATAAACATGAAGCTTGGTATAACCGGGGAAATTCTCTCGATAATTTAGGCCGCTATGAAGATGCGATCGCATCCTATGACCGGGTTATAGCTATTAATCCAAATAATGGTTCAACTTGGCATAACAAGGGTGGCACTTATTTTAAGTTAGGCAAATATCCTGAATCGATTAGTTGCTACGATCAACGTATTGCCCTCCAACCGGATAGATATAATTCTTGGCATGACAAAGGCTTAGTACAATTTGTCACTAGCGACTACCAAGCCGCCCTAGCATCTTGGCAACAAGCCTTTAACTACATCAGCGATCCAGCAGTTCCTCGCTATTATGAAGATATCTCAGGACTGATTCAAGAATTCATCGAAGAATTGATTCCCCGCTTCACCCAGCCCCCCATCCACCAAACTCTCCTCATCCCCCTCCTAAAAATCTACCAACAAGCCAATGTCATCACCGAACTCGGCACCGCCCTCATTAACACCCTCCACCTGATTGTTGCCCCCGCCATCAGCGACCACACCGCTGCTGAATGGTTAGCACTATGGCGCACCAGTAGCCTCGGCAACGAACCCGCCATGGAACTGCCATTGAGATTAATGAGTACGGCGATCGAGTACAAAAAAGATCCCAGTAAGCGCCAGAGCCTCTGGCTCAACCTCCCCAGCGAAGAACGCCCAATCCTTAACAAAGCCTTGAAAATTCAATGAATTGGCAAATATTGCCAAAAAATGCCAAGAATTATATAATCAAAATGCAGTGATTCACCATAGCCATGACAACAATCAACATCTCTTTGCCAGAACAAATGCGTCTCTTTGTAGAAGAACAAGTGGCAACTGGAGGTTACAGTACCACCAGTGAGTACATTAGATACCTGATCCGCCAGGATAACGAACGTAAAAACAAAGAACAATTAGATTCCTTGCTTTTACAAGGATTGGCTAGCGGAGAACCGATCGAAGTCACTGAACAATGGTGGGATGAAAAGAGAGCAGTGCTGATGGCTAAAATTCAGCAAAGCAAATGACTATAAAGATTCTTGTTACTCCCCTAGCTGCAATTGATATTGACGATATTGTTCTATATTTGACCAGCTCAAATCCTAATATAGCATTACGTTTTTTTGATGATGTCTGATCGACCTTTGCCGATCTAGCCAGAAATCCTAATATTGGAGTGACTTATGTCAGTCCTAATTCATTATTGCAAGATTTACTATAATGCGAATAGTTAATACCAAGCTGCTCAAAGATGCCAAGCTATCAGTAAATGATATGGCATTGTATCTGCGCTACTACGGTTGGAAAGAATTACCAGAAAAAAATCCCCGCATAATAGTCTTTCAGGGCGAGAATGATGACTTTGGGCGACCATTGTTGCTGATGATCCCTAGCCATGATCAGTTTCGTGATGCGGTGCTGCGGTTATCGGAAGCCTTAGAACTGTTGGCGGCTTTGGATAATTGTTCGATAGCTTCGCTTGCGCCTTTGGCGATCGAAGACATGCTCGCGCAGATTCAAGATTTTTTACGTCGGCAAGCAGTTCTCCTAAATCAATCCCCTCTCTCAATTTAATTTGTGGCCAGCCTCCATGAGCAACTTAGATTTTTTTATCGATCGACCAGCAACTGACGATTTACTCCAGGGCTTAAAGCAAGCATTGCAAACACCGGCAAATAGCCCTGTGGTTTTTCAGGCTTATGGTATTGGGGGCATTGGCAAAACAACGCTGACTGAAGAGATTCAAAAATACTTGCCCGAGGCTAAGGTGATTATGATTGAGGTTACTGCGGTGGGTCTAGAAGAGACTCGGGCACCTTTGACGCTAATGAATAAGATCTATCAAAATCTGCCGCCGTTATCTATTGGCTGGCGAGAGGAGTTTCCGGATTGGTACAAAAAGTATGAGCAAACACGTCAGTTAGTCGAGCGAGATGACCAAGGCAAGACACTGATTAAGACGACACAAAATTTGGCGCAAGCTTTCTTACCTAAGCCGATCGGGGAAGCAGTGAAGCATAGTACCCAAGCTGTGCTGGATGCTCCTGGCAAGATGGAGCAGTTTGAGGGATTTTTGGCTAAGTTTGCTCCGACTAAGGGGCAAAGTGAAGAGGCACAGGCTTTGAAGAAGCTGATGCTGAAGCCCTACGAGGTATTGACCCACTATGCTAAAAAAACTGGTGAATTTGGCGGCTTGTTGTCGCCAGTTTAATCAAGAGCTGTTGGAGATTTTATGGCAACATTTTTATCCGGAAGGTTGGACAGAGGAGCTTTGGGCTGATTTGCAGGGTCGCTCTTTTGTGTTGGGGCTTGGTCGCTATTGGCAGTTTGATGATGTTTCACGAAATATTTTTCGGAAGGTGCTGTTCAATAATCGTCCTGATCATTTTGAGGCAGTGAATGCTCGGTTGCAAGGTTATTTTCAGGAGCAGTCGGCGAAGTATGTCCCTAATGAAGATGCTTGGCCTCAAAAGTATGGAAATCGGGATTGGCTGCGGGAAAGAACCAATGCCCTTTATTATGGTTTTTTTCTGAAGCGGCCTGATTTTACAAATTTTATTTCTCATTTGTTGGAGGCTGTCCATTTTAGTTCTGGTAAGCAAGTGATAGCGGTGATGGAGTCGATCAAGGCAGAAACGCCTGCCGCCAGACATTCACAATTATCTGATGGCTGCAAAAAATTTCTGAATGTTATGGAGCCGCTGACTTCATTTATGGGTTTGTGGTTGTTGCAAGATCCTGATATGGTCACGGAAAGTGCTGAGCAAGAAGCATTGAATACGGTTTGGCGATCTGCCAAAAAATCGCTGGGGTTGGCTAAGTTCACGGGTTTGCATTTGCAATCTGGTCATGAGCAACGGTCGGTAGTGAAAGAGCTACTGTTAGAAGCCCGGAAATTAGCAGATGATTTGGTTGTTGATGATGACCCGGAATTTAGTAGTGGTTTATTCCTCTGGAGTTTAGGTAATAAATTTGATGAAAACGAAAGCTATGAAGAAAGGTTTAGCACAATTTGTCACTAGCAACTACCAATCCGCCTTAGCATCTTGGCAACAAGCTTTTAACTACATCAGCGATCCCGCAGTTCCTCGCTATTACGAAGATATCTCAGGATTGATTCAAGAATTCATCGAGGAACTGATACCCCGGTTCACCCAGCCCTCCATCCACCAAACCCTCCTCATCCCCCTCCTAGAGATCTACCATCAAGCCAACGTCATTACCGAACTTGGTACCGCCCTCATCAACACCCTCCACTTCGTCATTGCCCCTGCCATCAGTGATCATACCGTTGCTGAATGGTTAGCACTATGGCGCACCAGCAGCATTCGTAGCGAACCCGCCATGGAACTGCCATTAAGATTAATGAGTACGGCGATTGGCCTTCGTCCACACTTCGTGAACGAATACAAAAAAGATTCCAGCAAACGCCTCTGGCTCAACCTGCCCAGCGAAGAATGCCCCATCCTCGACAAAGCTCTGAAACTTGCCGATTAAACATCGGCTTCAATTACAGTTACCACCGCAATCACTATTGATGCTATTTCCTCAAAAGTTAATGCTCCCAATTTTTTAATAAATCGCTGGGTATCAACACCCCGAAGTTGTAGTGTATCCACTGCCGAATTTTTGCTCAAACCATTGTCAGTAGTGGGGGTAATTTTAACATGCCATAAATTCCTGGAATATCGATCTTTCCAATCGGTGATTGGCGCAATTAGCTTAATTGGTAGTATGCCGATCTCATCAGAGCTAATCACCACCGCAGGTCTGATTTTTCTAATTTCTGTACCAACAGTAGGATCGAAATTCACCAGCCATACTTCTCCTCTTTGCGGTAGATTTGAACTAACCATCGATAATATCCCCTGTCATCAATTCTCGCCATTCATTTGATGACTGGTAGTGTGTTAACATCTCCTCTGCTTGTTTAGACAAAATAGAGCGCCTTTCCACCAGAGGCTTCCGGAGAAAAGCTTGACGCTCAGTTAACGTTAGCTCAACACCATCCGTATCCGGCTCAGAGTCAGTAGATTTTGATAACTGCTGTTTCACTGATGTTCTTTCAGCAGGTGGAAGGTTTTCAACCATTTGAACAATTGAATTCACTAACTGAGTATTCATTTTATTCTGACCTTAAATTTGCTCTTTCTGAATCTAACTCCAATTATGCCATTTTATCAATTCAATCCATACGGTGTTGATAGAATATAAAGAAGTCCCCAGCAAATGCTAACGATCGAGATCTGGTTCATCTAACCACTGCCCAAACTCCTCCACAAATCGATCGGCCAAAATCGCCTCTCTAATCTGAGTCGTAAACCGAATTAGTTCCGTCACATTATGTAGCGCTAGCAAAGTAAACCCTGTCACCTCATTGCAGCGAATTAAATGACATAAGTAAGCCCGACTAAAACTTTGGCAGGTATAACAAGGACAAGTATCATCTAAGGGCGTAAAATCTCGCTTAAATGTCGCATTCTTCAAATTCCATCGCTCTCCCCGCACAAAAGCCGCCCCATGTCGAGCTACTCTGGTGGGAATCACGCAGTCAAACAAATCTATCCCCGCAGCGATCGCGATCGCCATTTCCTTATAAGTCCCAATCCCCATCAAATAGCGCGGCTTATCGATCGGTAATAGTGGCGCAGTTGCCCGCACAATTTTGTGAATAAAAGGAGCCGGTTCACCTACGCTGACCCCACCGATCGCAAATCCCGGCAGATCATATTGGCTCAAAGCTTTGGCCGCCGCCTCCCGCAGATCTAAATGCACACCCCCTTGAACGATCGGAAACAAAGCCTGATCATGAGGTCTTTGGTGGGCAGAAATGCATCGTTCTAGCCAGCGTTGAGTTCGATCGGTTGCCGCCACTACTTCCTCACGGATTGCCGGGTAAGGAGGACATTCATCAAAAGCCATAATCACATCAGCACCCAAAGCATTTTGGATCTGAATCGACTTTTCTGGTGAGATAAAAATCATCCGCCCATCCAGCGGCGACTTAAAAGTCACCCCTTCTTCTGCGATCTTACGGGTCTTGCTCAGACTAAATACCTGAAAGCCACCAGAATCGGTTAGCATCGGTCCCGACCAGTTCATAAACTTATGCAGTCCACCTGCTTCTGCAATAATATCCTCACCCGGTCGTAGATGTAGATGATAAGTATTGGCCAGCACCATATGGGCTTGAGCATCGGCTAAATGGGCAGAAGTCAAGGTCTTAACCGTGGCCTGAGTGCCCACCGGCATAAATCTGGGGGTTTCTACAATGCCATGGGGAGTGACAAAAGTACCCGCCCGAGCGTGGGTGCGGCTGCATTTTCTGTGGCACTGAAAGGAAAAATTACTGTTCACTGAATTGCGGTTGAAGGGGAATGCTCGATCGATTATGACCCAAAAGCCGCTCTGGAATTCTGTGGTTATCCACATCATCCCCAGAGGCAAAAAAAATAAATGATATAAATCCGGGAGATGAATCGTAGGGGCAGGTTTGTCCAGAGTTGTTACCTGTCCCACCTGATGATTGGATCGACAATATCAACTTCACAAACCATCATTCCAGCTAGATACAATAACTGTCAGAGACTATGATATAGATTGTTTGTGCCGCTCCGACTAGCTCACTAATGCTACTTTCCTTACACATCAGCAACTTTGCCCTGATCGACGAACTCACCATTGACTTCGCCCGAGGACTGAATGTGCTGACCGGTGAAACCGGCGCAGGCAAGTCTATTATTTTAGATGCGATCGATGCCCTCTTAGGCGGCACCGTCAGCGCTCGCTTGGTCAGAAGTGGCACCAGTCGCGCGATCGTGCAGGGCACCTTTACATCGCCGCCCCACTTGATAGGCTGGCTGCAAACTAATGACATCATCGCCGCTGATCATCTGGTTTGTACCCGCGAAATTAGTCGTAGCGGCGGCACCATTCGATCGAAGCTACGGGTCAACGGCACCATCGTCAGCAAACAGATTCTCAACGAACTGCGTGAACACTTAGTAGAAATCACCGGTCAAGGTCAAACTAGTCAAATCACCGCCGCCCATCAACAGCGCCAACTATTAGATGCCTATGGCGGTTTGGAGGCCGATCGACAGCAAGTGACCCAGCGCTTTCAGGCTTGGCAGCAAGCTGAAAAACAGTTAGCCCAGCGGCAACAGCAGCAAGCAGCTCACGCTTTTCGACTAGAAACTCTGCGCACTGAAGTTCAAGAACTAGAATCTGCTGGCTTCGAAGCTCCTGACGAACTGATTACTCTAGATCAAGAGCACCAAACCCTCAACCATGTGGTAGATCTGCAACAGCAGAGTTACCAAATTTATCAACTCTTATACCAAAGTGACCTAGGAGAATCTGCTGCTGCCGATTTGCTAAGTAAAGCCGAGAATTTGCTGGTGGGCTGTGTGGATATCGATCCTAAATTACAACCATTGTTAGATGTAGTTAGCGACAGCTTGACCCAAATTATCGATGTGGGGCGCAGAATTAACAGCTATGGCGATCGACT
>JANNEH010000168.1:0-27970 GCA_031378405.1 Synechococcales cyanobacterium OTE_75_metabat_409
CATTTTGGGTGTTTTGATCTGGATGTTGCGAGTTGAATAGTTTGATGGCCTGTAAAACTTTGGTGGCGCTTTCGGCAATGCTTTCGCGATCGGTGTAACAGATGATTTCAGGCTGAAGAGGTGGCTCATAAGGATCACTAACGCCAGTGAAGTTGGTGATTTCGCCGGTTTGGACTTTTTTATATAGTCCTTTGACATCTCTTTGTTGGCAGATTTCTAAGGGGGCACTGACGTATACTTCTAGAAATTTGCCAATTTTGGCGCGGACTTCTTGTCTGATATCTTGATAGGGGGAGATGACTGATACTAAAACAATGACATCATTGCGGGTCAAAAGGTTAGCGACGAATCCAATTCGTCGAATATTTTCATCTCGATCGGCTTTACTAAAGCCTAAGCCTTTGGTTAGGGTTTGCCGAACTACATCGCCATCTAGGTATTCAACTTTGTATCCTCGATCGATTAGTTGTTGGCCAACCTGTTGACTGATGGTGGTTTTTCCGGCTCCGCTGAGTCCGGTGAACCAAACGGTTAATCCTGGGTGCTGCATTTTTGCTGATTCCTGATAATCTTACTTAATTTCTCTCCCCCTATTATGAAATCTAATTCGTGGCCAGTAAATAAACCTGACGGTCAAAGTCCTGCTCAGCAGGTGTTTGAACAGGGGCGAATAGCGCGCCAAGGGGGTGATTTGGCGGCGGCTCAGGGGTATTTTCGGGAGGCTATGCGGCTGGAGCCTAGTTTTGTGCCAGCTTATAACAATTTGGCTAATTTGTTGCAGGGGGATGGTCAAATTACTGAGGCGATCGAGCTTTATGAGCAGGCTTTGCAGTTTGCGCCACAGCAGGCGGCTTTGCATTGTAATTTGGCTAGTCTGTGGCAGATGCAGGGGCAGTCTGAGCAGGCGATCACAGGATATCGGCGGGCGATCGATCTAAAACCCAATTTTTTTATTGCGCATCACAATTTGGGTAAGGTGTTGAGAACCCAGGGACAGTTTGCTGCGGCGCTGTTGGCTTATCAGGCGGCTTTGGGCTTACAGCCAGAGGCAGCGGAGGTGTATTTAGATCTGGGGGATTTATATCAGCAACAGGGGTTAGTGCAAGAGGCGATCGATTGTTATAAGGCGGCGGTGCGCTGTGAGCCTTCTGCTCATGCCTATACTAGTTTGGGGACGGCTCTGCAAACGTGGGGTGAGGTGAGGATTTCGCGGGCGGCTTTTGTGCGGGCGTTGGAGTTAGATCCTAACTATGAGGCGGCGCATTTTAGTTTGGCGCAGTCGTTAGAGGGGGCGGGGGAGTTGGTGGCGGCACAGCAGCACTATGAGCGATCGATCTCTTTGCGGCCAGAGGGGACTAATGTGTTGTTTTATTTGAATCATTTGCGGTTGAAGTTGGCAGATTGGGATAACTATGCAGAGCGGTTGACGGAGTTGATTGCTGGTACTACAGATTATTTGGGGCGACCGGGTACTGTTGGTTTACCGGCTTTGAGTGTGATGGCGTTTCCGCTGTCGATCGAGTTGCAGTCGGCTATATCTCGGCATTTGGCCAAGTCTCAGGCGGAGCTGGTGAAAACTTTGCGGGCGGAGTTAGCGCCGGTCGGGCAAGATTTGGCTCCGGCGCGGTTAAAAATTGGTTATGTGTCGCCCGATTTTCGTTGTCATGCGGTGGGGACTTTAATTTACCAGATGTTTCAGTATCATCAGCGGCCAGATTTTGAGGTTTTTGCCTATAGTTTGGTGCCGACGGTGGATGATTGGACTCAGGTTATTCAGCAGGGTTGTGATCACTATATCGATGTTTCTTGTCAGTCGCCGTTGCAGATTGCCCAAAGAATTCAGGCTGATGGTATTCATATCTTGATTGATTTGGCGGGTTTTACGGGGCAGGCTTGTCCGGCATTGTTGGCTTTGCAGGCTGCGCCGATTCAGGTGCAGTATATGGGGTATCCGGGAACTATGGGGGCTGATTATATTCAGTATATTGTGGCCGATGAGCAAATTATTCCGGCTCATTTGGCGCACCACTATAGTGAGGAGGTGATTTATTTGCCCCAGGCTTGGGTGGCTTCGCCAATGGAGATTGCGCCGTTGGTAACTACTAGGGCAGATTGGGGTCTGCCCGAAAAGGGGATGGTGTTTTGTTGTTTTAATGGGACTTATAAGATCGATCCGCAGGTTTTTGGGGCGTGGATGAAAATTTTGTTGGGGGTGTCGGGGAGTGTGTTGTGGTTGTCGGATGGTGGTGAGCCGTTGATTGTGGAGCGGTTACGCCAGAGGGCGATCGAGTGGGGGGTAGATCCTGTGCGGTTGGTGTTTGGAGCTAATTTGCCTCATGGGGAGTATTTGGCGCGTTATCAGTTGGCTGATTTGTTTTTGGATACTTTTACTTATAATGCGGGGGCTACGGCGGTGGGAGCTTTGTGGGCGGGGTTGCCGGTGTTGACTTGTCCGGGGGAGGTGTATGTGGCGCGGATGGGGGCGAGCTTGTGTGCGGCGGTGGGGTTGCCGGAGTTGATTTGTGGTTCTGTTGATCAGTATGTGCAGCGGGCGATCGAGTTGGGAAATAAGCCGGAGAAAATGCGGGCTTTGCAGGAAAAGTTAGTAAGTTCTTTGGTGGTTGCGCCTTTGTTTCAGCCTCAGGTATTTGTGCAGAATTTGGAGGTGGCTTTGCGTGAGATTTGGCAAAGATTTGTAAATTGAACTAGGATTTGATGCGGTTTGGTGGTGATGTTACCAAAAACGTAAATGGTTTGCTGGACTATCATTGGAGGCAAATGATCACAAAATGTAATGAGAACTTAACAACTGCCTGGGTTAAATGACCCATTGATTGTCAAGGATTTGTCATGTATTATCTTTATGTAATCTTGGTTAGATCGGTATTTGAAGTATAGTAATCAAGATTTGAGGTTTGTAAAAACCTAAATTATCAAAGTTACTTAATTGTTGACTAAATAATATTAACTTTTCAAATAATCCAGAGAACCCAATCATGCCAGATCCCATTTTTCTCAACCGTGTCACCACCCCCTTTGGCCTTGTTCCTGTTTTAGGAGCCCCTTATAATATTACTTTTGCTGATATTGATGGAGATGGCGACCTGGATGCTTTTATTGGTTCTTTTTCTAATGGTAGTACAGCATTTTTTCAAAACAACGGTTCAGCTACCAGTGCTACATTTGCTGCCTTCGTTATAGTTCCTGGTTTTTTGGGTGGTGCCCCAACCTTCGTTGATATTGATGGCGATGGGGATTTAGATGCTTTTGTAGGTAGAGTCGATGGTACTACAGCTTTTTATCAAAATACTGGCACTGCAAACGCTTCTGCATTTGTTTTTATCAATAATACTATTTTAGGAGATGTCGGTACCTCTAGTAATCCAATTTTTGTGGATATTGATGGCGATGGGGATCAGGATGCTTTTGTGGGCAATCAAGCTGGTGATACGCTGTTTTATCGAAATACTGGTAATGCTACTTCTCCTTCATTAATATTGGTTTCTACTAACCCTTTTGGTTTGAGTAATGTAGGGACTAATAGTAACCCGACTTTTGTCGATGTCGATCGAGATGGTGATTTAGATGCCTTTATTGGTAACGGTGCGGGTAACACGTTTTTCTATCGCAACGTCGGCAATATTACCAACCCGATATTTGCACCTCGCTCCACCAATCCATTTGGTCTGCTTGGTGTTAGCGCTGCCAGTAACCCAACTTTTGTGGATATCAATGGAGATGGGGATCTGGATGCTTTTAATAATGATGGAGTTAACACGGTTTTCAATGCAAATAATGTCGTTTATGACAATATATTTGCTGCTCCTATTTCCAATCCCTTTAGCCTGAACAACGTTGGGTCTGCCGCTTACCCAACTTTTGTGGATATTGATGGCGATGGCGATTTGGATGCTTTTGTGGGTAATACTACTGGCAATACACTGTTTTACAGAAATATAGGCAGTGCTAACAGCGCAGTATTTACTTTCATTTCCACCAACCCTTTTGGCCTGACCAATGTGGGGACTAATAGTACACCGACTTTGGTGGATATTGATGGTGATGGCGATCTGGATGCTTTTATCGGGAGTAATTCAGGCAACACACTGTTTTACCGCAACATTGGCAATACCACTAATCCTACATTTACTTTCATTTCCACCAACCCTTTTGGCCTAAACGATGTAGGTAGTTTTAGTACCCCGACTTTTGTGGATATTGATGGTGATGGTGATCTGGATGCTTTGATTGGTAACAGCGCGGGCAATACGCTGTTTTATCGCAACATTGGCAATACTACTAATCCTACATTTACTTTCATTTCCACCAACCCTTTTGGCCTGACCAATGTGGGTACTTTTAGTACCCCGACTTTTGTGGATATTGATAGGGATGGGGATCTGGATGCTTTGATTGGGAATAATTCAAGCACAACGCTGTTTTACCAAAACACCGGCAATACCACCAATCCTACATTTACTTTCATTACCAATAATCCTTTTGGCCTGACCAATGTGGGCAGTAGTTATAATCCCCGGAGTTTGGTAGATATTGACGGTGATGGGGATCTTGATGCTTTTGTCGGGGCTAATAACAACACATGGTTTTTCCAAAATACAATCAACCCCATATTTGCCATTCGTTCCACCAATCCCTTTGGCCTGAGTAATGCTGGGACATCTGCTCGCCCAACTTTTGTGGATATTGATGGCGATAGTGATCTAGATGCTTTTATAGGTAATATTAATGGCAATATAGTGTTTTATCAAAACACAGGTAACGCTAATAATGCTGTATTTTCTTTCGTTTCCAGTAACCCCTTTGGTCTAAGCAATGTTGGTAATTTTAGCAGCCCTACTTTTGTAGATATTGATGGGGATGGAGATCTTGATGCTTTTGTGGGTAATGGTACTGGAAACACGCTGTTTTACCAAAACACCGGCAATGTTACCAGCGCCGTATTTACTTTCATTAGCAGTAACCCTTTTGGTCTGAGCAATTCGGGGCTGTCTGCTCGCCCAACTTTTGTGGATATTGATGGGGATGGTGATCTTGATGCTTTTGTGGGTAATAATGCTGGAAACACGCTGTTTTACCGTAATACTGGCAATGCCAACAGCCCTATATTTACTGGCCTAGTCACTAATCCTTTCGGTTTGGTAGATATTGGGGGATCTAGCAGCCCAACTTTTGTGGATATTGATGGCGATGGCGATCTAGATGCCTTGGTAGGTAATAGTGCTGGTGACAGTTGGTACTACGAAAATGTTGGCAATGCCAGCACCCCCATTTTTGCCACCCGCTCTGCTAACCCCTTTGGTCTTAATGATATTGGCAGTTTCGCCTCTCCCACCTTGGTTGATATCGATCGAGATGGCGACCTAGATGCTTTTGTGGGTAATGGCAATGGCAACACACTATTCTTCCAAAACAACAGTACCCGGCGAGCTGTGCGCAGTGACTTTGGAGGCGATCGCACAGCAGATATCCTCTGGCGCAACACCGATGGCACTGTTGCTCTCTGGCAAATGAAAGGCGCAGCCCTAATCGGCGCTAACATCGTCAACAGCGTTGATAACACCTGGCAAATTGCTGGCACTGGCGACTTTGGTGGCGACCAAAAAGTTGATATTTTCTGGCGCAATACTAATGGCCAATTGGCTCTCTGGCAAATGAATGGGGCGGCGATCGCCACTCCCAACTTATTAGGCACGATCACCCCCGACTGGAAAGTTGGCGCTGTCGCTGATTTTGGTGGTGATGGTAAAGCCGATATTTTCTGGCGTAACGATAGTGGCCAATTGGCTCTCTGGCAAATGAATGGAGCGGCGATCGCAAATGCAGCCTTTTTAACCAACACGATCACTCCTGACTGGAAGATCGCTGGCTCCGGTGACTTTAATGGCGACAAAAAAGCCGATATCCTCTGGCGCAATGACAATGGCCTGTTAGCTATTTGGTTAATGGATGGTGTCAATATTGCCTCTGCTGGCATCCTTTCTTCTATTACTCCCGATTGGCAAATCAAAGGCGTTGATGACTTTAATGGCGATGGCAAAGCCGATATCTTGTGGCGGAACAACGATGGCACTATTGCCGAGTGGCAAATCAATGGCACTGCTATAGCCGCTGGCGCTGTAGTTGGTATTCTTACTAACGATTGGAAAATTGCTGGCACGGGTAATTATAATAGCGATCGCAAGGCCGATATTTTGTGGCGCAACGATAATGGCACTGATGCTATATGGTTCATGAATGGTGCTGCTATTGCTTCAGCCGCATACACCCTTAGTGCTGATGCCACCTGGCAAGTAGCTGCCCCGATTATTTAGCCGCTTAGGAAAATGCCCGTAATGAAAACTTAGCTAATTCTCATTACGGGCATTTTGTGCTTTACTAGCTACCAGTAGTATTCCTCAGACTAGTTATGGATTCACCTTCGGCACCAACCAACGCCCCAGAACCAGATTCTCAACAATCGAGCTTCTCCATATCTACCTCCGCTGGACTTTGGGACTGGTTAAACGAAACCAATAGCAGCATTGCCTTCACCACCTACCAAACCAACCGTCTGTTTATGGTCGGTCGCAATTCAGAAAGACGCATAGCCGTCAACGAGCGCCTCTTTGACAAACCAATGGGATTATATGCCGATAGCGATCGACTAGTCATGAGTACCCGCTATCAAATTTGGCAACTAGAAAACCGGCTAGCACCCAACGAAGACTATCAAGGCAGCGATCGGCTATACTTCCCCACCACCGCCCACACCACTGGCGACCTAAATGTACACGATGTAGTGATCGATCACCAACAAAACCTGTTATTTATCAACACCGACTTTAGCTGTCTCGCCACACTGCGATCGGGCTATAGCTTTGAGCCAATCTGGACTCCACCCTTCATCACCAAACTAGCCGCCGAAGACCGCTGCCACCTCAACGGACTCGCCATGATCAAGGGCAAACCAGTATATGTTAGCGCTTGCAGCGCCACCAACGAAGCCGCTGGCTGGCGACATCATCGAATAGATGGCGGCATAATCATGCATATTCCCAGCAACGAAATAGTGACTACTGGTTTATCAATGCCCCATTCCCCTCGCTGGTACCAAGGCAAACTCTGGCTCCTCAATGCTGGTACCGGCGAACTAGGATATTTAGATAACGATAAATTTATCGCTACTACTTTTTGCCCCGGCTTTGTACGTGGCTTAGCCTTCTGGGGTAACTTTGCCTTAGTGGGCTTGTCTAAACTGCGATCGACCAGCTTCGGTGGCCTAGAGCTAGAAAAGCGCTTGGCCGCCTCTGGACAAACATCCCAATGCGGACTCGTGATCATTGATATTACTAGTGGCCAAATTATTAACTGGTTACAAATGACTGGCACCGTCGAAGAATTATTTGATGTCGTGGTGCTACCAGATACAGTCAGACCCCAATCGATCGGCCTACAAGCAGAAAACATCGATCGGCTAGTTAATTTTCCAGGCTCCAATGGACTCATTACCACCAAACCCACCGTCAAACGCCCCGGTGTTGGTGCCGCAGCGCCCGTCGCTGGTCTACCACGCCCCGATCTTTCTACAGCTACCACACCCGTCAAATATCAGCGGGTTTACCATCTAAATGCCAGCAACTTGCGCCCTTACGATGCCCTCACTTTTCCTAGCCTACAACAGCGCTGGCAAAGTCAACCACCCCAAGGAGAATTAATCGCAGTATCGGCTTCAGTCGCTGGTGAAATGATCGGTCTAGCAGTAGCAGAAGTATTACCAAATGCCACAGCAGAGGTAATATCACTATTTGTTTTACCACTCTATCGTCAACAAGGTGTTGGGGCTACTTTGGTCGAACATCTCAAACGAGATGCTCCTATGTAATTAAAATGATCTACCTCGATCGATCAACTCGTTGAGCAGTGTCTTCCTCTGTCCCACAATTGCTCAAAAAAGCAGTGGAAATATGGGATCTCAAAACAAAATCTCTACTCTTTATTATCAATAATAGTGTTGAAACTTATACCAAAAGAAATTTCAATGGGTTCAGCACCCAAAAAAGTAGTATCTCTCAACTCTGTTGAGTAAAGCCTTAATCCTTGAATATTTGCATAGTTTAAATTAACTCCCTTCATTGAAACTCCAGAGAATTCTCTTACTCAAGAAAAACATAGGAGATTCTCCGGATTGGTATTGACATTAGCTTGATGCCATGATCAACGAGTTGATTGGCGGATAAAAGTCCCATAATCTTTGCCCAAATATAATTTCAGCATGATCGACAGGATCTTCTGATAAACTGATGGCGCAAGCGACCTTAAGGAGCCTGCTGTAGTAAGAGATCGATACCCAAAGGACAATCAACCATGACAGACTATCGGCGAGAAAAAGACTCCATGGGCGATCGAGATCTCCCAGCCACTGCTTACTATGGCATCCAGACTTTAAGAGCGATCGAAAACTTCCCCATTAGCGGACTCAAACCCTTAGCCACCTATATCGATGCCTGTTTGCTGATCAAAAAAGCCGCTGCCAAAGTCAATGGCGATTTGGGCTGCATTACCAGCGAAGCCAGCCAGTCTATCCAAGCTGCCGCCGACGAAATTTTGCAAGGACACCTGCGCGACCAGTTTGTAGTAGATATCTATCAAGCCGGAGCCGGGACATCCCACCACATGAACGTCAACGAAGTCTTGGCTAACCGAGCCTTAGAGATTTTAGGCGATGTCAAAGGTAACTATGAACGCATCAGCCCCAACGACCACGTTAACTATGGCCAATCTACCAACGACGTAATTCCCACCGCCATTCGAGTCGGGGCATTGTTGGCCTTAGACCATACCTTATATCCAGCAGTTAATAAGGCGATCGCCGCCACCACCGCCAAAGCCCAAGAATTCCAAAACATCGTCAAATCTGGGCGCACCCATTTACAAGATGCCGTGCCAGTGAGACTCGGCGATAGCTTTGCCGCTTTTGCCCAAATTTTAACCGACCACCAGCGCCGGATTCAATATGCCGCTCAAGATTTGATGCAGCTTGGTTTAGGGGGCAGCGCAGCGGGCACCGGGTTAAATACTCATCCCCAATATCGCCAACAGGTAGCGACAGTTTTGGGTACACTCATCGGTCATCCCTTGACTCCTGCCCCCCAATTGATGGCCGCAATGCAGAGTATGGCTCCTTTTATGGCAATGTCTGGGGCAATCAGAAACTTGGCGCAAGATTTAGTGAAGCTGTCTCATGATTTACGACTGATGGATTCAGGACCAAAAACCGGTTTCAAAGAAATTCAATTACCACCAGTGCAGCCCGGTTCTTCGATTATGCCCGGAAAATATAACCCGGTAATGGCCGAAATGATCTCAATGGTTTGTTTTCAGGTGATGGGCTATGACCAAGCGATCGCCCTCGCCGCCCAAGCTGGCCAGTTAGAGCTGAATGTGATGATGCCATTGATTGCTTATAACCTGATTAATAGCATCGAAATTTTAGGTAATGCTTTGAATGCCCTGACCGAGCAATGTTTGGTGGGGATTACCGCTAACGCCGATCGCTGTCGTGACTATGCTGAAGGTAGTTTGGCCTTGGTAACGGCGCTGAATACCCACATTGGTTATTTGAATGCTGCCGCTGTCGCCAAGGAATCTTTAGAGACAGGGAAATCTTTGCGATCGATTGTCCTGGAAAAGAACCTGATGAACCCAGAGCTGTTAGCGGAAGTATTGAATTTAGAGAAAATGAGCCAATTACCGAAGTAATCGTTGATATTTACTTTAACACCGCGATCGATTGTGTTGTCTTTGGGGATTAACTACTTAATAGCTATCAAAAAGCCGCTGTCAACTTTGGTTGATAGCGGCTAATATCTATCGAAAACAACTATACTGTCAGTGCCTCA
Organism: Synechococcales cyanobacterium OTE_75_metabat_409; assembly: GCA_031378405.1. Taxonomy (GTDB): domain Bacteria; phylum Cyanobacteriota; class Cyanobacteriia; order Cyanobacteriales; family Chamaesiphonaceae; genus JAAFHZ01. The sequence continues at coordinate 9,900 of JANNEH010000168.1, forward strand.
GATCTTTTTTGAATTAGATCGATAATAACCGTTTTCTCTAATAGACCTACCAGTGAACCATTAGCTTGAATAACCGTCAACGCTGGTAACTTATACTTCTCTAGCTGCTCGATCGCCTGTAATAAAGTATGGTCAGATTCAATCAGAGCAGCTTGTTCGATCGGTTGCATCAGCTCACCCACGGTCTTACTAGACCACAGATCACCAGGAATACCCTGCAAAGCATCAACTGTTATTTCACCTACCAACCGACCAGATGCATCCGTAACCATAAACTTCAGCCAGTTGCCCGGACTCAAAGTGCGCAAATCAACAAAATCTCGCAACGAAGCCTCCGCCGAGACAATTGGACTATCGACACTCACAGCATCTGCTACTACTAAACCTGTAAGGCGCGATTGTACTCTGGCAAACTGGGCAGCCTGACTAGCATTTTGCACCAAGAACCAACCAATCAAAATATTCCACAAACTATCAAAGCTACCAAATAGCAGCAGTGGCACTACACCAGAAGCGATCGCCAAATAACCAAAGGCTTGACCACCCCAACTGGCGAACTTCACGCCTTGATATGGATTACCAGTGATTTTCCAAACCAGCGCCTTCAAAATATTCCCACCATCCAAAGGCAATCCAGGGATGAGGTTAAATAATCCCAGCGAGAGGTTCACTAAGGCCAAAACCGAAATAATCGCTGTCAACGGCGCAGGCAAAACGACAAAACCATTAAAGATCGTCAGCAAACCAAAGAGTAAAAAGCTAACTGCCGGGCCAGCGATCGATACCCAAAAAGCGTTTCCGGGAGTTTCGGGTTCTTTTTCTAAGCTGGCGACACCACCAAACAGAAACAGGGCGATCGATTTGACTTGGATACCTTGTTTAATCGCCACCCAGCTATGCCCCAACTCATGGGCAATCACCGAAGCAAATACCAACAATCCGGTTACTAGCCCTAAAACTAACGGCACTCCTGGCAGCAAGCTGGGAAATGCCCGGGCTAGATCATCACCATAGGTTAACGCCACCAAACCTAAAACCAGAAACCAAGACGGATTAACGAAGAAAGGGATACCAAATAAAGTACCAACGCGAATATTGTTGCCGTTCATAACCATGTCCTCTCGGAATCTGTGTACCGCAGTTGTTCCTGCCGGTTCACTCATTGTAACCAAATGTTAAGTAGACTCTCATAATTCCCCAGGGTGATCACCGAACCAGCGGCGGTCAGATTGCCACAAGACCCAACAAGTTCTTAATCACCATGGCACGGGCTAGCTCTCCTCGATCGATATAAATCACCTGCAAATTGTTCAACATGCGGGCGATAAATTGTCGCTTGGTCACGGGTGGTATTAATGCCGTTGTTAAAGCTGGAATCTTTTGCTGGTAAATATTCATCAACTTTTGGCGACAATCTTCGGCAAACAAAATTTCGCCATGATTAAAAGTATCAATAAAAATTTCGGAATCTTCAAAATCGGGGCGAATCATAAAATGTCCCGGCATCCCAATACCAATCATCGGGAACCCAATCCGCTGGGCAATTTCTAGATAGACCAAGGCTAAGGTAATCGGAATACCCGTGCGTCTGGCTAACACATCATTCAAAAAACTATTGCGCGGATCATAATAATTACTATTGTTACCTGTAAACCCTAAATCACCATACAAATAATCATTGATAGTGCGAATTACCAACAGCGGATAACGAGACTCGGGCAAGCGCTGGGCTACCTGCTCGGCCATCTCATCTAAAAGCTGGAGCTGACTATCCACATCCAAATCTGGGTAGGCGGTTTGAGCAATATACAAAGCTGCCCGCGCCAAATCAATATCTCGATCGGACTGATTGATTTCTGCAAAAAACAGATCGGTGGTAGATATCATGGCGGCAAGATTCCATCATTCGATAGAACAAAATTTCTGTTTCTATTATCAGGCTCCTGGACAGGAAAAGATCGCCTCTAACACCTCTCGGTAGAAACGAAATAAAGGTTCATAATTCTTCACTAACAAATAATATCAATTGTGCATCTGATCGCCTCTGGTGCGACCTGCCTTAAAATCTACAAATGTCATTATCTCTTCCTGATCGATCTCTACAGGCTGGCCGTTGGTTCAAACTAATTTGTGGTGCCAGCTTCCAAGACCTTCCAGCTATTCGTCATCTGGCGATCGCCTACACCCTGGCGGGTGCAGACTGCATCGATGTAGCCGCCGAACCAGCGGTAGTGGCCGCCGCCAGATCTGGCATCAACGCTGCCCGGAATCTCACAGACCTAGCTGTCAAATTTGGCTACCATCCCGCCCAACCCTGGCTTATGGTCAGCGTCAACGATGGCGAAGACCCCCATTTCCGCAAAGCAGTCTTTGACCCGCAGGTTTGCCCCACAGACTGTCCTCGCCCCTGCGTCACCATCTGTCCTGCCGATGCCATTGCTTTTACTGCGCAACAACAAGGCGTAATAGTCGATCGCTGTTATGGCTGTGGTCGGTGCCTACCTATTTGTCCGCTGCAAATTATTGGTGAACAAAAGTATGTCTCGACCCCTGCTGCTGTGCGGGAATTACTCCAAACTGGTGATGTCCAGGCGATCGAGATTCACACTCAGCCCAATCGAGGCCAGGAATTTCTGCGACTTTGGCAAGAATTGTCGGGGTCTTTAGATCAACTCCAACTGATTTCGATCAGTGCCCCTGGTGGACTGGAGCATCTGCGATCGATCTCTGAACTACTGCAAAGCCTCACACCTACTCCGCTAATTATTTGGCAGACCGATGGTAGACCAATGAGTGGTGATATTGGCATAGGTACCACTCACGCCTCGATCGCTCTGGGTCGGCAAGTGGCCACAGCTCGGTTACCAGGCTATGTACAGTTGGCCGGTGGCACCAATGACTACACGGTGGCAAAACTAAAAGATGTGCAGTTATTAAAAGCTGCTGGCCAAGAAATCTTTATCTCGGGCGTTGCCTATGGTAGCTATGCCCGAGTGTTGTTGGCTCCAATTTTGGCGCAAATTCCAGGGAACGAAAAACTCGAAGACTATCCGGATATTTTATGGGCAGCAGTCGATCGGGCGGCTGCATTGGTGCAACAAATTAAAAGTTGAACCTTTCGCTTAGATCTCAGACCTCAAACATTAGCCAGCAAGTTTAGCTAAATTTTTGTTGTTGAGCACTACTTCCAACTGGGCACCATCACGACTAGTCAAATTGCGCGTAGCTTCACCCAAATACAAAGGCTCAGATACACCTGGTTGAGGATGGAGAATCGATCGCATCCGAATATGCATATTGCCATCAGCATCACCGACCCGCCCAAAAGAATACAGATCATTGGCAGCTTGTTTCAGCGTAGCTTCCGCTGCTTCAGCAGTAATTTTACGATTGGCCACCGCTATCACGGCTTGATTAGTGCTGTTATCGTAAATTACCGCATAGCGTACTGCACCAGGAAAAGCCGATCGAGGAGACAGACCAAAACTGAGGCCGAACAAACCCACGGTCATCACAATCATAAAACCAGTGATACCCACCAACCGGAACTTAAAGCCCCAGGCCAAAAATAATGCCAAAACTGTCAAAACAGCCAAAGCCACGGTGGCAATACCACTGTACTTGGCATATTCCAAAAAAGACTGGGGAGAAAACATATTATTCTGCTTCGTTGCTTACTACTACTGCACCCGGTGACTGCAAAGCAGCCCGCAAAGTATGCCAGACCAAATTAGCACACTTAATCCGCACCGGAAACTGGGAAACCCCTTTGAGGACATTTAGCTTGCGCAGCTCATGGGGAAACTCAAATTCGCCCCGCATCATGCCCTGGAAACTCTCAATCATTGTCAAAGCTTCTGCTACCGTTTTGCCCGCTAAAGCCTCGGCCATGAGATCTGCCGAAGAGAGGGCGATCGCACAGCCTTCACCATTGAACTTGGCTGCAATGATCTTTTCTTGGGCTTCATCCAAATGTAGGGTCAGCTCGATCGTGTCGCCACAAGAGGGGTTGTGGCCTTTTTGATACCGATCGACAGGATCAGTCACGCCTTTGAACTTAGGCTTTTTATAGCGTTCCAGAATTACTTGCTGATATAAATCGCGGACATTACCGAGATTGGTGCCGAGGTTGGTCATGGGTGCGAATGAGTCTTAAAGTTATCTGTAATGTAACAAAAGTTGTACTCTTCATGCCCGCGACTTCTCTCTCGGTTTTCTCAAACAGCCATTATGTAATCATGGCCATGCTCTTGACCTTCGCGATCGTCCACAGTGGCTTAGCTGCCCTCAGACCCTGGGGCGAGAGCAAAATCGGTGCCAGATTCTATCGGGTAATCTTTGCCTTGGTCAGCATCCCCGCAGCCACCGCTCTGATTATTTATTTTTTCAACCACCGTTACGACGGACTTGAATTGTGGAATTTAAGAGAAACTACTGGCATCAAAGAAACTGTCTGGATACTGGCGGCGATTTCTTTTTTGTTTCTTTACCCTGCTACCTTTAATTTGTTAGAAGTCGCTGCTATTCAAAAACCCCAATTTAGATTATATGAAACCGGCATTATTCGGATTACTCGTCACCCCCAAATGGTCGGTCAGTTAATTTGGTGCGTGGCACATTCTTTATGGATTGGGTCAAGTTTCATGATCGTGACTTCGATCGGCCTGATGGCACACCATTTATTTGCAGTTTGGCATGGCGATCGCCGTTTATTCAAACGCTATGGTGATGATTTTATCGCGGCACAGGAACGCACTTCTATCTGGCCTTTTGTGGCCATTCTACAAGGTAAACAACAATTGAATTGGCAAGAATTTCTGCGTCCAGCCTATCTCGGAGTGGCGATTTTTGTGGGTGCTTTTTGGTGGGGACATCCTTATTTGGTGGGCTGGACTGCTATGGTGCCTTGGTAGCTGGAGGTTTGGTAGGTTGAGGTTTTGTTTGTTCTTCCACCAAAATTGTGTAGCTAGTGCGATTACTGCGGGCCAAAAGGCAAAATGTATTCCCAGAGGCTGGAAAGGTCTGGGAGGTGAATTCCGACAACATATTGCTACTCTCCAACATGGGCAGATCTTTAGTGTTGGATTTATTAATGATTTCGATACTCATATTGCCATTGCCAAACTTGGTATTGTTGATTTGACCAACTCGCCAGCGCAAACGCCAGTCAGACTTTGTTTTAAAGGTATCTCCGGCTGGACAAAAGTTTGTCAGGCCACTGCCTTTGTAGGTCTTGACAGTCTGCCAACCATCTTCAGCCTGGACTTGTTCTTCATATGGGCCGGTGGGTTTGACAGTGGTAGCTGCGCTAGTACTAGAGGGGCTTGGTTTACTAGTAGGAGAGCTGATGGCAAAAGGATCGGTATTGAGGGGAGTACTACTGGGTGTCAAAAAAGGCTTGGTGACGATCGGGGTAATGCTGGGTGCCGGAGGTAGCACTGGTGCAGGAGAAATACTGGGGGTGGCGCTGGCTAATGGTGTATTTGTGGGAGTAGCAGAAGATTTAGAAGCGATCGGTTTACCGGTTTGCAAGGCACAAGAAGTAATCGTAGAGATTAGGATAATTCCTAATACCGCGCTACTTTTGCACCGTTTACGCAGTGTCTCCTTTGGGGAATCGCCATTTTGGGTTTTTGTCATAGAAATAGTGCAAGAAACTCAGTGGCTTCAGCCCTGAGAGTAGTCAAATGTTCTTTACTGGCTAAGCGCAGCAATTTGATAAGTTCCCGATTCTTGCCGACCAGCAGAGTTGGCAAACAGCACATAATTACCGGTAATTGGCAACTTACCGCTGATCGTAATATTATTGCTGCCGGTTGCTTCTTTTTGGATCAAAACCTTGCGGTTGGGGGCAATCAGCACCAATCCAGGTTCGATATCTTGGCTGGCCATTTTAATCGTGAGTTTTTGACCAGCAATACCACGAAACACATAGATATTCACATAGCTATTGTTGGGTGGCAGCACCGGATCGCCAGTTCCTAAACGGGCACTAATGACTTGGCCATTAAGTGGTAACTTGCGTAACTTTAGTTTTACTCGCTGTGTTTGTTGCTGTGCTTGAGCAACTGTCCCCAAACGACCTTGACGATAGGAAGTCAAAAAAGGCTGCACTTTGTTGGTGGCAATGGCAAAGCCGATACCGATATTGCCAGCTTCTTGGCTGGGACTGTAGATTGCCGTGTTTACTCCCACCTGTTCGCCATCACTGTTCAGTAAGGGGCCGCCAGAGTTACCGGGATTGATCGCAGCATCGGTTTGAATTAAGCCCCGCTTAGCATCTACCCGGCTCACAATGCCGGTGGTAAAAGTGCCTTGAAATTGACCAAAGGGGTTGCCGATCGCGAAGGCTCGTTGGCCTACTTCTACTGTGCTGTTAGAAAGTTTTACGGTGGGTAAGTTCTTCGCTCCTTGTAGTTGGATCAGGGCTAAATCTAAACTGTTGTTGCCCACCCCGACAATTTTGCCGGTGAACTTGCGTCCGTCGGCCAAAGTTACCTGCACTGGGTTACCTTGAGCGGAGGCAATTACATGGGCATTAGTTAATATCAAACCATCACTACTCAAAATACTGCCACTGCCCACCGCCGATCCGGCTCTGATCGAAACTACTGCTGGGCCAGCTTGTTTATAGACCCGAATATTGGTTCTTTCATCATTGTCTGAAGCGATCGCCGCCTGATGAAAAAGTAATGGCGAAGACAAAGTGAAACCCAGCGCGACGGGTATGGCAGCAACCCGGAATAAGGCATGTTGTCTGAGCATGGCGAGAGAATGTATTAGTTAGGTTAAATTGTAATAATTTTTTTACTAGTTCTAAGAAAAACACCAAGAAATTTAATCTTGGTGCTTACTTTGGATTATTAATATTGGTCAGGGAACTCGATCGGCTTGCCAGTTGCTGCCGATGGTTCTACCGGTTCGTAATCTACATAGGCTGTGGACTTCGCTGCTGGCTCATCAGCCGAATCTTCTAAGCTCGATCGGCGGGGTTTGTTGCGTGGGGGTGAATTACGGGGCTTCTCTGTCTGGCGGGGGCGCGGGGAGTTGTCCCAGTCTCCGCGATTTTCTGCCGGGGCTGACCAATCATCATCAGGGGGGTTTTCAGCTCGCCGCGATCGATCACTGCGGCCATTGGTAGCCCGTTCTTCGTAGCGGTCAAAATCATTCTGATCATTCCGCTGCCGGGGTGCTGGCATTTGTTCATCTCTGGCATATCCTGGTAGCATCCGATCGCCACGTCGTTCGGGTGCTTCGTAACTATCATCGTAGCCACTGGGTTGGAACTGGCGGTCAGCTCGACCGTTTTCCGATCGGCGGTTGCGCTTCTGGGGCGCATATTCTTGCTCGTCGTCGAGGCGAGCATTGTAGCCGTTAGAAGAGCGGCGGGCGGGGGCTTCCCGGTTACTACGCCCACCACCTTTCAGGCGTTTATTTTCGGCGCGCACCTGCATAAACTGCCACATGATCGAAATCAAGGCTCCAATCATCAGTAACTGCTGGAAGGCCATGGCGGCTCCCAGATCTAGGCTAATTAATAGCAATAGGCCACAGACAATACCAATTACGGCGTAGATGTTGTCAGATTCTTGATATAGATCGGGCTTAATTTTGCTAGTAAGAAATAGGCCGAGGGAAGCAAGAATTAAAATCAGGCCAAATAATAGAGCCGCAGGAATGCCAAAAGCCACGGTAATTTCCTCAGATGGGGGGGACGAGGCGGGGCTGACCGCCAGAATATGAAGTGTTCGATGTGCCAGAGGCCATTCGATGTCTTTCTAGTTTAGCATTCACCCAGATGGGTGCTGTTTGATAGCAAAGGCCACTAATTTCTTAGCGGCCTTGATATTGATTGCCAAGTGGAGAATATCCACTCGGCAAAATATTGATTTAAGAACCAACTTTAGTGGTAGAACGCTGTCTCCGCCGACCGGGGGCTTCTTTTTCTGTATCTGCGCCTTCAGGCTTCTGGAGTAAGACCACAATGCTGGGGTTGCTCTGACGCATCTCTTGGCGTACCAAGCGCTGAATCGCGCTTTCTAGCTCAATTTGCAGACCAGTCCAGTCCACATCTTTTTGGCCAGATTCAAAAGAACGGGCAAATCTAGGCCAGCGATCGACCAAAGTGGATTCGATTCTTTTGACTACCAAGTTTTCGAGCAAGGAAAGTTCTACCGCCGAAACTACTCCGTTCAGATGGATCTGAGGACGAGCTAAGAGTTTGCCTTCACCACCGACAGCCACGGCCACGGTAATAATACCGTCTTCGGCCAATTGCTGACGCTGCTTCATTACAGTATCTTGCACGATACCGGCATTATCTACTAGCTGAATGCCAGCAGTGACCTTACCACCTTTACTGATGGAGTCTGGCCGCAGCTCGATCACGTCACCGTTGTCGATAATCACCATGTTCTCTTTGGGAATTCCCATGCTCTGAGCAGTTTCGGAATGTCTGATCAACATCCGGTGCTCACCGTGCACAGGAATGAAGTATTTAGGGCGAGTTAAGCTCAACATTAATTTTTGGTCTTCTTGGCAACCATGGCCAGAAACGTGCAGACCTTTATCGCGACCATAGACCACATGTGCGCCCTGCATCATCAGCTTATCGATCGTGTTGACTACGGCGATCGTGTTGCCAGGAATTGGGTTGGCCGAGAAAATTACGGTGTCGCCCTGTTTGATTTTGACTTGCCGGTATTCACCGTTAGCAATCCGAGTCATGGCGGCCATTGGCTCACCCTGAGAACCGGTGCAGAGAATAATTACTTTGTCGGCGGGTAGGTGGTTGGCAGAAGCCAGTGGTTCAAACACGTTGTCTGGGCAATTGATGTAACCCAGGTTGCGGGCATGAGCAATGACATTCAGCATCGATCGACCAACTACACAGACCTTGCGGTTAAGCTTCTGGGCGATTTCTAGAATCATGTTGACCCGGTGAACCGAAGAAGCAAAGGTAGTGATTAAAACCCGACCTTTGGCTGCGCCGATCGATCTTTCCAAAGCAGGGAATACTGCCCGCTCCGAAGGAGTAAAACCAGGTAACTCGGAGTTAGTGGAGTCACTAATCAAACAAAGCACCCCTTTTTCGCCATGTTCAGCCAGCTTGGCAAAATCGTAAACTTCGCCATCTACTGGGGTATGGTCAAATTTAAAGTCACCAGTGTGAATTACTACACCCACTGGAGTATGTAGAGCAACTGTGAAACTATCGGCGATCGAGTGAGTATTGCGAATAAACTCGACTACAAAATACTGACCAATCCGCACCATTTCACGCGGTAGTACAGTTTTTATTTTAGTGCGATCGGCAACCCCAGCTTCTTCTAGCTTGCCTTGCAGCAAAGCCATCGCCAACCGTGGCCCATAGATAATCGGGATATCGATTTGTTTCAGGTGATGAGAGATGCCCCCGATGTGGTCTTCGTGACCATGGGTAACAATCATGCCCTTAATTTTGTGGCGATTTTCTCGTAGATAAGTCATGTCGGGTAACACAATGTTTACCCCATGCATACCGTCGGAAGGGAAGGCCAAACCAGCATCTAGTAATATTATTTCGTCTTGGTATTCAAACACGCAGGTGTTCTTACCAATTTCATGTAAACCACCCAAAGGGATTACCTTTAGGGGAGATTGGGTTTTATCGATTTTGCTAGTTACGGTTAACGGTTCCAGAGATTCGGAACTGGATCTTTTCTTAATTAAAATTGGTTGTGACAAGTTGATAGCTACTGAAACGAAGTAGCAGATAAACAATAATTTGCGCTAGTTAAAAGAGCGCCTAGAAACCATATGGAGGGTGCTTCAAGCTTTGCTGTAGCCGCAGGGCTAGAGATTTGGTCATCAGTAACTTTTTCAAGGAGTTGTTTCTGATAAAACGAGTTGGGGTGGAATTCATGCCTTTTAAAAATCTTAACGTCTTTTAAAAATCACTAACGCCTTGCAATAATCAAAACTGCTCAATAAAAATAACCAGCCCGTCTGAGGGTATCTGTTTTATTTTTGACCTTCGCTGATGATATTTCTAACATATTCCAAGACTGGGGTCAAGTGAGCCATAGTCTGCTGAAAATTTATTAAAAACGCTTACTGCAACAATCCTTGTGTTTGCAAGAGCTGGCGCAGTTCAGCCACCATGTCTTCAGACATTGCCAAGAGTGGCAAACGGTAACCACCTACCTTCCAGCCTAACAGATTCAGAGCTGCTTTGATCGGAATTGGGTTGGTGGCGCAAAACAAGCCCTTAAACAAGGGCAGCAGTCGTAGATGAATAGCTAAGGCTGCGGCGTTGTCGCCTTTTTGAAAGCGCTGTACCATTTGTTGAATGTCGTTGCCCACCAGATGGCTGGCGACGCTAATAATGCCATTGCCACCTACTGCCAAGGTTGGCAGGGTCAGCGCATCATCTCCCGAGTAGATTTGAAAATCAGTGGGGGCGCTGCGGCGGATCTGGCTGACTACTTCTAGATTACCCGCCGCTTCCTTGGTTGCAACAATGTTGCTAATTTGGGCTAGTTCGATCGAGGTTTCGGCCTCCATCATTTGGCCAGTGCGCCCCGGAATGTTGTAAAGAATCATGGGTAGATCACAGGCAGCAGCGATCGCTTTAAAGTGCGCCAACAGTCCAGCCTGCGTGGGCTTGTTGTAGTAGGGCACTACCTGTAAGCTGCCATGCACACCCAGTTTCGCGGCTTTGTTAGTGGCCTCGATCGCCTCTTGAGTAGAATTGGAGCCAGTACCGGCAATGACTTTGGCCTTGCCTGCTACAGCGCTTAATACTACCCGAAACAGTTCATATTCTTCTTCCCAAGAAATAGTTGGCGATTCACCAGTGGTGCCACAGACCACCAGGCCATCAGAGCCATTCTCAACCAAATGCGCCGCCAGCTTTTCGGCCTCGGCATAATTGACGTTCAAATCGGCATCTAGGGGGGTGACGAGGGCAGTAATTACTCGACCGAAATGGGTCACACAGTACTCCTTAAAATTAAAGAAAATTCACAATCTGGTAGGTCTTGTAGGGTGGGCACTGCCCACCATCCAGGGTTTTGAATGTCACTAGATTTCAACAGTAAAAGCAGTTGAAATCTAGTTCGTGGGCACTGCCCACCCTACCAAGGTTGACTCACAGGTTGATGATTACCAGATATGCTCACTTGGCACTGGGTTTTAGCCAGTTTTTGGCCACCAGCAACTCGGCAATTTGCACAGCATTCAATGCTGCCCCCTTCCGAATTTGGTCACCGCACAGCCATAGCTCTAAGCCATTGACATGAGAGAGATCGGTGCGGATGCGGCCTACCAATACCGGGTCTTGACCGGAGGCATCGATCGGCATGGGAAAATAATTGGCTTCCCAGTCTTCTACTAACTTTACCCCTGGAGCCTGGGCTAAAATCGCTCTGGCCTCAGCGACTGGAAAAGGCTCGGTAAATTCTAAATTGATCGCCTCAGAGTGCGCTCGCAGTACCGGCACCCGAATACAGGTAGCACTGACCCGCAAATCTGGCACCCCCAAGATTTTGCGCGTTTCGTTGACCATCTTCATTTCTTCTTCACAATAACCGGCAGCATTAATCGGGGTGTTGTGGGGAAATAAGTTAAAAGCCAAGGGATAAGGGAAGATTTCGGGTTTGGGTTGTTTGCCATCCAAAATATCTTGGGTTTGAGTCAAGACTTCTTGCATTGCCCGCGCTCCAGCGCCACTGGCCGATTGGTAGGTAGCCGCCACAATCCGCTGAATTGGTCGAATTTGATGCAGTGGATACACCGCTACCGCCATTAAAATGGTGGTGCAGTTGGGGTTAGCAATAATGCCTTGGTGCTGCGCTGCGGCCTCTGGATTTACCTCCGGCACCACCAATGGCACTTCTGGTAACATCCGAAAAGCGCTGGAGTTATCAATTACCACCGCACCAGCAGCTACCGCATGGGGAGCATATTCTTTGCTGCTGCTACCGCCAGCCGAGGCCAATACTATGTCTATGTCCTGAAAGCTTGCGGGCGTGACTGCTGCTACCGTCAGTTCGCTGCCTTTAAACTGCAACTTGGTTCCCGCCGATCGAGGGGAAGCCAGTAATCTTAATTCACTGATCGGAAAATTGCGACTTTCTAATAAAGCCAGTAGCTCTTCGCCTACTGCTCCAGTCGCCCCTAAAATCGCTACGCGGTAAGAACCAGACAATGAAACTTCCTCTTTTGCTTATCTCTCGTGGTGTTCGCCCGATCCTATCATTTTCGTGGGTCGTTTTAGCAGGTCGTTCGGAGTCACTGATTTGTGATACTTTGTATCTTTTGCTGGCTGAGTACAGTCGATCGAGTCTAAACGACAAGGTTTTGTGCTATATTTCATCCCGCTCGGGCATTTGCCATACTGCCCACAATTATTTAAGCCACCGTATTCTCGTAATTAGATTCTTATGAAAGTCATCCAGGAAAATCTCCCCCACAGTCAAGTGGGCCTTAAAATCGAAGTTCCGGCTACTGAAGTCAAGAGCTATTACGAAAAATCTATCCAGGATTTGGTGAAAAATGCCAATATTCCTGGCTTCCGCAAAGGCAAAGTGCCGCGCCAAATTATTTTGCAGCGCTTTGGAGCCGATCGAGTCAAGGCGATGGCTGCCGAAGAGTTAATGCAGAAAACTATGCCTGCTGCCGTTAAACAAGAAGCTATTCCGGCGATCGGCAATTATCAAATTACTTCTAACTTCGATGAAATAGTAGATAATTTTAGCTCCGACCAACCATTAGTCTTTACCGGTACTGTAGATGTGATGCCCACCGTCACAGTCGGTGATTATCAAAAGCCGGTGATCACTGCCGAAGAAACTACAGTGGCCGCAGATGCCATCGAACAATTCCTGCTAGAACGCCGCAAAGAAAAAGCGACTTTGGTGCCAGTTGTCGATCGCGGTGCCCAAATTGATGATGTGGCCGTAGTAGATTACAGCGCCAAACGGCCAGATGGCGAAGAAGTTGAAGGTGCCCAGGCCACTGATGCAGAATTTGAAATGTCGCATGGTAAGTTCATCGCCGACTTGGTGGATGGCATGGTGGGGATGAAAATTGATGAAACCAAAGAAATTTTGGTGCGTTTCCCAGCAGATTATGCTCGTCAAGACCTCGCTGATGCCCAGATTAACTTCACTGTCACGATCAAGGGCTTGAAAATTGCCGAGTTGCCTCCTTTGGATGATGACTTTGCTAAAGAAGTCAGCAAAGAAGAAACCTTAGCAGATCTGCAAGCAATGTTGGCCGATAACTTTGCCAAAGAAGCCGCCGATAAAACACAAGCTAGCATTGAGTCCGCGCTATCTGACTCGGTGATCGCAATTACCGAAATCGACCCGCCCGAAACCCTGATCGAGCAAGAAGTGATCAGTATTTTGGAATTAATGGCTAAGCAGTTTAGTCAATATGGTATGGATGTGAGCAAGCTGTTTAACCGGGAAACTCTGCCCAAGATGAAGGAAAACAGTCGTCCTGATGCGATCAACAATCTAAAAAGATCTTTGGGCATCGCCAAAATTGCTGAACAGGAAAAAATCACTGTAGAAACCAGCGAAATCCAGGCTCGCAGCCTGATTATTCGTCAGCAACTAGAAAATAAAGTGGATGAAGAACGCCTGCAAGCCTTTGTAGAAAACGATATGCTCAATGAAAAGGTCTTGAAATTCTTACAAGACCGCGCTGAAATAACCTTAGTGCCAGTAGGTTCTTTGCCCAAAGGTGAAGAGCTAGATACAGATCAGATCGAGGCTGAAACCACCATCGAAACAACTGCAACTGTTGTTGTTGAGTAAGGTTAACTATGTGCTGTAGTTGACAGGAAATCTGATCAATTCGATTCATAACTCTGTCAACAGCAGCTCTTTTCGGTTTTCTACTCGTCCAAGTTTGCTTGGTTAAGGTATAACGGTAAAGAATGTCCTTGTTTTCCTACAAAAACTCGTCCCCAATGTTCACATCTCAAACGCCTAACTATCCCGACAGTACCAGATCGACCCCAGATGTTTTCTTCGGCAACATGGTAGTGCCGATGGTAGTTGAACAATCGGGTACTGGCGAACGCGCCTTTGATCTGTATTCACGACTACTACGTGAGCGCATTATTTTTTTAGGGACGCAAGTAGATGACGCGATCGCCGATTCACTAATTGCCCAGATGTTGTTTTTGGAATCGGAAGATCCCGAAAAAGACATTCAGCTCTATATCAACTCACCGGGTGGTTCGGTTACTGCGGGGATGGGGATTTATGACACTATGCAACAAGTCAAACCAGACGTGGTGACTATTTGTTATGGTTTAGCTGCTAGCATGGGCGCATTTTTGCTAGCCGCCGGTGCCAAAGGTAAAAGAATGTCTTTGCCTAGTTCGCGAATCATGATTCACCAACCATTGGGTGGTGCTCAAGGGCAAGCGATCGATATCGAAATTCAAGCTCGCGAAATTCTTTATCACAAAGATAATCTCAACGGCATTTTGGCCAAGCATACTGGTCAACCGTTGGATAAAATCGCGGCGGATACTGAGCGGGATCGATACATGTCTGCCGATGAATCGGTGGCCTATGGGTTGATCGATCAAGTGATCGAAAAAATGCCCACAACTTAAGCTCCGATTTTAATCTCCTAATTTTTGACTTTCCCTAATTTGCCGAGCGAGGCGCTGTTATGTCTAAATCTGCGTTCGATGCACATCTCAAATGTTCTTTCTGTGGCAAGTCTCAGGAAAAAGTTCGCAAACTCATTGCTGGGCCAGGCGTGTACATTTGTGATGAATGCGTCGAGCTATGCAATGAGATTTTAGACGAAGAGCTGATGGAAACCGGCATGGCTCCAGCCCCTAACCGTCAGGAACCGCGTAAAAAGAAAGAGACACAGCCCCTCGTGCTCAGTCAAATCCCCAAGCCTCGGGAACTCAAACAGTACTTAGACGACCATGTAATTGGCCAAGACGATGCCAAAAAGGTACTTTCGGTATCGGTATACAACCACTACAAAAGGTTAAGCTATGCCCAAGCTAAAACCACCGAGGTAAATAATCCTAAAAGTAAAATTGATCCGACTATTGAGCTGCAAAAATCTAATATTTTATTAGTCGGTCCGACAGGTTGTGGTAAGACCATGTTGGCTCAGACCCTGGCCAAAGTTTTGCAAGTTCCCTTTGCTGTTGCCGATGCCACTACCCTCACGGAAGCAGGCTACGTGGGCGAAGATGTCGAAAATATTTTGCTGCGCCTGTTGCAAGTGGCCGATATGGATGTAGAAGAAGCCCAGCGCGGCATTATTTACATTGATGAAATAGATAAAATTGCCCGCAAGAGCGAAAATCCTTCGATTACCCGCGATGTTTCGGGGGAAGGGGTGCAACAAGCTTTACTGAAAATGTTGGAAGGCACGATCGCCAATGTACCGCCCCAAGGTGGTCGTAAGCATCCTTACCAAGACTGTATTCAAATCGATACCAGCAACATTATGTTTATTTGTGGTGGTGCGTTTGTAGGGTTAGAAAAAATTGTAGAGCAGCGCCTGGGCAAAAAATCGATGGGCTTTATTCAGCCCGATGAAAAAGGGCTATCGCGAGAACTACGCAATGCCAATTTGCTGAAGCAAGCAGAGCCAGAAGATTTGGTGAAGTTTGGGCTAATTCCAGAATTTATTGGTCGGGTACCGGTAACCACCATCTTAGAGCCGTTGGATGAAGATGCTCTGTTTGCAATTTTGACTGAGCCACGCAATGCTTTGGTGCGCCAGTATGAGCAATTAATGAAGATGGATAATGTGAATCTGGACTTTAAGCCGGACGCGATTAGAGCGATCGCCCGCGAAGCCTACAGACGGAAAACCGGTGCTCGTGCCCTGCGCGGGATTGTGGAAGAATTGATGCTAGAAATGATGTATGAGTTGCCTTCGCGCAAAGATGTGACGCGCTGTACGATTACGGCGGAAATGGTTGAGAAGCGATCGACTGCCGAGCTACTGACGTTACCAGTGCGCAAACCCGAGTCAGCGTAATCCTTGAACAGAAGTCGGACTTCTGTCAATGGAACTCAGCCATAATCTCCGGCAAATAATCATAACCATCCACTCCAATCACCGGCAATAACTGACTGCGTACAGTACTCAACGCTGTCGCTAAATCTTGACTACCGCAGAGAATACGCAATAAACCCGCCGACTTTCGCCATTCTTGCGCCTCGATTTGGTGTAATTGATACATGCCCAAAGCCGCATAGACTAGCGCCGCTGGATCTTGTGCTCCATAGTGAGCTTCCGCCAAATAAGCCAAATTCATCCCTTGCAGATATAAATCCCCGATCGACTGTGCCGTTTTAATCCCCTGAGTCAAATACTCCACCGCTGGTGGCCATTGCTGCATCGCCAAATAAGCCCGCCCCAAACTATGTGTACAGAGCGCCAAACTCTGCAAATCTGCCAACGACTTAGCCAGAGCCATCCCCCGCTCTAAGTACCCAATGTTTTGCTCATAGACCTCTGGCTCCATTTCATCCCGGCTTTGAGCCGCCAACACTTCCCCAAAACCATAGTTGGTCAAAGCATTTGCTTCCCCTTGCCGATCGCCAGTTTGCCGAGCCAACACTAGCGCCCGTTGACTATAGCCGATCGACTTTTCATAGTCTTGTTGATGCAGATAAATACGGCTGAGATGGTTCAGATTGGCAATTTCGCAAGGTTGATCGGCAGCGGTATTCGCAATTAATAACGCTTCTTCATATAGCTCGATCGCTCGCTGAATATTCCCCAAAACCCCTTGAGAATAGCCCAATACTGTCAGAATTCGGCCTTTTTCTTGAGTGCCAGTGACTTGCTTCAAGGGTTGGTCAAAATAGGTGAGGGTCTTGTGGAAACTGTCCCCGTTAAGAGTGGCAAAAATACCGCCGTATAAAGGAAAATCTGATCGCTGGGTGGCGGCGCGCAGAATTTGCAGAGTAATTTGAAAACAGGCTTGGCTCAGTGCCGGATAGTTGTTAACCTTGTTGGCCAAATCGCACCACAGACTGGCAAAAGTCAACAAAGTACTAAAGGACATCCGTTTGCCCCAGCTCAGGTCATAGGGCTGCTGGTCAAACCAACGCACCAAGCCTACTTGGATGCCCTGGAGCACGATCGCTAGTTCTACCCAAGTATCGGCGGTGGGATTGATGGCAAAAAAATCGGGAATTGGTTCTTGACGGGCGATCGCAGTTAGTAATAACGAGACAAACTGACTGCCCGATCGATCCGCCCAGGTCATCCAAGGGCCGCGCTCTGAACCGGTAGAGAACCCTGGGCCTTGGCTAGATTCATAGATCCAGCTTACTAAGTGGGGTTCCAAGGCAATTAGTGCGGCTAAACCCCGGCTGAGACCGCTGGCGATCGCCGAGATTTGATCGGGATCTGGTAAATTTTCGGGTTGTTGGCGTTGGAGATCTTTGACAATTTGCTGGAGCTGCTGCGAATTTAAGGGTTGGGGTTGGTTCCGATCGATCGCCTGAAACAAAATACCCAAGCGATCGGCTGGTGCCGCCACCATCAAAGCTCCAATTAAGCGATTCACTGTTGCACTGGCTTGGCGTTCTTGCTGCCATTCGGTGAGGACGGTGCCAATCATGGCGATCGCCCGCACTTTGTGGCCAAGTTTGGCTTGTTTTACTTCGCTGGTTTCGGTAGTGAGTTGGTTTTGAGTGGCGGTGAGCTGTTCTTGTAAACAGCCTTCGATAACTTCACTGCTGCCGGGTAGCACTTGCTCAGAGAGTACTCGCTGAATATAGCCTTTAGAGATAATTTGTTTGCCGCCCAAGATGCTGGCCAATAATTCTTCGATGATAGTGGTATATCGATCGCGGAGTGTCTCAGGATGAGAATCGCGCAGAGGAGCTGGTTCTGTCATATAAACTCCCGTTTACAAGTATTTGTTGGTAATTTATTTGATTTATTGTAATTTATTTGACTTTGGGAATTCCTCGGGTGCGCAGTACATCACTCAGAGAAGCCGCATGGCTGGGTAAACCAAAGGTGCGGGGATTAACGATCGGGTCGTGTTTGAAATGGCGATTTTGCAG
>JANNEH010000174.1:0-8808 GCA_031378405.1 Synechococcales cyanobacterium OTE_75_metabat_409
GCAATTTCTAAACCCTCGGTAATTATCGCTAGTTCTGGGATGATGAGCGGCGGTGCCAGTGTTTACTATGGCAAGATTTTGCTGGAGCGGGAAAATGCAGCAGTGTTTATTTCGGGTTATACCGATGAAGAATCTCCAGGACGGTTATTGCAGGGCTTGGAGCCGGGGACAGAAATAGAATTAGATGGCACGAAGTTAACTGTTCGATCGCAAATTCGCAAGTTTAACTTGTCTGCCCATGCCGATCGAGTGGGGTTAACTCAGGTAATTCATCGGGTAGCGCCCAAGCATTTAATTTTGGTGCATGGTTCTCCTTATGCTCTCAAGCAACTATCTAATGCGGGGGATTTGCGTGATCGCTATTGGATTCATATTCCCAAGGTCGGTGACACCATTGCTTTTGGCATACCTCCCGAACATCTCACTATGCAGCAATTGGCTAAAGTAGATGCGGTGCAGGAGTTTGAAGTAGAAGTAACCGCTGAGTATGACGGCATGTGGCTACGGGTGCCAGAGAATGTTTTAACCGACCCGCGCTGGCAAGGATTGACTAATACTGGTACACTACAAGCACAATGGAGCAAAAAGGGAGTTTTAGAACTGCGTAGAGCTAGTGCGATTGTTAGTGATCTGGATGAAGCGTTGATCACGGGGCAGGATTGCTGCGCTGTCTGTCTGTCTTTTAATAGGTCTACTTGTCGGGCGATCGAGAGTCCGCTCTACGGCAAAAATGTTGATCCTTTGGGTAAATGTCAGGAGTTCCAAATGCGCTTTGAAGCTCCATCTCCAGCGGAAATAGCTACAGATGATGTAGAAGATAGTGACGAGCTAGAGGATCAAGATGGCTAAAAATTTGGTCATAGTAGAATCACCCACCAAATGCAGCACGGTGCGGAAGATTTTGGGCGGCCAGTATGAAGTCAAGGCTTCTTTTGGTCATATTGCCCAGCTCACCAAGGGGGGTGAAAGCAATACGGGTATTAGAATTGAAGATGAAAAAGTCCTTTGTGACTACGAACCCAATGGCGATCGAGGTAAAGCAACTCTAGCAGAGCTAAAAAAAGCAGTCCAAGCTGCCCAGATGGTCTATTTGGCCACCGATGAAGACCGGGAAGGCGAGGGCATTAGCTCTAATTTATTACTGTTGTTGGGTCTCAAAAAAGGTCAGTACCGGCGGGTGACCTATGGAGAAATTACCCCCGTTGCGATTCAAAAAGCTTTTGCCCAAGCCAGAGATACTTTGGATTGGGATTTAGTCGGAGCACAACGAGCACGCCAATGTCTAGATAAGTTTGTGGGCTACAAAGTATCACCACTATTATGGCAACTGCCCAATGTGGGCAAAAGTGCAGGCCGAGTGCAGTCTTGCGCCCTGCGGCTAGTCTGTGAGCTAGAAGAAAAAATTCAAGCCTTTAGGCCCGAAGACTATTGGTCGTTAACCACTGAGTATCAAGAAGGTTTCAATGCTCACTACTTTGGCACCATTAGTGATGCTGGTCGCCCAGACCAAACCAGCAATATTCCAGCCACAGAAACTAGTGACGATGCTGTTGATAGCCGTGAGGTTAAAAAGCCAGAATCAAAACGGGTAAATACTCAAGCTGAAGCCGATCGGCTCATCCAAATCGCTCGGGATAATGCTCATCAAATAGTTGAATACAGCGGCAAAAAGAGCAGCAAAAATCCGCCACCACCTTTGATTACTAGTTCCCTGCAAAAGATCGCTGGCGTGCGTCATGGGATCGATGCCAAGCGAATTATGGAAATAGCCCAGAAGCTTTATGAACGGGGGTTGATTACTTACATGCGCACCGATTCGGTCATGCTATCTGCCGATTTCGCTGCCCAAGCCAGAGAGTGGCTGCTCGGGTTTAAGCCTGCTGCGGTGCCAGTCAAACCAGTGCAACACCGCAACAAAAAAGGCGCACAAGAAGCCCATGAAGCAATTCGCCCTACCAATGTGGCCAGCACCCCTAAAGCGATTCAAGGCGATCTGAGTGCAGAGGAATACCAAGTCTATGCCCTAATTTGGCGTAGAGCCATTGCCAGTCTATGTAGTCCGGCTATTTTAGACAAAACTCGGATCGTTATTCAGTCTGGGGAAGTGCTTTGGGAGGCCAGAGGAAGCATTTTGCTGGAACCCGGTTATACCTGGTGTTGGGACGATATTAGTAAGGATACTCAACTACCGATTCTGCAACGCGGACAACAAGTACACCCCCAAAAGATCGAGGCTGAAAAAAAACAAACTAAGCCACCCGCTAGATATACCGAGCCAACCTTGACCGAAAAGCTAGAGAAATTAGGAGTCGGTAGACCTAGTACCTATGCCGGAATTATGACTACATTGCGAGATGGCGGCTATGTGGAGTTTAAGGGCGAGAATAATAAGCCCAAGGTGCTTTGGCCAACACCCCTTGGCATTGAGACCGATCGAGTACTAGCCAAGATTTTTCCCAAAATTCAAGAACCCAAGTTCACAGCAGCTATGGAAGAAGATTTGGACTCGATCGCTAAAGGAGAGAAAGATTGGCAAAAGTACTTCATCGGCTGGAATCAGGACATTCTCACACCCGCTCTGGCAAACGCTAAAACTGCTCTGAATTTACGCGATACGCCAGCGGCCAGAGCTGAATCTGAGTTTTTAGAAGTTACCAAATATCCTTGCCCCGGTTGTAAACAGCCCCTGAGTAAATATTCCCATGTCAATCGTCAAGGAGAAAAGAAAACCAAGCTGATCTGCGCGGCTAAATCTAAAGCCAAATGCCAAAAAGTGATCTATTACGAAACTATCCGAGGTTACTGGAACCCCGATAGTAACCAGACTTTGGGCGAAAATTTAGAGTTATCTAAGATAATTTGCCCCACATGCCAAAAACCTTTGGCTGAGGTACCCAAAGCATCTGGAGGCTTCTTTTTGAAATGCCAAACCTGCAAAGATCTAGTGATGTTTCAAAATCATGATACTGGCGAGTGGTTTACTCCCCAGCAAAAGACTCCCAAGAAATCGACAAAGCGCAAAGGTAAATAGCTACAAACGCCATCGATCAAAACTGCTGACGACTAGAACTCAGCAATGTTCCAAGATTAAAAAAAAGATCGTTATCAACCAACTATTCCGTAAATTCAAAGTATTAACAAGTAGCTTGGTCTATACATAATATTGAGAGATACATGATGAAAATTACTAAACTTTTGCCATGTCTGTTGGCTGCTGTTACAACTTTGAGTTTATCAACAGTGGCAATGGCTAAGCCAATCCCAAATAACTTCTGCCCCAGCGGCGAGGAAAGCATCGCGACCAAAATCAGTCTATCAGCAGAAACCAGCCAGTTTCACATCAATATTTGTGCCAGCCTGAACGATTCAGATCCCAGTCAATATGTAGGGGTTTCTAAAGCAAATCGCAGAAATAGTCTTTGGGCACCTCTGGTCAAAGAGAAACCAAACTTTTTCGTTGGAGCCAATGGTATTCATCGCTATGTAGTAGATGTTGGAGCCAAAGAGCTGCGGGTGTTTAAAGGCGATCGGTTAATTCTTAAACAAAAGCTTTATAACATCAAACGTTACTAATTAACAATAGTCCGGACAAATTCACAACGAAGGACACAGATAGGAAGACCACCCCACCCCTCCAAGGGAGGGGAACTAATTAATTCCCCTCCCTTGGAGGGGTGGCGGGCGCAGCCTGACGGGGTGGTAATCACCGGCAAACGAAGTCCAATAAAGTGGCTGATTTCGTATCACGGTAACCTGCGTTCTATCATTATTAAATAGGGCGATTCTCCAAAGGAGACACTGCGTGAACGAAGAGGCTGAAAGCATTCACCAAAGGCATCGATCGAAGCCATTTGGCCAAGAGATGGGAATTCAGGTAAGAAAGATGGTACATTGAGACCATCAGAAACGGCAATCATAACTAATGTCTAAGGAACCAACACCCCACTTGTTTGGGTTGGAAAAATCAAATAGAGACTTTGTAGCCAGAGAATCATGGGGGAAAAACCAGTTCAACTCATCCTTTCCCGCTGCACTATGCTGCTATCTCCACTCCAAAAACATCAAAGCCAATTATCTCCACATCAACCAGGGTAGTTTTGGCTACGGAGAAATCTCGATCGAAAATGCTTTTGGTATTGATCCATTGGGTTCAGATACTTACTTTGCCTTTGAATCATGTCATTCCCCATTCCAGAAATTTGTCATCGGCACAATACCACGCACAGATCTAGTAATTCATAACACTAGCTCCGGTCAATGTCTCTCAGCATTTGAAGTGAAACTGACCGCCCTACCAGATAATACCACCTGTGACTCTCCAGAAAGTGCCTTTGGCAGTGAACTTGTTGTCAGGCCAGATACAATAGTCTACTTGGCTTGTAGTATTACCAAAGGCGTGGGCGAACACACCAAAAAATATTTACAGAATATTCCTGAAATTGATGATTGGACAGATGCTCAGCAGGTTTTGCCTTATGTTGCACAGATTATTCAAGTCCTGAAAAATATATCAATTGCCCTTGAATCTTATCAAACACCATTTCTGCTCCAGCCAATTTGGAAAACACTAGGAAAATCTTCTCAACTAGCAGATCATTGTCTAGATGTATTCTTTTGGAGTGACGCTGGATTCTTGAATTTCATAGCCGAAATTGCTGTCAACTCTCATGCATCCAAAATAACAAGACAGACCAGAACAGCTATTTGGCTTTACAAAATGCTGCTTGATGTCGTCTCTGATAGCAAATTCAATCATGGCAAAATCATCGATAATTTGTCTTACAACACCAAAAATGATAAGGCTTTTGCTTCTTCTGGTAACATCACCAATAAATTCATGACTTGCCCTCGGTTACTAAAGCCAATCATTGAAAAAAGTGAAATACAAAATATTATTTTGGGTGGTGGACAAAATCTGCTTAGCCCCGAACGAAGATTCGACGCAATAATTTATAATTCACCGGAGCTTTTTCAGTAATGCAGTGTATTGACCTATTTGCAGGATGTGGTGGCTTATCACTGGGCTTTCAGGAAGCTGGATTCAATATAGCTGCAGCCTATGATAACTGGCAACCAGCCATAGAAGTATATAAAAATAATTTCTCACATCCTATATTTAAACTTGATTTACAAAACGAAAAGGAGGCAATTAGTGAAATCAAAAAATACAGCCCAGAAATGATTATGGGCGGCCCACCTTGCCAAGATTTTTCCAGTGCAGGAAAACGAGATACGTCACTGGGAAGAGCAGATCTAACCTATCATTTTGTCAATATTGTTTGTGATATTAAACCGCAGTGGTTTGTCATGGAAAATGTAGAGCAAATCAAAAAAAGCCAGATACTTCAAGATGTTTCCGAACAATTTATCAATACAGGATATGGTTTGTCATCAGTGATTTTAGATGCTTCTTACTGTGGCGTACCTCAAGCCAGAACAAGATTTTTCTTGATTGGCAACCTCAATGGCCAACATAATGCATTAAATGAAATCTTCAAAGATAAGCTCAATAACAAACAAATGACTGTCCGAGATTATCTTGGCGATTCATTGGAATTAAATTTTTATTACAGGCATCCTCGTAACTACAACCGCCGAGGCATTTTTTCTGTAGACGAAGCTAGCCCAACCATCAGAGGTGTAAATCGCCCAATTCCTGGCGGGTACAAGATCAATTCTTGCGATCCAATCGGGGTAGATTTAAAAGACATTCGTCCCCTAACTACGATCGAACGAAGCTATCTACAAACATTTCCGACGACATTTCAGTTTCACGGTACCAAAACGAACCTTGAACAGATGATTGGCAATGCCGTTCCAGTAGAATTGGCAAAATATATCGCAGAAACAATCAAAACTTACTTAAAAGAAGGTTCAAAAAAAGAACTAAAGTTATTTGATATGGATGAAGATTTTCACCTGCCAACTCAAGTCCTACATCGAACTTAGAGAGTATAAATTCTAAATTGTGGCATCTTTAACGTTGCAATAGGAATTTCTAAGATCTGATTTCTGAGTTACTTTGATCTTTCAGATGTATTAAACTAGCAGCAGCTTTTCTTTAATCGATTATGGACCCCCAAGAATTTATTACTACTGCTGAGGCCACCGCTGTCGATCGAGCACTTCTTTCGACTCACGAAAAATTTTTAGCCCGCATTACCATCTCTTCTCTACGTTTGTTGACCAAAATCGCTGCTGATGCTGAAGTGCCGATCGCAGACCTTACTCCAGAATCGATCATTGCCTGGTTCGAGACCGATAGCAAACGGCAATTAGCCGAAGAAGATCGTGCTTTGAAGTGGTAGTGGGATGAACGTAGTGGGCTTCGACTCCGCTCAGCCCACTACGTTCATCCTAATTATCATGATCGCGCCAGCGACCGATTTCTTTTTGCAGTTCTTCGATCTGGCGTTGGAGCCGATCGACTTCACTATTGCTAGTAGGCGGGGTAGGCGGAGCCTCGTTGTTTACCTCTACAGAGGTGCGAGGGTAGTTACCTTGGCGAATAGTGGCGTATTCTGGGGACTCTGACCACTCCTGTAAATATTTGACCCGATCGACCGCGAAAGGATGGCTCATCATATTGCCGCCCACTCCGGTATACATCAACACCTTATACATTTGGTTCAGATTATCTCGATCTAGATCATCAAAATCTTTGGACTGTTGGATAAATTCTGACAGACTGCATTCATTCATATACTTTTTGCTGCCACCAGAAATCTTCATCATGGTGCGGAACACCACATTTATATCCTCCATTACCAATAGTGCTGCTCGATCGGATGACAGTTCGGCTTTGCGTCGCCACTCGTAGAAAGCAAACACCAATCCACTACTGATAATGTTGCCCATGCCAAAAGTCCATTGTCCCAAGGTTGAGATGATACTCATTGCCCACATGGCCATTTGAATCAGCAAAGTATGACCACATTTGATGTGTCCTAGTTCATGGGCAATCACGGTACGCAGTTCAGGTTCATCCAGTAAATCCAGCAATCCGGTATTGATCACTATATAAGGAAACTCTTGACCCAGGGAGTAGGCGTTCACCTGAGGGTCTTGGCGAATGAACAAGGTGGGTTCAGGGGAAATATCGAGGTCACGAACACACTCCCGGAAGATGCCATAAATGGTGGAATATTGGCGAGGACCGGCTTGGATGCTGCTGCCTTTGAGAGCAATTAGTTGGGGGCGCTCGTAGAGAAATTCGACGAATTTGCGGGCAACTAGGTCGAAGCCAGGAACGCTGCGCAGGGTTTGTTCAGCTTCTCGATCGAGGGGATGCTGGAAGGCTTCGCTAGTAATGCCGGGATAGGTAGCCATGTTAATTACTCTCTAGGTTTTCCCTATGATAGGCTAGGTCTTTACTTCGTGAACGATGGCAAATATTCTTAACACATTGTAACCTTTGAGAGCCTTGCTCCGATTACGTTACGAACCTTTAACTTCTGTGGCCATTTAGCTACTACCTGGCAAACCCTGCGGTAAACTGAGCCTTGATTATGAAGTTTCTAGAGTGCCTAGACTCACATATTGGGAGTTTAATATCATATGTCTCATGCAGTAAAAATTTACGATACTTGTATCGGATGCACCCAGTGCGTGCGGGCTTGCCCGCTCGACGTTCTAGAAATGGTTCCTTGGGATGGCTGTAAGGCCGCTCAAATAGCCTCCTCCCCGCGCATCGAAGATTGCGTTGGCTGTAAGCGTTGCGAAACTGCTTGCCCCACCGACTTTTTGAGCATTCGGGTATATCTAGGTGCTGAAACTACGCGCAGCATGGGTTTAGCTTACTAAGTTTATCTTTTAAAGCAATCCCTTATATTTGGTCATCCCGGCGACAGCCTCTGTCGATCGGGGTTTCTTGCTGAGTAGGTTTGGCTCTGCTCATCTACCCCGACCTAATTATTTCGAGTTGAACCCCAACATATTTGTCCCGTAAAATTGCTAGAAATGTTACTATACCTAGGAATATCTAGGAGAGTTGCCCCAGATGCTGAATTTTTTGAAGCAGGTCGTAGACTACGGCAAAGAAGCCGTACAATCGGCCAAATACATCGGTCAAGGCATGTCCGTCACCTTCGACCACATGCAGCGTCGCCCAATTACCGTCCAGTATCCCTACGAAAAACTGATTCCCTCCGAGCGTTTTCGGGGCAGGATTCACTTTGAATTTGACAAATGCATTGCTTGCGAAGTCTGCGTCAGAGTTTGCCCAATTAATTTACCAGTAGTAGATTATGAGTTTGATAAAGCCAGCAAGAAGAAGAAATTAGACAGTTACAGTATCGACTTCGGAGTCTGTATCTTCTGCGGCAACTGCGTGGAATACTGTCCCACTAACTGTTTATCAATGACCGAAGAATATGAATTGGCTACCTTCGATCGACATGAACTAAACTACGACAGTGTGGCGCTGGGTCGTTTACCTTACAAAGTCACCAATGATCCGATGGTGACACCTTTACGGGGCTTGGCCTACTTGCCCAAGGGCGTAATGGACCCTCATGATCTGCCCGCCGACGTGCAACGCGCCGGTAAAACTCCTGCCGAAATCAATGCCGAAAAATAAAAAAACATGAATATTGCCCAAGGTGTCCAGTTTGTTTCCTTTGTGATTTTGTCAGCTTTGATGCTGGGTTCCGCTTTAGGAGTGGTGTTACTCGGAAATATTGTCTATTCGGCCTTCTTGTTAGGAGGCGTATTTATTAGCATGGCCGGAATTTATATTCTGCTGAATGCTGATTTTGTGTCGGCGGCTCAGGTGTTGATTTATGTGGGCGCAGTGAATGTACTAATTTT